>CAYSFP010000039.1:0-37832 GCA_964430075.1 uncultured Planctomycetaceae bacterium | reverse complement strand
GCCGAACCCCAGCTTACCAGCACCCAGCAAGACTACGAATGCCTTCTTACGCCCAAGCGTCGGAAGCCAGGCGATGGCGGGTTGCGTGATTGCGCAATCGCGTTAAAATGCAGGGCTCCACGGCGCGCAGGTGCGTCGCCGACTTTTGTCGATCCTGACTTACCCGGCTTATGATTCCCGAGCGTACCAAGACCATCCGTCGCGTGAACAAGAAGGACCCCGTGTGCGTGGACGGCATCCGTCCCCGCCCGATGTTCATCGACTACAAGGATCTCGACTTGCTCAGCAAGTTGACCAATCGGCACGGTCGCATCGTGAGCCGCCGCAAGACGGGCTGCCACGCCGCCAGCCAGCACGCCGTGTCGAAGGCGATCAAGCGGGCGCGGTTCATGGCGCTGATGCCGTACGTCGGCGGCTGATGTCGATTGGCGATCGCGGGTTATTATTGAGGCATGCGCCGTCAATGGGCTACTAACCCGACGCGTAAGCGAGGACGTGCCTCGCTTACGCGTCGGGTTAGTAGCCTTATTCGGGCATCCGCGCCGCCGTCTAATCCCCCTTCCGCCTTCGCCCCCCTCCCATGCCCGAGCCGTTCCGTACCACCCGCATGGTGGAGTTCCATGACACGGACATGGCGGGCATCATGCACTTCGCCTCGTTCTTCGTGTACATGGAGTCGGCCGAGCACGAGCTGCTCCGCTCGCTGGGGTTGAGCGTGCACGCGATGATCGACGGCGAGCACATCAGCTTTCCGCGGGTCCACGCCTCGTGCGACTACAAGTCGCCGGCTCATTGCGAGGAAATGCTGGACATCGCCATTTCCGTGGCGCGCATCGGCGAGACGAGCCTCACCTACGAGTTTCGCTTCACGCACGAGGGGCGCGAAGTGGCCGTCGGCCGCATGGCGAGCGTGTGCTGCCGCATCGAGCATGGCAAGCGGCCGCAGCGCAGGCCGGTCCCCACGGAGATGGCCGAGCGGCTCCGCGAGTACGCGGCCTGAGCGGGGCTTGCGATTCTGGCGCCAACTTGGCGGCGTCGAGCGCCGCCGTCACAATGGGGCGATGCCCGAGTTGGTCGCCAAGTCGCTCGCGAAGTCGTACCCGGTGACCGGCGGCGAGTTGCGTGTGCTGGCCGACGCGTCGCTGGAACTGGAGCGCGGCCAGAACTGTGCCGTCGTTGGGCCCAGCGGCTCCGGAAAGAGCACGTTGCTGGCCATTCTCGGCACGCTCGACCGGCCGACCAGCGGTTCGTTGGAGCTCGGCGGCGTCAGGCCGTTCGATCTCGACGAGGCGGCCCTCGCCGCGTTCCGCAGCCGGCACGTAGGCTTTGTGTTTCAAGACCACCACCTGCTGCCGCAGTGCACGGTGCTGGAGAACGTGCTGGTGCCGCTGCTGGCCGACGGCGCGGCCGGCGCCGACGATGTGGCGCGAGCCACGAGCCTGATCGAGCGCGTGGGGCTCGCGCCGCGGCTGAATCATCGGCCCGCGGAACTGTCCGGCGGCGAGCGCCAGCGGGCCGCGATCGCGCGGGCGCTTGTTCGCCGTCCGACGCTGCTGCTTGCCGACGAGCCGACCGGCAACCTCGATCGATCGACGTCGGACGCGGTCGTCGAATTGCTGTTGGAGTTGCAGCGTGAACAGAACACGGTGCTCATCGCCGTGACGCACAGCGCGGCGCTCGCCGCGCGGATGCAGCGCACGTGCGAACTCGACGCGGGGCGACTTGTGCCTGCGTGAGGCGCATGACCGCACTCACAGCACGTCGCCGGGAATGATCTCATCGCCGGCTCGCGTCACGAGGGCAATTCCGACGGCGGTTTCGAGCGCGTCGCTGACAAATTGCACGTGGCCGTCAGCGAATAGCAGATTCGCGCCGCTGGTGTGGAACGCGTAGATCTCCGCGTCGTTGTGATAGTTGATCACCGGCTGGGCGTTGACCGTAAAGCCCGAGTCCGGGTCGGCCCAACTGCAGCCGGCGTAGACCGTGCCCGGCTCGCCATTGATCGTTCCCGGTTGGCCCTTGGTATACAGCTCTGGTTTGCCGGCCGACTCGGCGACCATCACGGTGGACGACAGGCCGTCGGTGATTTGCTTGATCTTGGTCGGCGGCTCGGTGAGCACCTTGTTCAGCACGCCGACGACCTGGGAGTTGTCCTCGCCCCCGCCGCCGCCTTGGGGCGGCGCGTCGCCTGGATACCTGCCCAACTGCGGCTGCGACTGCCAGACGGCGCGCCCCACGCCGTTGATGCACCCGTAGTCGCCGGCCGCCGGCTTGGGACTCGGCGTTTTGAACAGGTCGTCGACGCGGTCGGCCGTCGGGACGGTCGGACAGCGGAACAGCGCGATCGGACTGGCGATCGCCGCGCGGTTGTCCAAGTGGAACCACGCCTTCTCGAGATCGTAGCTCCGCGCCACGTTTTGCTCTTCCGCGAACGGCAAAGCCAGAATCTGCCAGGAATGGTCGTTGCTGGCGCCGGTGCGGTCGGCGAACGGATGCTTCTTCGTGTCGCCGGGGATGATGTTCCACCGGCCGTGGGGGAAGGCGCCCTTGGCGCTCTCATAGTTCAGAAGCGCGAGCCCCATCTGCTTGAGATTGTTGGTGCACTGGGCGCGCCGGGCCGCTTCGCGCGCGGCTTGAATCGCCGGCAACAGCAGAGCAACCAGCACGCCGATGATCGCGATGACCACCAGCAGTTCCACCAGTGTGAAACCGCGCGATTCCCGTCGTCCTGACACGGATGACCTCTTCCAGGCAAAATCTAAAAAATCCGCCGGCTCAACCGCCGCCGCCGCTTGCGGCTTAGCGCGGCAACCCACCCCGGCCCCATCGCCAAACACGCCAGCACAACGCCCTGCGCTTCAGGCACGGCTCGTAGCGCCGCGTTCGCCAGCGTCCCGAACTGCGTTCGCCACACCGCCAAGTCGAGTCCGTCGACCGTCCCGTCGCCGTTGAAGTCGCCGTCGGTCAGCGACGCGCCGGTCTTGTCCAGGTTTTGCTGCCACTTCAGAAAGTCGGAGCCCGTCGAGCGGCCGTCGAGGTCCGCATCGCCCTGTCGCACCCAGTTGCGCAGGCTCGACAGGTCCTGCACGAACGACCCGCCGCTCCACACGTTCGGCCTGCCGAAGGCGCTGGAGGTGCCGTCGATGTAGTCCGAGATCGATGCGTCGAGGTAGTGCTCCTGCGTGGCCGGCGGCGTGGTGACCGGGAAGTTTTCCAGACGGAACAGCTCGTCGCTGCCCACGCTGAAGGAGCCGCTGGAGAGCGCTTCGCCGATGGGACCCTGGATGATGCGGTCTTCCTGGCCCTCGACGGGCTCCAGGATGGTGAACTGCCAGTCGTCGTTATTGACGGCGTACAACCCGGCGCCGGGCGTGCCGATGTCGATCGGCGGCAGCGGCTGGCCCAGCTCGTCGTTGCCCGGCGAGATGCTGCCGGTGAAGGTGAAGTATTTGAAGCTCATGTCCGGATTGCGCTCGCCGGCCCACACCCGCAGGCCCCAATCACCCGTGCCGGAGTGCACGCCGTCGGCCCACGTCGCGAGCGGATTCCACTGCGCGTCGGTCGAGAAATCGACCTTCTTGGTGTGCGTTTCCGGGTCGTAGGGCTCGCCGACCACTTCCCCCAACCCGTCGATGCCGCCGTCGCGTTGGAGTCCGCCGAATCCCGCCGGGTCGGTCCCGGCGTCGTGGTACCAGACTTCCTTCCACTCGCTGATCACCAGCAGCGTGCCCTTGGGCACGGCGGCCCACAGCGGATCATCGCTGAACTGCATGACGCCCGAACCCGACACATTGGGATCCGGATCGGTGGGCAACAGCGGCGGCTTGTCATAGGACCACGCGACTTTCCAGCCGCGTAGGTCGAGCGTGTTGGCGAACGTCCCGCCGCCCAAGTCGTCGCCTTGAACGACGAGAAACTCGAGCCAGTTCTGGCCGTTGCCTTGCAGGCGACCGAGCGTGAGGTCCGACCGATTGCGGGCGCCTGCCGGGCGGTCCTGATCCAGGAAACTGCCGCTGCTGACCGTGTTGATTTCGTTGAGCACGAGCGAGTTCGGAACCGCGGCGCGAGCACTGAGCGCGCTCGCGCTCCACAGGCCCATCGCTGCAATGCAGGCGGCCGCCGATGTCCAAGGTTTGCCCATCGATCGCTTCCTCATGGTCCCGCGCCGCCGGCTTGCTCGGCGTCTGATGCGTCAGCCAGGCGGGCAACTTGCCGTGCGCAGACTCACACTGTCGATCGAGCAGATGCTATCGCGTGCGCGTGAAGAAGACGTGAAGGATTTGTGATGATCTCGCGACGGCTTCTGCGCGGAACATTCATCGTTGCTTAACAAGGGACCGCTAAAGTCGACGCACTTCATGCGGAAAATGTCCGCCGTGTGACTTGAGGCACACACCCTTGGCAACTCGACAAGCGAAACAACGGAGAGAACTCATGATGAAGCGTTTGAGTGCTGCACTGCTCGCGCTGGCGATGGCACAGCAGGCGACGGCCGCCATTTTGATTACCGAGGTCGCGCCCTGGGGCAGCGGCGACACCCCCTACGCGGCCGATTGGTTTGAACTCACCAACACGGGACCGGCCGACGTCGACATCACCGGCTGGAAGGTCGACGACAGCTCCGCGTCTCCGGCGGCGGCCCTGGCCCTCCGCGGCGTCACGGCGATTCCCGCCGGCGGCGCGGCCGTCTTTTTTGAAAGCGACGCCGCGGGCGCCGACGACGCAGCGATCGCCGCAAACTTCATCGACGCCTGGTTCGGCGGCGCGGCGCCGGCCGGATTTCTCATTGGCGCCTATGGCGGCTCCGGCATCGGGCTGAGCACCTCGGGCGATGCCGTCAATCTCTACGACAGCAGCGACGCCCTCGTGGCGAGCGTCGCCTTCGGCGCCTCGACGACGAATTTCTCTTTCGACAACACGGCCGGACTGAACAACGCGACGATCTCGACGCTCAGCGAAGTGGGCGTCAACGGCGCCTTTTTGGCATCGGGCGCCGTGGGATCGCCCGGCGTCGTCATTCCCGAACCCGCCGCAGGCGTCCTGGCGCTGGGCGGCGTTGTCCTGCTCAGCGTTCGACGTTGCCGTCGCTAGGCGAAGAGGTGACACGCTCAGTCGAGCCGGCAAGCCACGCTCGCCGGAGCTCCGGGGCAGCGTGGCCGTCCGGCGGCTGGATGCATTCGATGTCTTGCCTTATCACGATTGCCCGCTGCCGGTGCAGCGGGCAATTTTCTTGCCGTGGCGCCCGTCGAAGCGAGCCGCTTCGACCACGTCGCCGAAGCGGCTCGCTTCGACGTTCCTGGACGCCCCCAGGATTGTGCAAGTTAACACCTGGCGTGAACGCCGGGCCTAGGAGCGGAATTCACTAGCACTTGCATCATCTTGCTAAGCCAAGTGATTTGCAGATTGCCGCGGAAACCGCGAGAATATCCTCCTCAGTCGGTAGGACTCGACGACTTCTCAAACTCCGCGGAGGTGACGCGATGGCTGCGACAACGTTTGGCGTGGCGTGGATCTGGTTGGCCTTGGCCGGCGGCGCCGGCGTGTTGCCGGCGTTGGGGGCGCCGCTGCCGCTCGATCCGAACCTTTCGAACATCGCCCCCGCAGAGTGCCTGTGGTACGTCGCGTCCTCGGGCATGGGCGCCGCGCAGGCCAACAGCACCAACCACACCGAGCAGCTCTTCGCCGAGCCGCAGGTGCAGCGGTTGTTCACGGAAATCGAAACGCAGGTGATGGCGGCGATCCGCCGCGCGGGCGGTCCCAATCGCGACCAGCGCGTGCTGTCCACGGAGATTCCCAAAGTCGTGAAGGCGCTGATCTCGCGGCCGATGGCGGCCTTCGTCGCCGACGTGCGTCCCGGGCCGGACAAGTCGGTCCAGGCCGAGGCGGCGTTCGTGTTGAGCGCCGGCGAGGGGCGCGCGGAGTTGGCAGCCGCACTCGATCAATTGCTCGCGCTGGCCCGCGACAACGGCTTGTCGACAACGGCGGAGACGATTGGCGACGTCGCGTGGCAGCGCGTGGCGCTGCCTCCGCAGGCGCCGCCGGTGCGCTTCGGATGGAAGGGAGACTACCTGGTGATTGCGGTCGGCGAGGCGACGGCGGCCGCACTCGTCGAGCGTCTGGACGCTGGGCTCGACGTCGACAGTTCCACCGCGTATGGCCCCGCTTGGCTGACGCAAATCCGTTCCGAACACCCGATCGAGCGTGAAATGTCGATCGGCTACCTCAACGTGGCAGGTATCCTCCAGCGCGTGCAGCCGATCGTCGAATCCCACCACCCAGGCGTCTGGCCGATCGTCGAGCAGCTCGGCCTCACCAATATCAAGACGCTCCACGGCGTCTCCGGCTACGACGCCGTCGGCTGCATGAGCACGGCTCACATCGTGACCGATGGCCAGCGGCCGGGCATCCTGGGTTTCCTGCCGCATGAGCCGTTGGCCGAAGGCGACCTGTCGATCGTGCCGAAGGATGCCCTGGTTGCGGCGGCCGTCCGGATGAGCGCACGGGAAGTCATGGAAAAGGCCGTCGCGCTGGCGAGCCAGTTTGAACCGCGGGCCGGCGAGGAATTCGAGGAAGGCCTGTGGGAAGCGGAGCGTCACCTGGGCGTCGACGTGCGGAACGACGTGGTGGCGGCCCTTGGCGACGTGTGGGTCGCGTATCTGCCTTCCGGCGACCTGATGTTTTCTTGGCTGAACTCGGCCGCGGCGGTCAAGGTGAAGGACGCCGACAAGCTCCGCACGTCGGTGCGCAAGATCGTCGACGCCGCGAAGGCCGAGATGGCTCGCCACAACGAGCGCGTGTCGATCAGCGAGACGACCGTCGACGGCCAGACGCTCTACTCGCTGCAGTTTCAGGGCGAGCCCGTACCGGTATCGCCTTCGTGGTGCGTCGCCGACGAGTGGCTCGTGTTCGGGCTGCTGCCCGACGCGGTTCGCAGTGCGCTCGATCGCGAAGCTGAGGATTCGCTCGCAACTTCGGACGCCGTCGGCGAAGCGCTCGAGGCCGACGGGCCCGCCGCGATCTTCTACCAGGACACGCCGCAACTTGTTCGCTCGGCCTATCCGTTCGTGCAAATGGGCGTGCAGATGCTCAGCGCTCAGTTGCGGCAGGTGGGAATCACCATCGACGCGACCGCCCTGCCCTCGCGCGACACGGTCATCAAGCACCTACGGCCGAGCGTGAGCACCATGGGCCACGCCGAGGACGGTTTCCACTTCACGCAGCGCGGCACGCTGCCTGGCGGCGGCAACATGGTGGGGGCGATGCCCGTCGTCGTCGGCCTTGCGCTGCCGGCGGTTCAGTCGGCGCGCAGCGCGGCGCGGCAAGCGCAGGAAATGAACCACTTGAAACAGCTCGGACTGGCGTTCCATAATTACGAGTCGGCGAAAGGAGCATTTCCCACAGACGTTTACAGTGAGGACGGCACGCCGCTGTTGAGTTGGCGGGTGCGGCTGTTGCCGTACATGGAAGAAATGGCACTGTACTCGCAATTTAAGTTGGATGAACCCTGGGACAGCGAGCACAACCGCCCGCTGCTCGACCAGATGCCGGCGGTCTTCAGCTCGCCTGATAGCGCGCACCTGTTCAACAAGACGCGCTACGTGACGCTCGACGGCGAGACCACGTTGTTTCCGGGCAACGAGAAGTTGAGCTTCAGGGACGTGACCGACGGCACGTCCAACACGATCATGTTCGTGCAGGTTCACCCCGACTCGGCCGTCGAGTGGACGCGCCCGGCGGACGTCGACTTTGATGCCGAGAACCCATTCGCCGGCGTGGCCCAGGAGCGCGGCGAGTTCTTGGCGACGTTCTGCGACGGATCGGTGCGGCGCATCAGCTTGGGAATCGGCGCGGAAGCGATGAAGGCGCTCGCCACGCGCGCCGGCGAGGAAGTGATTTCCTATGAGGAAATCGACCAACCGGCAGCGCCGTGGTTGTATGGCGAGTACAGCGCGGTGGAGCAGATTCCTGCGGAGGCGCCGGCCGAAGCGCCGGCGCCGCGGTAGGGCGCCCCATCGCAAAGGTTCGAACGGTTTGCTATCAGCCGCGATGCTACGCATCGCAGGGGAAACGCTGCGCGCGCTTGCGAACATCGAGATCGCCATCCGCCGCGACAACGCGCCAGCGATGCGCAGCATCGCGGCTATTGCTCGCGGTGAATTACGCTGGCAGTGAATGGCGTGGTATTTGGCATTGCGCTCAGTTGACGCACTACTAGTAATCGTACCAGATCGCGCCGCCGAATTTTTCGACGCTGTTGTTGAAGAACGAGAACTGGTCGTCCTTGCCGTTGTAGTACTCCACGCCAATTCGGAAGAGTCCCGACGCGGGGCTGCGGCGCCAGGCCCAGCCGGTTTGCACAGCCAGGTTGCCGCCGAAGTCGACTTCCTCGCGCAGGTGGCCGTTCACCGCGGCGAACGGCGCGCCCCTGCCGCCGGTGCTGCAGTCCGGCGACCAGTCGATGCCGAACTGCGTCTCCCACGGCTCGCTCACATCGCAGTAGAACGCGTAGCCGATCTCGCCGTAGACGCGCCAGTCCGGCAGCGGATAGAGCGAGTGGCCGTACACGAGCACGTCGCGGCTGTAGTTCAGTCGCTGGAAGCCCTGGTGCTTCAGCAAAAACTCGTCGCCCACGTGGCTGCTGAGGTGGTAGTACGCGAGCTTCACCTGGTGAATCGAATCGCCCCAGGTCATGGGGATGCCGAAGCGGAAGTCGGCGGCGTCGACGTCGCGGTCCTCGTCGATGTCCAGCCTCACCTGGCCCGCGCCTTCGATGCCGATCTGCCAGCCCTCGGGGCGCACGCTGCCGCGCGTGCCGTAGCGCAAGAGGCCCACGTTGCCGCCGAGCGTGATATCCCAGATGTTGCCCTGGCTTGACTCGCGGTTCCACACCGAGCGGAACCGGGATTCCTTCGCCCCGGCCAGGTAGGAGCGATAGATCAGCCCCTGCGGCATGAGCTGCCACGCGTAGAACTGCTCATAGCTTGCGTCGCTGTAGCCATAAGCGGCGCTCGTCGTGGCGGGGGCGAGCGCTGCGGACATGTCGTGCTCGATCGGCGGCCGGGCGAACGGCGGCTCCTCCAGCGGACCTAGGTAAGGAACGACGGGCGTGGGGCTGACGGGACGGGGCGCCGCGCCGCTCGACGCCGCCGGAATAGGCGGCGGCAGCTCGATGTTTTGAGCCACCGTCGCGCGCAGCGGCAGACTCGCGCACGCCAGCAGCATCAGCAGGAGCCGGGTCTTCATCGATCGATGCATGGGACGGTGGCGGGCGGACGATCGATCGGGCAGGCCGCGTCGGGAGGCCGCGGCGATCACCCAATTCATCGGCACAACCGTGCAAGCGGTGATAACCGCAAGTGGCACGATCCGCAGCAAAGCCATCGTGCTGGCACGAAGCTCCGCAGCCTGCGTCGAGTTTTCCGGCAGCGGCGCCGCGGCGGCAGGCGCCGGTTATGACACATGGCGGCGCCTGGCCAACGTGCGCCCGGAGCGATGAGGGCGAGGATGGGGTCATGGCGGACCGCGGTGTTGTTCGATGCAACCCAGTGGTCGAGTCTCTGGTGAGACTCGAACGATTCGCGCCTGGCGAGAGACGCGCCCACATGGTCGCGTCTCTCACTGGACGCGCCTTTGCCGGATCAAAGTTCCACAAGGTCTCAGCCGGAGTTAACCGTCCATGCGTCCGACCTGTTTGGCGATTATCGTTGCGCTGTGCGCCGGATTGACGTTGGTCGCACAGCGGTCGAGCGCTCAGTCCTGGGGCTGCATGCGGCTGCCGAGCACGACGGCGCAGTACCTGGGTTACGGCTACGGTCCCGGGCGTCACGCGCCGCTGGTGCGGACGCCGGGGCAGCGCCCGGATCCTGTTCCGCGACGCGTCGTTCATCCCGCCGCCTACGGGCCGCTGTGGCCTGCCGGCTACCAGGACGTCCGTTGCTACGAGGATTGCGGCCAGTACGGCGTCGGGGCGCCGGTGGTCCAAATGCCCGCTCCGGCGTTGACTCCTGCGATGAATCCGCCGATGCTCGCGGCGCCCATACAAGCTCCGATGTATGTGCCCGCGCCTCAGGCACAGCTTCAGCTCGCGCCGCCGATGGCCCAGCACATGGGCCCAGGCGCGTGGCAATGATTCACGTTAGAATGGCCTACCGCGAACAGCACGTGCGGTTCGCGAGAAAGGCCATTTCGAGGTGAATTCAGCAGTTGTGGTTGTGGCGGTTATCGTGGCGCTCGCAGCGGCGGCCTGGTTGGCGATGCGGCGCCGCGCCGGGCGTCGCCGAACGCTTCGTCGGCAGGCGATCGACGAGTTGGACGCTCGTCGGAATGATCTCGAGCGTGCCCTCGTGGCGGCGGCCAACGCCACGGGAAAACCGCGCGGCCTGCGCTGGATCTCGTGCCGCCTCAGCGGCCCGCCGACGTTCGCCGTCGATCGCGCCAGCGGCGCGCTGTACGCGCTCGTGGCGGCGACGGTCGCCTTCGAAGCCATCGAGGGCGGCGGCATGGAAGAGGTCGAAGCTGTGAGCAACCTCCGCGCGGCGACCGCGGTGTTCGAGCACAAAGGCGGCGTTTGGACGACCGAGGGCCGCGTGGTGTTCAACCTCGACCCGGCGGGCACGCTTGCGCATTACGGAGCGACGCTTGAGCTGTTAAGTGGCGATGCGGCCGCTAGCTGATCGAGGCCGCGATGCGCGTGACAAATCAGTCGCTTGCCGGCCCCGAAGGTTGGAAGACGCATTCGTCGCGTTCTGATGCGGCTAGCCACATCGGAAGTCGGGACACCCGTCGCGATTGCCTGGTTCTCGTCGCTTGGATTACGCTGGCTGAATGAGCATAGGTGAACAAGAGGAGACTGTGAAGGCGCTGTTCCACCACATGCCACGAAGCCTCGGCAAACATCGTCGAAGAGTCGGCCATCATACTCCAGACCTCAAATTTGTCGGCGGCGAGACCCTCGATAGGTTTCGTTGTTTCGAGCGTTCCAGCGGTCTCTTGCGCAAAATTCGCGGCATAGCTCTGGCGGCGTGTTATTGTTCGGCGCTTCCGACGCTCTCCGCGGCTCCAGTGACGTTTAACTTCGAGGCGACCGTTGCAAGTGTATTCCCAGTAACAGCGGCTTCTGAATTGCCTTTCGAAATCGTCCACGGCGATTCAATCACGGCGACACTCGAGTTTGAGCCGCGTAGCGGCGGACCGATCTATCCGCAATCCGCATCCGTGTGCTTCCAGGCAGGCGGTCAGGTGTTAGAGGCGGATGCATTAGAGGTTCGCATTGAAAACAATGCAGGTGCCGGTGTCGACCTGCGCGGGCGCATCGCGGACCCCAATGCCACGCCTGACATTGACCTAACCGGAACGAGCGACAATATCTTCATGAGTTGCTCGCCGACGGCATTTTGCGGTGTGGCTCCCGAGCATAGTAACTACTCATTTCGACCGTTGCTTGCCTTTTCTCATGACGAGACGCTCTTGAACTCGGACGATCTAATCGCAGACGTGGGCACTTGGAACACGTTTTCATTTCGTGAGATGTCTTTGATTTTCAGAGATGCAAACACCGGAGGTGAAACGTACATTGGGGCTTATTTAGGCGGTCTCAGGCAGGTCCCAGAGCCTCCGGCGGTTGTGCTCTTCATAGGTGCCGGTTTGCTCGGTTCATGGTTGATGCGTTCTCGAATCTTGAAACCCGATTCTTGCAGTCGCATGGGCAGGTGTAAGTAGAATTTGGCAATTCCCTGAAAGAGCTGATCGTTCAGGCGAGCGGTGATCGAGGTCGTTGGATTCGCCTCATTCGAGTATCCTGATTCTGGAGGATGATGGATTGAAAGTGACTTGTTCGACTTGGACCTATAGGGAGCTACTCCGATGCTTCACTCGTATTTAAGTTCCACGTCGTGGGTCAGGAATTGTCCGACACGCCTGCTGGCGATCGCAGCGACCGTCTGCTTGGGGATCGGGACGAGCGCGCCGTCAACTCGGGCCGCGCCGGTTGCATTCCTGTTTGAGGCGACGGTAACGCATGAATTTAACGGCAGCCCATTCGATTTGCCGTTTAGCTACCAAGTTGGCGATGTCCTGCGCGGGGAATTCTCGTTCGACCCGTCTGGCGGGAGTCCGGTGGGGAACAATACCGTTCTGGCCAATCAGGCGTTTCCGTTGATATTCCACATTGGCGAACAATCGCTCGCCAATTCTCATTTCAGTATCCGTATTGCCGATGACACGGCAATGGATGACTCAGGATTCCCAGAGCCCATCGACGTCATTGAACTCGGATGCGCCGAGCCCGGATGCACGCCTGAACTGCTGACGCTGCCGGGCTTCGAGCCATTTCGCGTCCGATCTCGAATGGAGCTCGTGGGCGACGGCGCCACGATTGCTTCACCGGAGATTCCTGCAACGACTGCAGTATGGAATGCATTCGAACTGCAGCGCAGGATCGTTCTCGAGTTCGACAATGAAGGAGTAGGAGCAATGGGCCTTCAGGCTACGATTGGCGCCTTTCGTATCATTCCGGAGCCAGCATCCCTGATCCTTGACGTCGTTGCCCTCGCTTTTGCTCTGTTTGGCATGGCGTCCCGCCCCAACATGGGAGCGTCTTTTCCGTCCACTTTTCCCCAGACGGGAACGCGCGGGCAGACCGAGCCAGCCGGCCGAGTGATTGACGGCGTCGCGACGCGGCGCGCGTGACAAATCCGTCCCTGCTCGGCCATGAGGGTTATCGGGCACATCGATCGCGGCTTACCGCACCAGGAGGCCGGCATGCGCTTATTGCGATTGACGACTCCTCTTTGATTGAATTACAGTGCAACACTGCCTAGCACCTTAGATACGGCTCACGCGGTTCTGGACTCGCAAACAGGCGTGCTATTAGTCCAGGGTCGCACAGGCAGCTTAAACGACACGATCAACGTCGACGTCGTCGGCACCAACATTCGCGTCCAGGTCAACGGCACGACCGAGCTGATTCCGCAGGCGAGCGTCAATCAGATCGTCATCGCGGACAACGGCGGAACGGACACGATCACCGTAGACTCGGCGCTTGCGCCGCTGCGAAGAGACGTTCACTACGTCGTGAGGAGCAACGAGGACTCGGCCAACGCCGGCACGCTCGGCGATGGCATCGTCGATCTTGACGACGATGTTCCCGGCAGGCAGGTGGCGCTGCGGGCCGCGGTGCGCGACGCTAACGGCACGGCCGGCGGGGCGGCGCGCAGCATCTACGTCCCCCGCGGCAACTACGTGCTTTCGCTGGCCGGCACGGAAGACCACGTCGCCAGCAACTAGGACATCGACGTCACGGGCAACGTGACGATTCTCGGCGCGGGGCCGGCGCGACGGTCATCGAGGGCGGTTGGTCGACGGCCAGCAGCCACACGCGGCTGTTCGAAGTGCGGCCCGGCGGCACGCTCAACCTGTCGCAAGTGACGCTCACCGGCGGAAATATTTCGGGGACCAGCGGTGGCGCGATCCGCGTGGGAACGGCAGGCCAGGCGATGGCCACGCTGAACCTCAGCGATGCCGCTTTGGTCGGCAACTCCGCCTCGGCGCAAGGCGGCGCGATCTTCAGCCAGAACGGCAACACGACAATCGAACGCAGCGTCATCACGGCCAACTCGGCCGGCAGCGCCGCCAACGGCGGCGGCGGCGTTTACGCCGGCAATCCGGGCTCGTTCGCGATGGGCAGCACGATTGTCGCCGGCAACACGGCCAACGGCGCCGCCAACAACATGGAAATCCATGTGTCGACGGTCAACAACCAATCGCTGGGCAACAATATCTTGGGGACCGATCCCGCGACGACGGGCGATGATTGGGCCGTGTTCGGCGCGACGGGCGACATGGTCGAATCGGCAGCGGATTATATCGTCACGAGTCTCGTCGACACGAATCGTTCGACGTTTGACGCAGCGACCCTCTCGGTGCGGGAAGCGGTCATGAAGGCCAATTTGACGGCGGGGGCCGAAACGATCCTCTTGCCGGCATGGCAGTTCGGCCTCACGATCGCGCGCCGCGATCCAGGAGCGTTTCCCACCGATATTCTCGCCGCGTATGGCGATCTCGACGTCACGGAGTCGCTCACCGTCCGCGGCATCGCGGGGGCAACCTCCGTGGCATGGAGAGGCGATGTCGTCGACGCCATTTTCGATCTGATTGGAGATTTTGACGGCAACGGCGTGACGACGCCGGACGATGGCTTCGTCACCGGCAATGACTATCTCATTTGGCAGACGCAGCTCGGCATGACGGGCAGCAATTTAAGCGCCGACGCGGATGACGACGGCGACGTCGACGCCGACGACCGCGACCTCTGGGCAGCCCATTTCGGCAACTCGCTGGCGCTGCTCAACGTCGCGTGATCCGTCTCACCGCAGCGCCGCCGCCACCGGATTCCGCAGCGTTCCCAACCCCGCAATCGTCACCTCCGCCACGTCGCCCGGCCTCACGCAACTCGGGCGCTACCCTGGTCTGCCTAGAAAAGCGTCCCCTGACCGTTCGCCGACTCGGCAGGCGCATTATGGAATCGTAAACCAGAGTCCTCCGCATACTGCCGGTTGCTTTCAATCGCAATCCAGCGACGGCCCATCGACTCGGCAACCCAACCGGTCGTATTCGACCCGGCAAATGGATCAAGCACCGTGTCGCCTAGCGTCGTCAGCATCTTGATGAAAAACTGCGGCAGCGCCGCCGGGAATCGCGCGGGATGAATTTTGTGCCCCCGTCGCTTCGATTCCTTGATGTAGTAGCTGTTGCTTTCGTTGTTCCCGCACTCGATCAGATTTGGCGGAATCGAGCCGCCCTTGTCGGCGGCAAACGTGCCCTTGATGTTGTGCCCCGAGGGCCGCTTGGTCTTCTTGATGCCCCGCTTGATGAGCCGCTTCATATCCGTGCTGTACTCTTGGAGCACTTGCATGTTGTCGGCCTTGGGGTTCGGCGTGGGCGACAACCAAAAGATGTACTCCACCGAATCCTTGACCCGGATACGGCGGACGTTCACCCACTCGGCGGGCGCGGGCATCTTAGCCGGATTGTACCAAAAGAACTCCTGGCAGAGATTGAAGCCGACGCGATCGCACAAGGCGAGCAAGAGCCGGTAATGGTACAGCGACCGCAACGGAGCGCCCGGCGTCCAAGCCCCGCCGACGTTCAAGACGAAACTGCCGTCGGGCGTCAGAATCCGCTTGATCTCTTCCGCGAACGGCAGGAACCAGTCAACGTATTCGGACTGGTCTGCGTTGCCGTACTCTTTCTTGAAGTGAAGCGCGTAAGGCGGAGAAGTAAGAACCAGGTCGATGCTGCCAGCGGGCAGCGAACGCATGAAGTCGAGACTATCAGCGCAGTACGCTTCGCCTAGCTCGGTGGAGTAGATGGGTTGCATGGCGGATCGTCGAAGTGGGCAATCAATTTCGACAGGTCAGCATACCATGGCTGAGTCTCCGCCGCACCCGCCAACGGCACGCGATGGAAGACGGCGAGCTTGTGCGAATGCTCGCGATGACTGGCGAGGTCAATCGTTCGCGCAAAATAGAAGTCCGACCAGTTGCCCGTTTTCTTGCCCAAACAAACGCCGAGAATCTGGAAGTGGTCAACGTCATACAGTCGACTTGTCCGATCGTCGTTTGACGTGCGCGTCTTCTGCACTTCCACTTTGTAGGCGACCACTTGTCCGCCGTGCCGATAGTCTGCCCCGCCGGGCGCGGAACTTTCGCGAATGTTCTTGCATTCGGCATGAATCGCGATTTCACGGCCAGGGAGCCAGATTGAGAAGTCGGGGACGTTGTCGAGGTCGTGCTCCTCAAAACGCAAGCCGAGCGCGGCAATATGCTTACGCATGTGATATTCGGCAATCGCGCCCTCCACCGCGACGCGTAGCCGAAAGCGCGAGCCTATCGCGTCCAGCAATTCTGCTGACGACAGACCGTATTTCGTTTCGAGCGGATGTTTTGCCACGTCCTGCTACGTCGGCAGCAGGACTCGGAAACTGGAGGCGGATTGTGCAAGTAGCGGTCAGTCCGCTGTTGTCGGGATGTCAACTTAACCTTCCTGCCGGCGTCCAAGAGTGGTGGGCTGCCGCACGCTCACGCGCCCGCCGCAACGACCGGGTTCCGCAGCGTTCCCAACCCCGCAATCGTCACCTCCGCCACGTCGCCGGGCTTCAGGAACACCGGCGGCGTGCGCGCCATCCCCACGCCCGGCGGCGTGCCGGTGTAGATGAGGTCGCCCGGCAGCAGCGTACAGACGTGCGACAGGTAGCTCACCAGGTAGTCGACGTCGAAGATCAACTGCCGGGTGCTGGACTGCTGCATCACCGTGCCGTTGAGGCGGAACTCGATCGGAAGATGGCCGGGGTCGGGAACTTCGTCCCGCGTCGCCAGCCAGGGGCCCAACGGCGCGAAGCTGTCGAACGATTTGCCGAGGAGCCATTGCTTGCCCGGCTTGTTCTTTTGCCAGTCGCGGGCCGAAACGTCGTGGCCGCACGCGTAGCCGGCGACGTACTCGCGGGCCGTCTCGCGGCTCACCCGCCGGGCCGGAGCGCCAATGACGACTACCAGCTCCGCTTCGTAGTCGACCTGGTCCGACTCGGGCGGCAGCTCGATCGCGTCGTCGGGACCGCGCAGGCACGTGGGGAACTTGTTGAAGATCACCGGCTCGTCGCCCACGCTGGCGCCGGTCTCGGCGGCGTGGTCGGCGTAGTTGAGCCCGACGCAGATGATCTTCTGCGGATCGACCACCGGCGGCCGCAGGCGGACGCCGTCCAGCGGAATCCAGACGCCGCGCTCGGCAGCGGCCGCGGCGCGAGCCAGCGCCGCGGGCCCCGCCGCCAGCAGCTCTTTGACGCTCGCCGGCAGACTCGGGTCGATCGCCCGGAGATCGACCAGCTCAAGGGCATCCGTGGATGTCGAGCGAACCGCGCCGACGCGCGCCTCGGCTCCCGATTGAAACGTGACCAGTCGCATAACGTACCTGCGGGTGACGAAGCGTGGAGAACGCCGTCAGGCTAGTGCCGACGCGCTGGAACATCAAGCGGGAAGAAACAAGGCGTTTACCACAGAGTTCACAGAGGACGGAAAAGGAAAGAAATGGAACGATACAAGAGGCGACTCGCACACCTTCGCGTCCCCTCGTTCAGGCATGTCACATTTCTATTCCCCTCCTTCTCTTCCCTCTGTGAACTCTGTGGTGAATCCCCTTCCGCCCCGCAATCGGGCCGCGCGTGCCGATTGCACCGATCATTCCGGCGGCCGGTGCGAACGAAACGCCGGGAGTTTGCCGCTGCCCTGGGGGTGACCTACGGTTGATAAGGCGACCCGCGCATTTCGCCCGCCCTGCGCACCGACTGCGCACGGCGACGCTCATGCTGCCTCTTTGAAACCGACCCTGCCATGTCCGACGCGATCAGTCCTGTTGTCGATGTCGCCAGTTCCACGGCCGCGGAACTTGGGCACGCGGGCGGCGATCGCCGCCGGCAGGACACGGAATCGCGCGTCGCGGAGATCAGCTCGCTGCTCAGCGCGCTGGAAGAAGCGGCCGCCGAGGCGCCGCATAAGCTAGGGGCAAGCCCGGCGCCCCGCGAAACGAAACTGGCGCCGCCAGCCGCACCGTCGGCGGCGCCGGCCCATGTCCCCGCCGCGAATGGGACCGCGGCCGCGTCTGCCGCCGCATCGCCTGCGGCTCCTGGGGGCCCCGACGTGCACGTCGCCCCCGATTGCCAGGAGAATCGGCTCGTTCAAGTGCGGTTGGGCCTGGCGAGCAGCCTGTTCTCGGCGCTGAGGACGAAGCACGCCCCCACGGCCGATCACTGCCTGCGGGTCGCGCTGGGCTGCAGCACGTGGGCGCTGCACAAGCGGTTGGACGACCAGACGCGCGACGCGGTCGAGCTCGCGTCGCTGCTGCACGACCTGGGCAAGATCAGCGTGCCCGACGCGATTCTGAACAAGGCCGAGCCGCTTTCCGAGAGCGAGCTGGCCATCCTCGACGGCCATTGGCGCTCCGGCGTGAACATCCTGGCTTGCTGCTGCGACAACCCGCGCGTGCTCGACGCGGTCGGCTACGCCGGCCTGTGGTTCGACGGCACGCGCTCCGCGGAGTCGCAGCCTGTGGGCGAACGCGTTCCGCTCGAATCGCGGATGATCGCCATCGTCGACGCCTTCGACGCGATGACCTCCGCCGACGCCGGCCGGCCCGGCCGTAGCCGCGAGACGGCGCTCCAGCAGCTTGCCGCCGGCGCGGGCACGCAGTTCGACCCGATCCTGGTGCAGCAGTTTGTCGAGCTGCTGAGCCACGAACAAGACGCACTGACGGCGCAAGTTGCGGGCCGGTGGTTCAATGAACTTGGCAAACGGCAGTGCGAGCTGCCGTGGCGCGAGCAATCCGCGGCGGAGCTCCCGGTGCACGAACCGACGGTCGCCACGGGCCAGTCGCTGTTCGAGCAGCAACTGATCGATTCGATGCACGACGGCGTGATTTTCGTCGACGCCCGTCTCGAAATCTTTCTCTGGAGCAAAGGCGCCGAACGGCTCACCGGCATCAGCGGCACGGCGGCCTCGGGCCGGCATTTCGTACCGAGCTTGCTCGACATGTGCAACACGGCCGGCCGCCGCGTGCGCGACGAGGCGTGCCCGGTGGCCCGGGCGCTGGCCAGCGGCGCTCAACTGCGGCAACGGCTGGAGATTCTCGGCCGCCAGGGCAACCACGTGGCGATCGACCTGCACGCGATCCCCGTTCACACCAACGACGGCGATCTGTTGGGCGCCACCGTTGTGCTCCACGATGCCGAGCCCGAAGCGTCGCTCGAAGAGAAGTGCGAGGCGCTGCACGCCGAAGTGACCAAGGATCCCATGACCAAGGTGGCCAACCGCGCGGAGTTCGACCGCATGCAGGCCCTGTTCATGGAAGCGCACCAGCAGGCCGGCCTGGTGTGCAGCCTGATCATGACGGACATCGATCACTTCAAACACATCAACGACAACTACGGCCATCAGGCCGGCGACGAAGCGATCATCGCCCTGGCCAACCTGCTGAAGAGCATGTGCCGCTCCGGCGACCTCGTGGCGCGGTACGGCGGCGAGGAATTCGCCGTGTTGTGCGCCGATTGCAACCTGGCCGACGCGGCCGTTCGCGCCGAACAGATTCGCCGCAAGGTGGCCGAGACGACGTTCTCCTCGCTGGGGACCAAGCACATCACGGCCAGCTTCGGCGTGGCCCAGTTGCAGCCGGGCGATACGCCCGAATCGCTGCTGCGTCGCGCGGATCTCGGACTGCTTACGGCGAAGGAACGCGGGCGCAATCAGGTCGTTCAAATGGGTGACCAGATGGAACAACAACCGAAGAAAAAAAAGTGGTGGAGCTTCGGCAGCATGCGCGCTCAGCCGATCATCGAGACGATGCTCTCGACCGAAGTGCCCATCGACATCGCCATCCAGAAGCTCCGCGGCTTCGTCACCGACAAGAAAGCAAAGATTCTTGTCACCCGCGAGAACCACGTCGAGATGGAGCTGCACGGCGACAACTTCGGCCAGCACCGCCGCAGCGGCGACCGGTCGCTGGGCTTCCGCGTCGAGATCGAATTCAGCGAGAAGCGCGTGGAGCGCACAAACAACGTGGGACTGGCGCGCGGGTCGTACGCGCTGTCGATGGCTCAGGTGACGATCCGGCCGCGCCGCGGCCGCAATCGCCGCCAGGGCGATCAGGCGGAACGCGCCCGCCTGATCATGCAGAGCCTGAAGGCCTACCTCATGGCGAACGAAGTCAACGCCAACGGCGAGGACGTGGAACTCGCCGCGGCTCACTGAGCAATCCGCGCCGTACTGCCCCGGATGCGGGCGTGATTGGACCCAACCATGCGAAACGACATGCATGAAATCGGACGTGCTGGCCGCAACGCGATGACGCGGGCTTCCGCGGATCGCGCGTTGCCCGCCGCGGCGGTCGACGCCGCAATGGACGACGCCCAGGCGACGCTCGCGCTCGCGAGCGGGCGCCGGGAGCTGAAAACGACCGACTCGTCGCGCATGGCGATGGACGAGTCGCATCTCGTCGCTGGCGCGCACGGCAGAGAGTCCGGCCTGCTGCGGCAATTGTCGCGCCAGTTGGCGCTCTTAGAAGTGCAGCAACGGCAATTGCGTCAACTGCTCGATCTGACCGAAGAGCGCTACGCCCGCGACGCTCGCTAGCGACGAGGTTCCCTTCCCTTCGAGGGAAAGGCGAAGGGGAACTGAGGTTGCGAAGTCACGCAACGCGATCGCCGCGATGCGACGCATCGCCGACGCGCCGCGCTCGACTCTCGCTCGAGCATACGGCGCGCCGCCCCCCTCGCGATGCATTCCGCCGCGCCAATTGTCACGCCGCCCCGTCCCCGGTATCCTTACGTGCGCACTCGCACCGAGGCGGGATGCCTGGGACGTCCATTCCGCGGCGCCGCTTTTCGCGCCGCATGAACCGCACATTTTCGTCGAGGGAGACACGGTCATGGCCTACACACTGCCCGAATTGCCCTACCCCGCCGATGCGCTCGAGCCGCACATCGACGCCCAAACCATGGAAATCCACCATGGCAAGCACCACAACGCCTATGTCACCAATCTGAACAAGGCGCTGGAAGGCGCCGGCGTGGCCGAGCAGTCGATCGAAGACTTGTGCCGTAACATTGGCTCGGTGCCCGAGAAGATTCGCACCGCCGTGCGCAACAACGGCGGCGGGCACGCCAATCACTCGTTGTTTTGGACGATCATGTCGCCTTCAGGCGGCGGCGAGCCGACGGGCCCCGTGGCCGACGCGATCAAGAACGAGCTGGGCGGCTTCGCGGCGTTCAAGGAAGCGTTCGCGGGCGCCGGCGCCACCCGCTTCGGCAGCGGCTGGGCCTGGCTGAGCGTCGAGAAGGGGGGCAAGCTGCTGGTCGAGAGCACGCCGAACCAGGACAACCCCTGGATGGAGGGCCGCACGCCCATCCTCGGCATGGACGTGTGGGAGCACGCCTACTATCTCAAGTATCAGAACCGCCGGCCCGACTACATCGCGGCGTTCTGGAACGTCATCGACTGGAAGGCCGTGGGCGAGCGGTACGCGAAGGCGAAGGGCTGAGCTACTCTTGGCTGCAGAAAACAACGGTTTATCAAACTTCGACGGGCGTCGAATCTCATTCGACGCCCATTTTCTTATCTATGTTGACGGATTTCATCGCGCGGCTACGCGCCGCGCGGGGCGGGCGGCGACAGCTCCAACTCCGTCATCAGCAGCAAATCGACGATGCTGGCCGAATCGTCCGGATGGTAGATGACGACCGTCCGCCCTGCCGGCGAGATCGACAGAAAATCGGGATGAGCAATCGCAAACGTCCTTCCGTCAGCCATGCGAATGGTGAACGGGCGAAAGGGGACGCTACGGTGTGCGGCGCGAAGTTGTTCTGTAGTCATGATGCAATTTTACCTTGCGGCTGACGCTGCCGGCAAACTTCACGCCGCTTCCAAGGCTCATCCACGGCGACGTTTGGTCTTGTCCCACGGTCGCTCGCTGGGGGCGACGATTGACTACGGTTCGGCCAACTGCCGCCGCAGCGCCGCCAGCTCGCGCGTTTGGTCTTCCATCGTGCGCTGTAACTGAGCGACTTGCGACTCCAGCTTGCCGAGCCGCTCGGCCATTCGGGAAATCTCCCCGGATCGATCCTGATTGCTGAAGATCAGCACGATCAGGGCGATGACAATGAGCGTGCCGCAGCCGAGGTTGACCGTTTGTTTGTCAGCCATCGTTTGAGGGTCCTATTGAGAACTGCGCGGCGAATGCTACTAACCCGACGCGTCAGCGAGGCACGCCCTCGCTGACGCGTCGGGTTAATGGCCCATTGACGGCGCAGACCTCAATAGAAATAAGGACTTGGCCGACTGTTGGGGGCGGCGCGCCGCCTACGGTCCAGGCGAGCCGGCTTGCATCGACAAAATGCTTTCGACAATCTCGGTCTTGGCGTGAGCGTATTCGTTAATCAACGTCGAATTCCAGACATAAGATAACGCCACCAGTGGATGAAGCGCTCATACGAACTTTTTCGCTCACTGGCTCCGATCTCGCACTGGGCTGTCGCCAGTCGGCCGGCGTCAGGATCAAAGTTGTTCTTGCCGCACCGGACGCAAAACCGGACTCCGTTACGAAGCTCGTTGCCGCACCCGAAGCACTTTTGAGTTGGCTTTGGATCCATGGCGCCCGCCTCTGCACGCCGCCTAACGACCGAACCAAACGCCCGCCCTCACGGCGAAGGCGGATGCCGGTAGTATAGCCGATGCGGAGAAAACAGGCCAAAGCGCACTGCCCCGGCGGGGCGCCTGCGGCGCCTTGTCAGGCGGCGGGCGCATCGTCGGGAAGGTTCCTGGCCGCCTCGTCTGCCGTTCGCCATCGCCGGAGCGTCGCAACGACGCAGGGCAAGGCGTCAGCAAATCGCCCGGCAACGTCCCTCTCGCCGGGAAGCGTCGGCGTAAACGCCAACCGCTCCGTCGGCGGGCAAAAATCCGTCGTGATCCCCGCTTTGTCGCCGCGCGGATCAACGCGATACCAACCATAATGCCGGAGATGCACGGCAACCAACCCGTGAAGGCAGAATGCCGTGGCTGCGCTATCGAGCGCCAACCGTTGATAACAAAGCGCCGCCGGGATCCCCCGGGCGCGCAGCAGTGCGGCCAGCAGGTGGCTCTTGCCATAACAAAAGCCGGCGCGATGCTCCAACACCTCCGACGCGGAGCAGGTGAGAACCGAGATCTGGAAGTCCGAACTGTGCCGTACGTTGTCGCGCACCCAGAGGAAGCAGCGCCGTGCCACGTCCTCATCGACGGCCGCCTCCCCGGCAATCTCGGCCGCGACGGCCACGATGGAAGGGGACGTACTGTCAATGACCGCCGTGGGCTGCAGAAAGTCGTTCATGGATCGAAGCCGTCGATCAAACTCAGCGGCCCGCCCTCACACGCCGCCTAACGACAAAGATCAGTTGCCCGCCCTCATAGGGAAGGGACTGCCGGCAGTGTAGTCGGTGCGGAGGGAACGTGCCAAAGCGCCCGCCGGACTAGCGGGTCAACGGCAGCGCCTTGTTAGGCCGTAGCTAAGCCATCTTGTGATTACGGCGGCCCTTGACTCCGGATGCGGGGCCACGAAAAGCCTGTGCATTCAGGATGGCGCCGCCGATACTCGCGCCGCTGAGTCAGAGTCTCGAACCACCGCTTATGCAGCCAGCCCTCGACATTCGACGCTTCTGCGGCGAGCTCTTGTGCGCTGCCATGTAACGTGAACGGATGCCATCCGGAGCAAATGCGATATCGCATCGCATAAACAGCTCCGACATAAGTCACGATCTGGCCGGAGGGCGCTTCGTTCAATTGGAGGAATAAGTCGCTGCGACGGCCGTTGGCAATTCCGCTCTCGTACCACGTCGTGGTCACAAGAGTGTCGCCATCAAGGTAGCGATGTTGAAAGATTTGCAGCTCGTGCCAACCAAGCGCCGAGGCAAATTGGCTCAGCGCGGCCAGTGGCTTGTCAAGGGGCACGCTCATGACGACTCTTCAGCGGGTCAACGGCAGCGCCTTGTCAGGCGGCTTAGCGCACCTCATCAAGTTGGAAGTGCGGGTTCTCGATGATGCCGAACAGGTTGCCAAACGGATCCCGCACCGCCGCCACCTTAATGCCGCCGCCCACGTCCTTCACCGGTTCGTGGATCGCCGCTCCGAGGTCCCGCAGCCGAGCCAATTCGGCGGCCGCGTCGGCAACTCCCCAATACACCTGCACGCCGCCGAGGCCCGGTTCGCCATCCGGGATCAACCCCAACTCGAACCCACCGGCGGAAAATCCGACATAAAACGGCTCGTCGAAGTACGGGTCGGCGCCGAGTACCTGACGATACCAATCCTTGCCGCGAGACATGTCCGGCGTGGGATAGATCGCAGTGCGAAGCCCTTGAATCATGATTCCCCTCCGACGCCTAACATTAAAGCCGCGTGGCCCGCCCTGGCCTGCTCTCAAGTGAGCGGCACATCGGCAGTATAGCCGTTATGGAGAGAGACCAAAGCGCCCGTCGGACCGGCGGATCAACGGCAGTGCCTAGGCATGGCGCCAACGCCATGCCTAGGCTCAACGAACTGCCAGCCCTGCCCTGAACGCCGGCCGAGCTTAACTCGCGCCAAGGCGCGAAGGCGCAAAGTCGGTCGCCAAGAAGAGAAGGGAATTCTTGGCGAGTTCCTTTGCACCTCGGCGCCTTGGCGAGAGACCTGCTGAAGAGAAAAGGGACGAAACGAGACTCTGCGATCAGCTACACGCAGTCGTTCTGCGGGCATGGCGCCATTCTACCACGATGCAGGTTTGGTTCAGCAAGTTTTCGGAGTCGATCGTTTTGCTCGCTACAGCGATAGAATGCTCTCAATGATTTCCGTCTTGGCGTGAGCGTACTCGTTCATGTCGTTCCATTCTTGGCTCGCCAGCCTGCGCTTAACGGCTTCGTAGCGGCGTCGAGCATCGACGTCGCTCCGCAACCGGTCGCGAAACGCGAGATTTCGGCCAATCTCCGGCGAAGCGGGTCCGTAGACGTGAATGTGCACGTGGCGCGCCGGCGTCCGAAACATGCGATGCTCGTAAAACGCTGGTTCGCGAACGCGCAAGACGTAACCTGCGGACTCGAACTGCGGGAGGTAGGCCGGCTCCTCCGCGGCATCGGGCACGACCGCCAGAATGTCGACGATTGGTTTGGCCGCCAACTCCGGAACGGCCGTCGATCCGATGTGCTCGATTTGCAGGAGCATTGATCCGAGCGCATCCCGAATGACGGCCGCGTGGTGCTCGTACAACGCCGGCCACGCAGGGTCGTATTCAGCGACGATGATTTCGCGCTTCTCGACGCCGCCGATCAAAACGGACTCGTCAAATGCCGTCATATGTCCCTAGGCGGTTCTGAATCCGCGACGCCAGCCACGTCAGTCGGCGGGAGCTGACGCCATAAGCCCTCTCGCCACAGCCCTGGCGCCACGCAAGCGACGGCGACCAATCCGACGGCGCCCGTGACGAAAGAGAACGCACCCATAATAACTGCTGGCATCATCTCCATACCGCAGAGCTGATACTTGGCGTACACGACTTGCTCCATCCCAGCGAGCGCCGACGCACCTTGAATAACCTCAATCGTCGCGACATATTCTCCCAGCGAAAGGCTTGGCGAAAGGTGCGCAAGCATGACCTGTTCATCCCAGAAGGGCGGAGCATCGCTGAGCCGAGCACGCTCCACGACTTCCCCTTGCCGATCGAGGATGACAATGCTGCCAGACAGGCCGGCGAGCAGTTCACGCGCAGCCTCTTCCGTCTTCGCCTTCAAGTCGCATTCCAGGAAGAGCGCGGCGCCGTGGGCGACCCGGCACGTCTGGCGATATGTGGTCGTGTGCCCGCCCGGTTGCGACAGATCAACGTCGACTTCGAGCGGGCGAGCTTCGAGCCACCCATGAAAATCTGCGTTCCATCGCACGGCGTCCCTGGCAAGCCAGCATGAAACGCCGATGCCCCCGACCGCGATCAACAGACCAATCGTTCGACCAAGAGCGAGTCTTCGCATGGCGACCAACTTCTTACGGTTCCTGGGGACGCGGAAGGGGCATGGCCTTTGCGAGAGAAAATGACCGGCCTACGATTTGAACTTTCCGCCAGTCGGGTCGCCCTGTTCCTGGTTCAACGCGGCGGCCTCGCGCGCCAACCGGCGCGCAACCGCTGGCTTGATCGTCATCCCCTCGCGCAGCTCAAGCGTTGCCATTTCAAATTTGCCGCCGGGTTTCAATCGCGACTCGAGTTCCAGCAGCCGCTGACCGCGCCAGAAGCCGAACAACACGCGCTCGTCCTCGGCCCGAATGAGCAGCACGGGACCATTGGCGAAATACACGAGGTAGCCCCACTTGATCACTTCGTCGAACTTCGCGGCGCCGCGGACGGCCTTGCGCAGCGCCTCGACGCACTCGCGCCGCCAACCGTCGAGGGCGGCCACATAGGCGTCGGGATTGGCGGCGGGCGGAATCTTCTTCATGCAATTGGTTGTAGAAACTAGGCTACGCTTTGTGGTATTGGTACGTATGTCGACAAGCGGTTGCAGCCTCGCAAGAACGGTCCCAGGGGGAAAGACTACTGTAGGAGCGGCCTCTGACCGCGATGCTGATGTGCCGCCACTTCGGCGTCGGAGACGCCTCCCACCGGAGAGTTATTGAGCGCCGACCATGAATCGCCGCATGGGCGACAACATCCATGTCTCCAAACGACAGCATGCGTCCCTTGGCGACATAAATTTCCTTCGCTCGCCGCAAGTCGCGTTTGCCAAAGCAGTTGCCGCGGCAAACCGACGGCCGACAGCCAATTATGTCGCCAAAAACCGTGTTTTGCGACAAAAATCGTCCGCAACTCGCCGGGGCCGCGGCCTAACTTGCGCTGTCAGGGGAGGAGCCACAACAGAAATTAACGCCTGACCGATGGCGATGAGAGCCACTGCCGCTGGCACGCGCAGCCAGTGGCGTTGACGGTTCGTGGCTGGTTCCTATAATCCGCCGCGCAACCGTCTCTTCTGCTGGCTCGTCATGCCGGCGCCCCGAAAATCGGCGTCCGTGGCAAAGATTTGCTGGCCGGAGGAATCGTTGTTGGCCGAATAGGCGGGTAGGCGCCAAGGCGCGCGCCGCGGCGCTGCACTCGCGCCGGCACAAGATCACCTATTGTTGTTCGCCGCGCTTGCCACGGATGGCGATGCTCGCTGGCGTGAATAAGGGCACGGAAGCCATGAAAAAAACAACGCTTATCGCGGGACTGCTCGCCCTGGCGAACGTCGGCGCCCTGGGCTGCAAGACGACGCCCAAGACCGCCTGGTGGAAATCGAGCAAGTCGTCCGAAAGCACCGCCGTCGCCCATTCGGCGCCGACGCCGCCTTCGCAGCTCGCCGCCCAGGGCGCCGGCTCGCAGTCGGCGCTGGCTCAGGCTGGCGGCGACGCCGCTCCGTTCGTCCCCGGCGGCGTCGCGACGACAACCGCCGCGAGTGCGACGGCGCCGGCCAGCTATCCCAGTACGGATGCCCCGCCGTTCACGCAGCAAGTGGCGCAGCAGATTGCCAGCTCGTCGACGACGACCGCCGGGACCGCGGCGACCAACTCGGCCAGCCCCGGCAGCATCGACGCGATGCCGTACAACCCGGCGGCGCCGCCAAATCCGATCATGGCGTCCGTTGCGGGCACTCCGGAGCTGCCGGCCAGCCGTTACGCGGGAGCTACAGCGCCAGCGCTAGCAGGCGCCGCCGCCACAGGCGCCGTTGCCGCTGCCACAACGCCCGGCGCTGCGACTGTTGGCAGCACCCTGCTCAGCGGCGCCGCGACGCCGGGCGCAAACGCAGTGACGGAGGGCATGCCGTCGTACGCTGTGGGCGGCGCAGCTTCGCGCTACGCCACCGCCACGGCCGCCGATCTGATCAACTCGGCGCCCGTCATCGGGGGCGCCGAGGCCATCGGTGGTTATGACACCCAGATTGCCTCGGCGACCGGCATGGCAGCCGTGGGAGCGACCTCTGCGACGGGCGTCGCGACGGGAGCGGGTGAAGCCGTCCAAGCGACGGCGACGGTGGCCGCCACCGGGCAGCCCTATCGCCCGGGCGGCACGAGCAGCTACCCGACGGCGACCGCCGATGCCCCGCAGTACGACATCGCCTCGCGGCCGCAAGATGTGCAAGGCACGAGCGGCGCCCCAACGTCCGTGCCGTCGGTGGCGCGGCCCGGAGGGACGGCGCCTTCGGCCACGACGCCGGCCACGCAAAATCCGCCGCGCTATTGGTAGCGCGCCGAGCCTCGCGCCCGCGAGCCGCCGCCGCGTGCGGACTCTGCTCAACCCCAGATGCGGAAAGCAATTCGGGATCAGCGGGACGCTTAAAAGGCAGTCGCATCGCCGCGACTACCAGCCCATCACCATATTCGATTCGATGGCCTTCTGAGCCTGCTCCAGGTCGGAGCCGGTCTCGTGCATATACAGCCGGATGGCGTGAATCTTGTCGCCCCCGGCCTTCGACAGGCAGTCGCGCGCCGTATTGCAGGGATCGGCTTTGCCGTTAATCCCGAGAGCGCTCTTCGAGATGACCCACGTATCGCGCGGGCGCTTGGTCAGTCGCAGGACCGTGTCGTGCGGATACGCCTTGTTGACGACCGTCGACGCTTCGTCGCTGTCGGCCGCCCAGGTAATGATGATGTGACTATCCGTTTCCACTTCGAACAACGGCATGGGGATCTCCTTTCAAGCAAGCGAACGGTGGCCGAAAGAGGCTGTGAAGCGAGCCGCGAAACCGCCGGCGACATGGGTTCTGGGGACGCCGGCTCCGCCTCTCCCGCACGTCGTCCAATCTAGATCATGGCCACGAGGCGAGTCAATGTACGGCAAATAGGGACTTGTTGCGGGCGAGGCGGTGCCCGCGACAGGGTGCGTCTGCAATCCGGCGTGTGGACTGCCACAAGGCGGACATCGCGGCGGGGGACGAATCGAAACGGCGCGGCGCCTCTGACCTTCGTTAGCTCGCTGTTTCTGCCAAATCGGCGGGGGTCGGCGATTCGGCGACCGGGGGTTGCAGGTCGATGACGCGGCGTTTCACCGAGGCGCCGGTGTGGAAGAACAAGGAAGCCCCGCCGGCGGCGCGAGCGCTGTACAGCGCCGAGTCGGCGCGCGACAGCAGTTTGGCGGCCGATTCGTCGCTGCCGGCTTCGACGACGCCCGCCGCCATCGGGCAGCCCAGTTCGGCGAGCGAACGAACGAGCAGCCGCTCGGCAAAAGCCAGAGCGCCCGCCGCGGCGGTCTGTGGCATGAGCACAACGAACTCGTCGTCGCTGTACCGCGCGACGAAATCGTCATCGCGGAGGCACTGCTCGAGCAAGTGCGCAACAGGCAGCAATCCGGCGTCGTCGGCGCAGTCGCCGTTTTCGGCGGCTGGGCTGACGCTGAACAGCGCCAACGAGAAGCGGCGCTTGCCGATGGCGTGGATCGAAAGAAACGCATCGAGCTGCTCGTCGAGCGAACGGCGGTTGTGCAGGCCCGTAGCCGCGTCGATGCGCAAGCCGGAGAAGATGGCGAGCTGTGCCTGCTGGCGCCGCATCTGATGGCTGGCAAGCGTTAAACTGGTCGCCAGCTTGAGCGTCGGCGCCACGAGGTCGTCGGCGCTTTGACGCAAGCGAGGCCAATCGGCCAGCGCGGCGCCGGTGTGAATGGACGTCAGTCGGCGTTCGAATGCAGCGACGGCCCGGCGATACGTCGTCATCTCGACGCCCAGGTTGACGTCGATGCGCCGCAGGTCCTCGGAGATGCGCTGGGCACGCGCGATCTCTGAACCCAGATTGTCTTCGCCGGGCGCTTGCCTGTTGGACGCGGTGCGGCGACCGAACAGGTAGCCCACCAGGGCGATCGCGGCGAGCGCCGCCGCGTCGATCAACAATCCTTGCTCGAACAGGGTTGCGTCCAGCATGACCAATCCTCGAACTGGGGTCCGTCCGGCGCCGCGATCAGTAGTCGGCGCGCGAGCCGAACCCGCGCATGCATAGAAAGCCTGCCGCGGACGTGATGCCGAGCAGGAGAAACCATTCCTGATAATTAAGTCCTGTCACCCAAATCCAGGACTCGCGCAGGCCGTCCTTGACCCACAGTCCAAAGGCGTCGAGCACCCACATCGGTCGTTCTCCCGGTGCGCATTTCGGCTCACAGCCCGCGCGGCGCCTGCCCAGAAAGTGCGGCGCCCCTGCGCGAAGCCCGTTCAAGTCTAGGTTGCCCGCGTGGGGATTCGCCGCGCCGTGCGGCTGGCCGCGTCGACCGCCGCGATAGAATCGTTACAAGCCGGGCGACGCGATTCGCACGTGCCACAGATGTCTAGATTGCGTCGAGTCCTGCGGCGAGCACGGCGTCGGCCACGAGGTCCCAGCCTTGATCGGCGTCGGGCGCGAAGGCGGAGCGTCGAACGGGGGCGTCGCGGCGTTGCGGGCCGTCGTGCGGGTCGGCCGGCGCCGAGCCTGCGGCGCGATCCGCGCTGGGTCGATCGAGCCAACTGGGCGCCGCCGGCGCCATGCCGCGGAGCGGGGTTGCCGGCGCAAGATCCTGCGTGGGCGCACCAAGTCCTGCCAGCGCTGCGGCATCGAGCTGGGCAATCGCTTCGTCCAGCGCGAGCGCCGTCACGCTGGCTTCGTTCGCGGCCAGAATGCCGCCGAAGCCCTGATCCCAGATGGCTAGGTCGCCCGCGTCGATTGTGCCGTTGTTGTCGCCGTCGGCGCCGCTCCCGGCGGGGTCGGCAACTTTGCCAAGGTTCTGCTGCCAGAAGAGAAAATCATTGCCGTCGACGTCGCCGTCCTGGTCGTAGTCGCCGAGCAGCGATGTAGCTCGCGCTCCGAAGTCGAGCGCCCCGCGCTGCTCGCCGGCGGCGAGATCGAACAAGTGCCCGCCAGGAGTTCCTGGGAATGTGGGCTGCCAATTCGTTTGATTGACTTCGCGGACGACGTAGCTGGCCGGCAAGACATCGAGGAATTCGTACGAGCCATCGGCGCCCGTCGTCGTGAACGATTCGTGCGACGTGATCGTGAGCGACCAGCCTTTCAACGTGCCGAAGTCGTTGCCGGCATCGTCGGTAATCTCGAGCGTCCAGACGCCGTTGGGATCTTCGCCATCGAAATCGGCGAGCGAGCCGAAGGGACGGTACGCCCCGAGGAAGGGCCCGACGCCGGTGGTGAGCAGTCGGGACGCCTCGTCATCGAGCGTCGTGCCGTCGAAATTCTCCCCTGGCGCCGCCAGGTCGGTGAACAGTTCGACGCGCGTTCCGGAGGGGCTGATCAGGAACACGTCGAGGTCGGCGACATACGTGTGGACAATCGAGAGCGAGACGTTGAGGTCATCGATGCGATGCTGGCCATCGACCAAGATCGTCGAATCAAGCGTGCCCAAGTCCGGAATCGCGACGGGATCGCCGACCGACTCGATCGTCACGGCGCCGCTGTCGAACAGGCCGTTGCCGTTCTCATCCAGGTAAATCGTCCAGCCGGAGAGGCCTGGTTCGCCCTCCTCACGCGTGCCATCGGCATTGCGGTCGTTCCATTTGACGCCGCGCAAGGCGCCCGTGCGGTTGGCAAAATCGACGCCGAATCGCGCTTCGCCCGCCGCGAGCGAGATTTCGTAACGGCCTGTGTCGACCGGAAGCGTTTGCACCCAGCCGGGTTCCACGACCCCACTCACGTAGTAGGTCGCGGCCCGCAAGTCCTCGAACGCGTAGGCGCCTTCTGCGTCGGTGATCGAAGTTGCTTCGCGCGTAACGATTGTCAGCGACCAACTGACGAGCGAGCCGACGTCGGCAAACGTGTCGTCGGTGACCTCCAGGGTCCAGACGCCGTTGGGATTCTCGCCATCGACGGCGGAAAGCAGCCCCTCGGGGCGGAAGCGGCCGCTGAACGGCGCCGTCCCGCTACCGATCGCCGCGTCGGCTTCGTCGTCCAACGTCGTGCCGTGGAAGTTGTCTCCGAACGTCCCTACGTCGGTGAATAGCTCGATGCGCGTGCCGCTGGGACTGACGAGAAACACGTCCAGGTCCGAGTCGTACGGATGATCGATATTGATTGTGACGTCCAGATCGCGAATGAACGCGAGATTCTCGACGGTGATTTGTGACTCGATCGTACCTTGATCGAGAATGTTGATGGCGCCGCCGGATGACTCCACGGTCGTCGGCCCATCATCGAGCACGCCGTTGTTATTCTGGTCGAGGTAAACGGTCCATCCCGCGAGCGGCGGCTCGCCCTCGTCGCGCACGCCGTCACCGTTGTAATCGTTCCACAATTGACCGCCGATGAAGCCGTTGCGGTTACCGAAGTCGACGCCGGCCCGCTCCTCGCCGGGAACGAGCGTAACGTCGTAGTACCCCGGCTCCAGCGGATAGGTTTGGATGTAATCGTCCTGCTGGACTTCGGCGACGCGGTAATCGCCGGCCGGGAGATTCAGGAAGCTGTAAGCGCCGTTGGCGTCGGTCGTCGTGAACCGCTCGCCGGCCTGAATCGTGATCGACCAACTGCGGAACACGCCTTCGTCGAGGAACGCTTCGTCGACGATTTCGAGCCGCCACTGGCCGTTGGGATTCTCGCCGTCGAGGGTGGCCAGCGACCGTTCGGGACGGAACGTTCCGTTAAATGGGGCCGTGCTGGCGGTGATGGAGACGCCGGCTTCGTCATCGAACGTCGTGATTGAAAAGTTATTGCCGCTGCCGCCGATGTTGGTCGCCAGGGCAATGCGCGTGCCTTGCGGGCTGATCAGGAAGATGTCGAGGTCGGCGTCAAACGAATGCGTCACGTCGATGGTGACGTTCACGTCCAGCACGCCGCCGAACAATCCTTCGACGTCGATCGAGGACGTCGTTGTTTCCAGGTCGAGAATGTCCTGGGGAAGGTCCTCCGCCTGGTACGACTCCTCGGCATAATCGAGCTGGCCGTTGAGGTTGTCGTCTAGAAAGATCGTCCAGCCTGCGATGGGCGGCTCGTTCTCATCGCGAACGCCGTCGGAGTTCCGGTCGTTCCATTTGACGCCGCTGATGGAACCGGGCAGCGGCATATTGCCGAAGTCGACGTTCTCGACGATCTCGCCGTCGGCAAGCTCGACCGTCCAGAATGTCACGTTTGGCGCGGCCACAGAAGCGAGCGTCGCTGCCTCCGCCGCGGGCAGGGGCTCGAGGATCATCGGATCGAACCGAAGAATCCCGATGCGGCCTAGCGGACGCCTTTCGGCCGGATCTTCGCTCGCGGCGCGCAGATTCGGCGCTGCGTAATCGTCGGCGGCGTTTAGATTGACGTCGTAGCCCAGGTCGGCCATTTGCCCGACCGTGATACGGCTCAGGGGATTCTCTTCGCCGCTGTTGAGGAAGCCGGTCATCAACTCGTTGTCGAGCGTAGCCTCATCCCAGTGAGCGTACAACGTGCCGCCGCCGCCCTGGTCGCCCTCGACCGGCACGGACGAGGCGGTGGCGCCGAAGATCGCGTTGTACTCGACGGTTGCTTGGGGTCCGATGAATTGCGGATTCGTCGATCCGAAGCCGGTGAGCAGGTTCAGGTTGTCCCAAATCGTACCGATGCCCAGCACGTGGCCCATTTCGTGCAGGATGACGTCGCCGAACCGCCCGTTGTTGATCAGGTTGAGAATGTCGGCCTGGTCGAACTCCATGACCCCGGATGAGGGCAGGAACGAACCCGATCGGAGGGTATTCGGCCCGGCCTGTCCGAGGATTCCGCCGGGGCCGTCGATGCTGGGGCCGGTCGCCTCGATGACGAGATCGTCGACCAGGCCGAAGCCGGGGACGTTCACGTCGGGCAGATCGCCCAGGATAATTTCCGACCACCGAGCGGCGGCGGCGGTGAAGAACTCTTGTTGCTCCGCGCTCAGCGAGTTATCGGGAAAGACGATCGTGATCTCGAATTCGCTTTCGCGCGCCAGCGGAAACGTTTGCTCGTAGCCGGTGGGAACCAGCTCGCGAACGATGTAGGTTCCCGGCATCAGCTCGGTGAACGCGTAGTTGCCCGTCTCATCCTCGAGCGTTTCGGGATTGTCCTCGGCGGTGAGCGTTCGCGGTTCGTCCTCGCCGAGGGCGCCATCGTCGTTGAGGTCGAGATAGATCGTAACGCCGGCCAGCCCCGGCTCGTTATCGTTCCGCTCGCCGTTGCCGTTGAGGTCGCTCCACTTCATGCCGAGGATTTCGGCCGTTCCGTTGAGGGCCGGCAGCGCGTCGGACGCGCTGTTTGCGCCGAGGCCAAGCGCCGCGGCGAGATCGGACGCGAGCATCCAGCGTTGCTCAAGCGGTTCGAAGCGCAGCGACGTACCGAAACCGCTAAACTGAAATTGAGTCGCGCACGCGCGCGGCGCCCTGCGACAAAGTCGACGCATCAAGGAAACTCCCTTCCTGCTCCGGAGATTAGCCGGCCCTTCTCGTGCCGCGAGCGAATCCCTGCTCCAGTCAAGCCGGACATAATGCTTGTGATAGGCGGATTGCGCGGCAATTGCAAGAAAACGTCGCAAAAATCAGCGGCGTGCCGCAAGCCGCAATATGGTGAGAGGGCCCAATGGAATCGGCTTTGCGTGAAACCGCCGAACGTTTGACAGGAAGAGAGCCGCCGATGCAGCGGGAGGACGCCTGGTGATTCACAGTGGATCAGACGGATCGCTTGACTTCGAATCAACCCAAGTCATCGCAATTGGGCTTGACGCGCCCTGGTGCTATCGCTTGGCCTGGTCTTCCATCATCCGCCGGGAGTGCGAACTCGCGGCCTCCCAGTCGCCGGTGCGCGCTTCGTCGACGATTCCCATTAGCCATTCCGCTTCGTGCTCCGCCAGCTCGCCTGCTGACTGCGAAGCGGAGAGCTGGTCGCATACGTCGTCGAGCTTGTCTGCAGCCTGCCGATTGCTGATCGAGTAAAGTGCGGTCGCATAGTCGTAGGCTGCCGGACCGACCTCGCCGTAGCCGCTGCAGCCGCCCGCCGAAAGTCCAAACAGGGCAACCAGTCCATGGAGCGTCGGACGGCGGAGTGGCTGCCTGGCGATTTGATTCATCATGGAAACGCTCCCCGTGTTTACAGCGAGCCTGCCGACGACTCGCCATCGGCAATGCTCGAGTACTCGGCCCACATCAGAAGGTCGACGGTTTCGACGACGAATCGCACCGAACCGTCGCCGAGCGTTACATTGCCGCCGTGGGGATGCTCGGCGAACATCTGTCCGACGTGGTACGTGGGGAAATTCACGGGATGGATGATGGGCAAACCGGTGATGTCGAGCTCGCCGCCGGACGGCCCGCCGTGGACCAGCACGAGCGTCGCGGCGGCGTCGTCGCCGTTGACGGGCGACTTGAATTTGGGCAGCGTCAACGCGCCAGGCACGACGCCGACCCACGTCTTGTCGCTGAGCGCGGAGGAATGCTCGCCGAGAAAAATCGTCTGCGACAGGCCGTCGGTGATCGCCCGGAACTCGATCCGAGAGTTTCGATAGAAAGGCCCGTCGGCGACTGTTGCGACGTCGCCGTTGTGTTCGACGGTCGTTGTGTCGCCGGTGTAAATGTTCGTAAAGACCAGTGCGGTCGGCGCTGCGCCGCAGGCGCCCCAGCAGGATTCCTGCCCGTGGCTGGCGACGTAGTTCGAGCGGCCCAGTTCGACGTGCCGCCCGTCGATGACGAGCGGGTCGCCGGAAGGGTCGGTGACGAGTAGCGGGCTCCGCTCGCCCGAGTCGGTGGGGCACAGGAAGACGGGGAGCGTGGCGCGCACGAGCGGCGCGTGCCGATCCGACCAGAGCGGGGCGTTGTAGTCGGCTTGGGCGCCGATGTTCGCTTGTTCGAGGTAAGGCAACAGAAAGGCGCCCCAACCCCAGCCAGGCGGGGCATCCCAGGTGTCGGGATCGCGCGTTGCCGGCGGCGGCGTGGCATGCGAGGCGGACGCATAGCCGGGCGGTAAGACCCCCTGGGCGCCTTCGTAGTCGTGGATCGCCAGACCGAGCTGTTTGAGGTTGTTGGCGCACTGCATACGCCGCGCGGACTCGCGGGCCGCCTGGATGGCGGGCAAGAGCAGCGCCACCAGCACGCCGATGATCGCGATGACGATCAAGAGTTCGACGAGGCTGAATGCGTGGCGAGGCAGCCGGGGCATGTGCGCGGGCATGGCAAATCCTTGCACTGATTTCATAGCGGACGGCGCAAGCACACAATGGCGATGCGTAGCCGGGGCTACATGCTCGCCCCGCGATTGTAGCCTTGGCTATAAATGCGTCAAGCGCCGCAACCGAAAAAAATCCAAATCCGTGCGGGGTGCGGTCCGGCGCTGGCGCGAGCGCGACGAGCGAGCGTTGGGACAACGCCCGTTAACGCGAGGCTGTCGATTGAGCCGCGATCGATGAGGGAATCACACTTCGACCACGATCTTGCCAATTTGCTGGTTGGACTCGAGGTAGCGATGGGCGTCGACAATCTGCGTGAGCGGAAAAGTCTTGGCGATCACCGGTCGAAGTCGACCGGCTTCGAGGCCCTCGATGACGAAGGATTTGGCACGCTGAAGCCGCTCAGGATTGGACGTGATCTCAAACAGCAAGTAGCCGCGGATCGTAAGCAGCTTGCTGAGCACATCCATCAGCGGCAGCGGCGTCGGCTCGCTACTGAGGGCGCCGTATTGAAAAATGATGCCGCTTGGCGCCATGGCAGCGGCAATTCGAGCGAGAGTTGGGCCGCCGACGGGGTCGAACGCAATGCGGGCGCCGCGGCCGTCGGTGAGTCGCCGCACGTCGTCGACGAGATCCTGCTCCTCCGTCGCGATGACATGCGCGGCGCCAAGTTCCAGCAGGGCGTCGCGTTTGGCGCTCGTGCGCGTCAGCGCAATGGCCGTGGCGCCGAGCATTTTCGCGATTTGTAGCGAAGCGATGCCCACGCTGCTGGACGCTGCGGGCACGAGCACAATGTCGCTCGCCGTCATGCCGGCGATATCGACCAGCGCGCCCCAGGCGGTAACGTATTGCATCCAAATCGCGGCGGCCTCGTTCCACGACAGCGACGTCGGATGCTTCGCCACCGCGGCGGCCGGGACCGTGGCCACATCGCCGTACACGCCGTACTGGCCCTGGGGAAACGCGGGGATGGTGCTTACGGCGTCGCCGGGCTCGCAGTTGGTGACGTCCGGCCCAACCGCGGCGACAACTCCGGCGGCTTCGTAACCCAGCCGCGATGGGAGCACCGGTTGCTCCAGGTAGTGCCCCGAACGGAACATCGCTTCGGCGCGGTTGAGGCCGAGCGCCTTGACGTTGATCTGCACCTCGCCCGGCCCTGGCGCCGGCGGCTCGAGCTGGTCGATTTGAAGAACTTCGGGACCGCCGGTGCGATGGAAGCGAACGACGCGGGCCATGGGAAACCTCCTCCTTTGCGGTGAAGCGGTGACAGCCGTCGCCAGCACCGGCATGCAAGCAACGTGCCGAGCGCTCGCTTGTACGAACCCGTAGCGTCAGCCAGGGATCGACGCCGACTGCCTTGCTTACGCTGCGGATTAGTTTTCGAGTGCTCTCGTTGACGGAAGTGGGACAGAATCCCCCGCCACGCTATCTTGGCAGAACCCTTATCAGCGGCTCAAGGGCGCTGGCGGGTTTCGCCGCTTGCTCAAAGCTGCAACTCCCGCGGGAGACTCGCTCGCAAGGCGGCCGGTCAGATTTAAGATAACAATGACCGATTAATTTGATGCCATTCGCGCCTGTCCCCTTTTCGGCGCGAAACGCGCATGCCGCCAAGCGGCGCCGCGCAACCACAAGATGTGGAAAAAGCTTTACTCGCGATCTGGGGACGGTAGATTGACCGCGGCAAGACTTTTCATAAGAGCGATTCAGCCAGCCGCGCCCACGAGTTAAGGCGAATGACTCACCGGCGACGGCGGTATGCGCCGAGGGCGGCGCAAGCTACGAGTGCGAGCGTGCTAGGCTCGGGGACGACGCGGACATAGCCGTTGGGGCCGGTGATGGTCAGGATGCGACGCGCTGAGCTGACCTGAGCATCCCACTCGATGGAGGTAATCGGACCGACCTCGAGGTGGAACTCATTCAGCCCGGAGTTGAACTCGGGAGCGATTGTTACCCGTTCCATATTCTCAACACCCAATTGAATATTATCCCGGAATTGAAAACTTAGCGACTTCCTGCCTTGGAGGGTCTTCGAGATCCAGAAAGTATTGTCGTTTAGTACTACAGCGCTGAGTCGGATTGATGCCTGCAATGCCAGCAGCCGACGACGTGCTTGTATTCCCTGCGATAGCCCACGACTTTCGGACAGTGGCGGGGGCCGGATAATGGTCCCTGCA
>CAYSFP010000038.1:0-38062 GCA_964430075.1 uncultured Planctomycetaceae bacterium | reverse complement strand
TCTTCGGCGCTGCCGGGCGGCGGGCCGTAGTTGTTGGCGAGGTCGAAGTGCGTGACGCCGCGGTCGAATGCGCGGCGGACGATCGCGCGGCCGTTCTCGAAGGCGTCGACGCCGCCGAAATTGTGCCACAGGCCGAGCGAGACGGCGGGGAGTTTCAGGCCGCTGCGTCCGCAGCGGTTGTAGAGCATGGCGTCGTAGCGCGTGGGGGCGGGGGCGTACATGAGGGTTCAGGGTTCAGGAGGGGAATAGCCCCCGGCGCAAGCCGGGGGTTCGAGGGGGCAGGAATCAGGAGTCGGGAGTCAGGAGTCAGGAGTCAGGGTGCATGCGTACTGCTTCGCTATGACTTGGAGAGCAGTGGGCTGATGATCGCAAACAGCGACACCGCGATCAACAGGGCGTAGGTGATGCGTCGAAAGCGGGCCTTGTCGAAACGGCGGCCCAGCGAGAGCCCAACCCACAAGGCAGCGACGACCGGCGGCATCACGTAGAGGGCCGCTAGCGCCGGCTGGGCGGCGCCGGTGCGAAATTTCCAGAGCAGCATGACCGCCATGAACGGCACGAGGGCCGCCGAGCAGAAGAACAGAAAGCCGCGGCTTTTGGCGGCGTTCCAGGTGAGCGAGTTGACGTACATGACCATCGGGGCCCCGCCGATGGCGCCGAAGCCCATGAGGAAGCCAGACGACAGGAAGGCTGCGGCCTGCCAAGCGAACGGCGCGTGGTCGCGGGGCGTCACGCGGAGCGTCATCAGCAGCATGACGCTGACCAGCAGCACGACGCCGATGATCTGTTTTACCAGGCTCTGATCCATTCCCTGGGTGGCGGCCAGGGCCATGGTTCCGGCCGGCAACGCGACGGCCCGCAGCGCCGTGGGCCAGGCCACGTCGCGCCACTCGAGGTGCTCCGACAGGTGCACGGCGCCGGCCACGTTTTGCACTCCGGTGGAGATGAAGTTGATCACCGTCGCCTCCAGCAGCGAGAACCCCGACAGCACGAGCAGCGGCACGCCCACGAGCCCCGACGCGAATCCCAGCGTGCCTTGCAGCAGGCTGCCGAGCGTCATGATGAGGCCGATGATCGTCAGGTCGTGGGTTGAGTAAGCCATGTGCGTGCGGATCTCCGTAGCCGCGATGCTACGCATCGCAGGCGCCCTGCCGCAAGGCGACGCGGCGCGGGAAGTGCACGCAAGACGGTCGTGGCGGATGCTTTTTGTGGAGATGTCACAAAACCGGCCGCTCCAGCGTCCTTGCTTTTGAACGAGGCATTCATTCCCCTCTTGGAAGGCCCCAAGCCATGATTTCCCGGTTCTCAATGGCGTCGGTCATGACCGAATTCAGCGAACCGTCGCCCGAGCTGCGGTCGAAATTGCTGGCGGTGGCGTACCGAATGCTCGGCTCCGCGGCGGATGCGGAAGACGCGGTGCAGGACGCGTTCGTGCGGCTGCAGGAGGCGGGCCGTCGCGGCGCGATCGCCAACCCCGAGGCGTGGCTGGTGAAAGTGACGACGCGGCTGTGCCTCGACCGGCTGCGGCAGGCCCGGCGCCGCCAGGAGTACCACGGCCCTTGGCTGCCGGAACCGGTGCCGAACGACTGGGCGGGGGCGGCGAGCGACCGGGCGGAACTGGCCGACTCACTGTCGATGGCCTTCCTTGTGCTCCTCGAAACGCTGTCGCCGGCGGAGCGGGCGACGTATCTGCTGCGGGAGGCGTTCGGATATGAGTTCAACGAAATCGGGGCGCTGCTGGACAAGACGCCCGCGAACGTGCGGCAGATTTTGGCGCGGGCCCGCAAGCGGATCGAGCAGCACGAGCGAAGATTCGAGCCGTCGCCCGCCCAGGCCGAGGAACTTGCCGGGCGGTTCTTCGCGGCGTGCCAGGCGGGGGAGATGGGAGCGATCGAGTCGCTGCTGGCGGGCGACGTTACTTACTACTCCGACGGCGGCGGGAAGGTGCATGCGTCGCCGCGTCCCCTGGTCGGTTCGGCCCGCGTGGCACGAGTGCTTGCCAAACTGTTTCACAAGCTGCAGGCGTCGTACGACCTGTCGCTCACCACGGTGAATGGCCAGCCGGGCGTCGTGTTCTATGCCGGCGACCGCCCGGTGGTGACCTACAGCGCTAGCGTGCGCAACGGTCGAATTGGTGAAATCTATGCGGTGATCAATCCTGACAAACTCGCCCATTGGCAGCGGCCGGAAGGCGGAGCTGGCGGGCAATGAAGAAGGAGAAGAGGCGATGAAACCTCGCGTTGATGCTCAGAAACTGTCGGCGGAACCGCAGCGGGCCCTCTTGGCGCTCGAGAAGTATGTGGCGAGTTGCGGCCTGGAGCGCAGCCTGCGCGAACTCGTGAAAATTCGCGCCTCGCAAATCAACGGCTGTGCGTACTGCATCGACATGCACACGAAGGACGCCCGGGCGGCAGGCGAGACTGAACAGCGGATTTACGCGCTCAATGCGTGGCGCGAAACGCCGTTCTACAGCGAGCGGGAGCGGGCGGCGCTGGCGTGGACCGAGGCGGTGACAAACATCGCCGGCGGCGTGAGCGATGCGGTATACGAGGAGGCGCGGCGGCACTTCGACGAGCAGGAACTGGTGGATCTCACCTGGGCTGTCGCGGCGATCAATGCTTGGAACCGCATGGCGATCAGCTTTCACGCCGTGCCGGGGACGTATCAGCCGGGGCAGTACGCGGCGTGAGGCGACGAACGCACGCACTTCGCGAACGCCGACGGCGATCCGCAACAAAGCCCAGGGTGCGCTGCGCGACCCTGGGACGACGGACGACGGGCAAATGCGAACCCCAACGGGGTTCCACTTTGTCGACCAATTGTTTAACCCCGTTGGGGTAAACGGGATTATGGGCACGGTTACCCAGGGTGCGCCGCGGACGGCGACCCTGGGCTACGTTGGAGAACGCCGATGGCGTTCGTAGAACGTGCAGTCGATGAACTAATCCCACACGTAGCGTTCGTCGATCGGAAGTCCGTATTTCGCGCAGAGTCGCCGGAATTCGTCCTGGAACGTCTCGCGGCGGTGATGTTCAATCTGGTTCGCAACGTACGTAACGAGCGGATCGACATGCGACGGGCTCACGGAGAACGCGCCGTAGCCTGATTGCCAGGCGAAGTCGGCAAGTTTCGGCGACTCGGCTTTGATCCACTTGGACGAGTCGCGCTTTTGCTCGCGAATCAGGGCAGCCACGTCGGTCGTCTTACCAAGACGAGCGACGACGTGAACGTGGTCTTCGACGCCGCCGATTTTCACAGCCGGAGAGTCGTGGTTCTTGCAGACGCCTGCAAGATAGGCATAAAGTCGATCGCGGAGTTGTTCATCGCGAAGGAAAGGTTGGGGATTCTTTGTGGAAAAGACCAGATGCACGTAGATTTGGACGAAGGACTGGGGCATGTTGCGGAATCCGGGGATGAGAAGGCGGCGCCGTGAGCGATCGTAATTCGCGCGCCGGCGTTCGTCAAAAAACGCCGAAGGCGTTTCACAACAAAGCCCAGGGTCGCGCAGCGCACCCTGGGTATGGAACGCGCCGCCGACCGGAACCCCAACGGGGTTCCACAAGGGCAATGGATTGTTTAACCCCGTTGGGGTAAACGGATACGTAGGGGCCCGGTTACCCAGGGTGCGCCGTAGACGGCGACCCTGGGCTCTGTTGGAGAACGCCGTTGGCGTTCGCGGAAACAGACGGTGGGGCATGGCGACGAGTTGCCGCGTCGCCCGTCGACGGTTCAAGCGACAGGCATCGCAAAATCTCTTCGCCGGTCGCCGGCAGGGCGAGCGCCGCCGCCGCGTCGTGGCTGACGTACGACAGCGCGTTCTTCATCGCCGCCCAGGCGGCGATCGCCAGCATCAGCGGCGGCTCGCCGACGGCTTTGCTGCGGCGGATGTTTTGTACGTTGTCCGCGTTGTCGAACAGCGCCACGCGGAAGTCGAGCGGCACGTCCGTTATCGCCGGAATCTTGTACGTCGTGGGCGAGTGACTGAGCAGCTCGCCGCGGTCGTTGTAGGTGAGCGCTTCGGCGGTGACCCAGCCGAGGCCCTGGAGGAAGCCGCCGATGACCTGGCCGCGGTCGACGCCCGGGTTGATCGAGCGGCCGATGTCGATCAGCAGGTCGGCCCGCGCGACGGTCAATTCGCCGGTGAAGCGGTCGATCTCGACCTCGCAGCAGGCCGCGCCCTGTGTGTAGTAGAAAAACGGCGTGCCGCGTCCTGTTTCGCGGTTGAAGTCGATGCCCGGCGTGGCGAAGAAACCGCGGGCTCCGAGGTCGACGCGTTCGCGACGGGCCTCGGCGCACAAGGGGCCGAAGGCGAGACGCACGTCGGGGCGGCGGGTGTCGTAGACGGCGTTGTCGGCGAAGCGCACGTGGCGGGGCGAGGGGGCGAGGCCCTCGGCGGGGTCGGCCAAGCGCTCGGCGGCGAACTTTTTCAGGCGGCGGAGGATTTGCTTGCAGGCGTTCACGGCCGCGGCGCCGTTGATGTCGGTGCTGGCCGAGGCGGCGGTGGCACTGGTGTTGTTGTTCTTCTCAGTGGACGTGGGCATCAGCCGGACGCGGTCGGGGTCGAGGCCGAACTCGTCGGCGACGAGCTGGCGGATTTTCGTGTTGAGGCCCTGGCCCATCTCCGTGCCGCCGGTGGAGACTTGGACGGTGCCGTCGGTGTAGACGTTGACCAGGGCGTTGCCCTGGTTGAGGAACCGCGTCGTGAAGCTGATGCCGAACTTCATTGGGGTGAGGGCAAGGCCGCGCAAAGGAGCGATGCCCGGGCGCGCTAAGCCGCGAGCGGCGGAGGAGGGGGCGTTGTGGGTCTCGATGGCGCGGCGGCGGCCGTGGTAATCGGAGGTGGCGGCGAGCGTGGCGAGGATTTCGGGGAGGTGATTCTTTTCGACGATCTGGCCGTAGGGCGTCACGTTGCGCTCGCCGACGCCGTAGACGTTGCGGAGCCGCACGTCGAAGGCGTCGAGGCCGAGATGTTGGGCGATCGACTCAATGACGTTCTCGATCGCAGCCATCGCCTGCGGGCCGCCGAAGCCGCGGAAGGCAGTGTTCGACGGCAGGTTCGTGAAGCAGCAGCGGCCGAGGAAATCGGCCGCCGGGATGGAGTACGCGTTGTCGCTGTGCAGCAGCGTGCGCTCCATGATCGAGGGGGACAGGTCGGTCGAGCAGCCGGCGTTCGAGTAGTAGTCGAACTTGAGTGCAGCGATGCGGCCGGCGTCGTCGAAGCCGACGTCCCAATGCACCAGGTACGGATGGCGTTTGCCGGTGATGCGCATGTCGGTGTCTTTGTCGTAGATCACCCGCGCGGGGCGGCCGGTGCGGTGGGCGACGAGCGCGGCCATCATCGCGGGGATCGAGGCCTGCGTTTCCTTGCCGCCGAAGCCGCCGCCCATGCGTTTGCAAAGGCAGACGACGTCGTGCATGTCGCGGCCGAGCATTCCGGCGACGACGGCTTGGATTTCGGTGGGGTTCTGCGTGGAGCTGTGAACGACCATCTGGCCGTCCTCGCCGGGGTAAGCGATCGCGGCTTGGGACTCTAGATAAAACTGCTCCTGGCCGCCGATGCGGAGCGTGCCGGCGAGGCGGTGGGGGGCGGCGGCGAGGGCGACGGCGCAGTCGCCGGTGCGGATGCGGCGCGGGGCGTTGAGGAAGCGCTCCTCGGCAATCGATTGCTCGAGGTCGACCAGCGGCGGGCGTTCGGTGACGTGCAGTTTGATGGCGGCTAAACCGCAAGCGAGGGATTCGCGCGACTGGGCGGCGACCAGCGCGATGGGTTGGCCGACGTAGAGGAGGTCGCGCTCGGCGAGGAAGGGCTCGTCTTTGGCGAGGAGGCCGAAGTGGTTGTGGGCGGGGATGTCGGCGGCGGTGAGGATGGCGATAACGCCTGGTATGCAACTGGCTGCTGAAGCGGCCAGTCCGTCGAGCGTGCCGCTGGCGATGGGGCTGCCGAGGGCGCCGACGAGGAGCTCGCCGGGCATCGGCGGCACGTCGTCGATATACGTCGCGCGGCCGGTGACGTGGCCGACGGCGGAATCGTGCGGGATGGGTTGGCCGACGGAGGGCATGGTGCGAATGACGAAATCCGAATGACGAATGACGAATGGCGGAATACGGAGAGCTTGGGGGCAGATCTCCGACATTCGTCATTCGGGCTTCGTCATTCGTCATTGAGCTGTCGCCAGCTCTCCAGTGATCTGATGGTAAAATTTTACAAACACGTTGCGCGTGAGTTGGCGGCGGTAGTCGGCGGCGCCGCGGACGTCGGTGATCGGGGTGATTTCGGAGGCGGCGAGGTCGCCGGCGGTTTGCATGGTTTGTTCGGTGAAGGGCTGGCCGATGAGGAATTGTTCGGTTTGCGTTGAGCGAAGCACCGTTGGACCGACGCCGCCGAGGGCGCTGCTTGCGTATTCAATGACTTCCGCGCTAAGCCGCACGCGGATGGCGGCGGTGAAGGTGGCGATGTCGAGGTCGCGGCGGCGCGAGATTTTGTAGAGTCGCAGGAGGTCGTCGGGAGCTGGTAAGGGGATCGTCACTTCGGCGATGAGCTCGCCGGGCCGCAGATCGAGCTGTTTGTAGCCGTGGTAGAAGTCGTTGATGTTCACCGTGCGGCAGCCGCTCGTGCTGGCGAGCGTCAGCGTGGCGTCCATGACATAGAGCAGCGGCAGCGAGTCGGCGATCGGCGAACCGTTGGCGATATTGCCGCCGAGGGTGCCGACGTGGCGGATTTGCGGGGCGCCGAAGACTTCGAGGATGTGGGCGAATTCGGGACACGCTAAGCCGCAAGCGGCGAGCAGCGCGGTCCAGGTGGCACGGGCGCCGGCGATGAGGGCGCCGTTCTCGATGCGGACGAAGTCGATCTCGGCGACACGATTCAGGTCGAGGATCGTTGTGGGGAGACGGCCGGACTTGTTCGCCCGCACGCCGACGTCGGTGGCGCCGGCGATGATGTGGGCGGCGGGATTCGCGGCGAGGAAGTCGAGGGCCGCGTCCAGCGTTGCGGGGCAGAACGCGCGGAAGCGCTCGCCGGTGACGGAGCTTTCCGCGGCGAGCTCGATCTCGTCGGCGGCGTGGTCCGCGAAGTCGGCGAGCATCGTCGCGGGGGGATAAAGTTCGTTGAGCGGTTGGTGGTCCGCTTCGCAGGCGCGAGCGGCCGCGTCGAGGATGGGCGTGTAGCCGGTGCAGCGGCACAGGTTGCCGGTGAGGCCGCGGCGCCAGTGGTTCAGGTCGAAGTCGTCGCTGGATTGACCGTTGTTCGACGCGGCGCCGCCGTTTTCGAGCATCCCTGTCATCGCCATGACGAAGCCCGGCGTGCAGAAGCCGCACTGCGAGCCGTGGCAGTCGACCAGGGCCTGTTGGACGGGGGTGAGGGAGGGCGGAAGGCGGAGGGCGGAAGGCGGAAGGAGGGGACTGGCGGGGTGCAGGCCTTCGACGGTGACGACGTGGGCGCCGTCGAGTTGGAAGAGGAATTGGATGCAGGAATCAACGGGGAGGTAAGTGAGGTCGGAAGGCGGAAGGCGGAAGGCGGAAGGGGTGATGGTTGCGTCGTCGCCAGCTTTACGGCGGCGGCCGATGAGTACGGTACAGGCGCCGCAGTCGCCTTCGCTGCAGACGATCTTTGTGCCGACCAGGCCGAGCCGCGTCCGCAGATAGTCAGCCAGCGATAAGAACGCATCGCGACCCCGCACTTCGCGGCGAACGCCGTTAACGTACAGGACCAAGTGGTCGCGCATGCGGGGGCCTTGGCGGGGGGTGGACGCAAGCGCGGTCGCCGCGCGGCGCCTTACTCGATTATACTTCGTAGCGGCCGGCGCGAATTTTTCAATTGTCCGCGGGATGAAAATTGTGGTCAAGCGAAGCACGGCCGACGCGGCGACGGCTGCTATCACCGAATCACGCGCCGACGAACTCGCCGACGAAGCGCTCGCGCGGTGCGATGCGCTGGCGCGGTGCAGCGCTGATCCGCACCGGATCAATCGACAATTCTGCACGCCAGCCATGCGCGACGTGCATCGCCTCGTCACCGAGTGGATGCAGGCCGCGGGGATGGCGTGCCGCGCCGACGCCGTGGGAAACCTCTTCGGCCGGTACGAGCCGCCTGGGTGCGATCTCGCGCGGCGCGTGATCGTTGGTTCGCATCTCGACACGGTCATCGACGCGGGGCGCTACGACGGCATCCTCGGCGTGATGATTGGCATCGCGATCGTCGCCACTCTGCGGGAATCGGGCAATCCCTTGCCGTGGGCCATCGAGGTCGTGGGCTTCGCCGAGGAAGAGGGCGTGCGATTCAGGGCGCCGTTTCTGGGAAGTCGCGCGCTGGCGGGATCGTTCGATGCAGAACTGTTACGGCTTGTGGACAATGAGGGCGTCACCATGGCGCAGGCGCTGCGCGACTTCGGCGCCGAGCCCTTGGAAATTCCTCGCTGCGCGGCGCAGGGCGATCTCGTTGCTTACCTGGAAGCACACATCGAGCAGGGGCCGCTGCTTGAAATGCTGGGCGCGCCGCTGGGCGTGGCAACCGCGATCGCGGGGCAAACGCGGCTGACGGTGGAATGGACCGGAACAGGAGGCCATGCGGGAACAGTGCCGATGCAGGGGCGCAGCGACGCCTTCACCGCGGCGTGCCGGTGGGCGCTCGCGGCCGAGCGCTTAGCGCAGGATACGGCCGGACTCGTGGCGACGGTGGGCCGTGTTGCCGTCGAGCCGAACGTGCCCAACTGCATCCCGCGCTGCGTTCGCGCATCGCTCGACATTCGGCACCACGGCGACGCCGTGCGTACCGAGGCGACGCGCGTCCTCGTGGAGCTGGCGGAGCAGTTGGCGCGCGACTCGCGTCTGGGCGTCCGCGTGGAGTATGATCACGAGCATGCGGCCGTGGCGATGGACGCCAAAGTTTGCGACGTTCTGGCGGCGGCGGTCGAGGCGGCGGGGTATCCCGCCCAGCAGATGGTCAGCGGCGCCGGGCACGACGCGGGCGTGATGGCGACGATCGCGCCGGCGGGATTGTTGTTCCTGCGCAGTCCTGGCGGCGTGAGCCATCATCCCGAGGAGGCCGTGTTGCAGGAGGATGTGGCGGCGGCGGTGCGGGTGATGGCGGATTGTGTTCGGCGGTTGGGGCTCGATGCTTGATGCGGGATGAGACGCTTGGGGTTCTTGCCGAAATGGAGTGGAACGATGTGTCCAGTGCATCACCTCTCCCCCAGCCCCTCTCCGTCGAGGAGAAGGGAGCAGAGGAATTGTTGAGTGGATCCTGTTGGTACGACTCGCAGTCGCGTGGCGTTTGATCATGCCTTGATCACGCCGGACACGCATGTGTGGGCGCCGCTGCCGGGGTGGCGCGGGGCGACGGCGGCGGTGCATATTTCGCCGGCGCTGGGGGCGCGGTTCACGCAGGCGACGGTTGTGCTGGAAGCGGAAGGGACGAGCGCGCCTTCGGCGGAGGGCGCCCAGCGGTTTGTGTTTCCGCTGGACGGGCGGCTGCGGCTCACGATCGCCGATGCGGGGCCGCATGTGCTCGAGCCGGGCGACTTTGCCTATCTGCCGGCGGGGCGGAAACACGAGCTCGCCGCGGCGGCGCCCAGCCGTTTCATCTTGTTCGAGAAAACCTACGCCGCGCTGGCAGGCGTCGCGCCGCCGGAGCCGGCGGTCGGCCGCGTGGCGGACGCCGAGGGCGTGCCGTTCATGGGCGACGAGGACGCGCGGCTGCAAACGCTGCTACCGACGGACGAGCGGTTCGACATGGCAGTGAACGTGTTCACGTACCAGCCGGGGGCGGCGCTGCCGCAGGTGGAGATCCACGTGATGGAGCACGGCCTGCAGATGCTGGACGGCGCCGGGGTGTATCGGCTGGGCGAAGCGTGGTATCCGGTGCAGGCGGGCGACGTCATCTGGATGCGGTCGTACTGCCCGCAGTGGTTCGTGGCGATGGGCAAGCAGCCGGCTCGGTATGTGTACTACAAGGATGTCAATCGCGATCCGCTGGGTTAGACCGTCAATCCTCTGGCCCCCTCCCCTCGGCGGGGAGGGCTGGGGAGGGGGAGGCGGCGGGGACGCGCGTGGAAATTGATCTCGTGTACCCAGGGCGTCACCCCTCCCTGACGCTTCGCGAATGGTACCACCTGCGCTCGGGCGACTTCAGGTCGCCCGTGCTCGGTGCTCCCTCCCCATCGAGGGGAGGGGACCGGAAAATCCTGAATTAGACTAGGCGCGCCGCTTTGAATCTCAACGTTAACATGACGCAGTTAAGCCAGGAACTCGAGCGCTTGGCGGAGTTCTCCGACGCGCCGGCGCCGGCGGTGACGCGCGTCGTGTTTTCGCCGCAGGATATGGCGGCACGGGCGTATGTCGCAGCGCTGTGCTGTGAGGCGGGGCTCGATGTGCGCACCGATGCGGCGGGCAACGCCTTCGCGCGGCTGGCGGGCGGCGAGCCCGATACGCCGCCGGTGGGCACGGGGTCGCACATCGACGCGATTCCGTTCAGCGGCAAGTACGACGGCACGGTGGGGGTGCTCGGCGCTCTGGAAGCGCTGCGCGCGATTCAGCGCGCGGGGATCACGCCGCGGCGGTCGATCGAGCTGCTGGTGTTTACCAGCGAAGAGCCGACGCGGTTTGGGTACGGCTGCCTGGGAAGCCGGCTGCTGGGCGGGCAGCTCGACCCGGCCCAGGCGGCGGCGCTCGTCGACGAGCAAGGGGCGACGCTCGACGACGTGCGGCAGGAAGCAGGCTTCACGGGCTCCCTGGCCGACGTGCGGCTGCCGCGGGGCTACTACGCTCATTGGGTCGAGCTACATATCGAGCAGGGGCCGCTTTTGGAACAGGCGGGCGTGCCGATCGGCGCGGTGACGGCCATTTCGGCGCCGGCCGCGCTGCGCGTGCGATACCAAGGGCCCGGCGGGCACGCCGGGGGCGTCTACATGCCGGATCGGCACGATCCGCTGCTGGCGGCGGCGCGATTGGCGCTGGACGTCGAAGCGGCGGCAAGGGAGCTGGGCGGACGCGAGTCGGTGGGCACGGTGGGCGTGCTCGACGTGCACCCGCGGGCGGTCAACAGCATCCCCCGCGACGTGCTGCTGGAAATCGACGTCCGCGACATCGACGGGCCGCGGCGCGATCGGGTGCTGAGCCGCATTCTGCAGGCGGCCGAGCAGTGCGGCGCCGAGCGCGGCGTGACGACGCAGATCGAGCAGCTCAACGCGGATCCGCCGGTCGCATGCGACGAGCGGATCATCGCGGCGATCGAGTCCGCCGCGGCGGAGGCCGGCCGCGCCTGTCAGCGGATGATGAGCCGGGCGTATCACGATACAACGTTCATGTCGCTCGTGGCGCCGGTGGGGATGATCTTCATCCCCTGCCGCGCGGGGATGAGCCACCGGCCGGAGGAGTATGCCTCGCCGGAGGCGATCGGCGCCGGCGTTGACGTGCTGGCACGGACGCTCTTGCAATTGGCGACTGAATGAGGGGTCTCTCGCAAAGGCGCGAAGATGCAAAGTTCGGAGAAGGAAGACTGGGGATTTGGAACACTAATAAACGCTAATTAACACTAATCCGGATTAGTGGAGATTAGTGTTTATTAGCGTTCCCAGTTCTTCTTGTCCTCTTGGCGCCTTTGCGAGACGTTTTTCAGAGAATGATGAGATTGGAGTTCGCATGCCGCATAAAGTTTGGACGCAGAGTTATGGCAAGTCGCGGGTGCGGCTCACCAAAGTGTTTCGCGATTCGTCGGTGCATGAGATCTGCGAACTGAGCGTCGACGTGGAGCTGGACGGCGATTTTGACGCCGCGTATACGCGCGGCGACAATTCGCGCGTGATCCCGACTGACACGATGAAGAACACGGTGTACGCGTTCGCGCGGGAACTCGACGTGCGGGAGCTGGAGACGTTCGCCTGGACGCTGGGGAACCGGTTCGTCGAGAACTTCGACCACGTGACGCAGGCCGTCGTGAAGATCACCGAAACGCCGTGGGAACGGCTCATGGTCAAGGGCAAGCCTCATCCACATGCCTTTCTCGGAACTTCGACGGAAAGGTCAACTTGCCAGGCCGTTATCAACCGCACCGAAGGTGAACCGGAGGGCACGATCGAGTGTGGACTCGAAGGGCTTCTCCTCCTTAAGACAACGAAATCGGGCTTTTCCGGCTTCTTGCGGGATGAGTTCACAACGCTGCAGGACACGGACGATCGCATTCTCGCGACAAGGATGACGGCGGCGTGGTCGTATAATGATACGCCTTCCGACTGGCGCCTGATTCGTCAGCAAATTCGCACTCAACTCATTCTCAAATTCGGTGCAAGCTATAGTCCGTCCGTTCAATCCACTGTTTATGAGATGTGTTCCGACGTTTTGAACGGATTTCCGGTTGTCGAGGAGATCACCCTCTCGATGCCGAATCTGCATCAGAACCTAATCGACCTTTCGCCGTTCGAGCTGGATAACCCCAACGTGTTGTTCGTGCCGACCGACGAGCCGCACGGGAACATCACGGCGAGCGTGTGCCGTGAACGGGACGAGCATTCGTAGGGTGCGTGAAACGCACCAATCTTTTATGGCTATCAAGGATGACGGTGCGTTGCACGCACCCTACGCGTTTGCCCTGGTCAGTTCGCGGGTGGTGACGCCGGAGGCGGTCCGTGCGGCGGCGGTGATCGTGCGCGGCGGGCGGATCGAGGCGGTGGTTCCGCCTGCAGATCTGCCGGTGGGCTTGCACATCGAGGATGTCGGCGAGTTGGTCGTGTCGCCGGGCCTAGTCGATTCGCACGTGCATATCAACGAGCCGGGACGCACGGAGTGGGAGGGGTTCGAGACGGCGACGCGCGCCGCGGCGGCGGGCGGGGTGACGACGCTGGTGGATATGCCGTTGAATAGTTCGCCCGTGACGACGACGGTGGCGGCGCTCGAAGCGAAGAGGCAAGCGGCGGCGGGACGGTGTTGGGTGGATGTGGGGTTTCATGGGGGGCTTGTGCCGGGGAATCTGGAGCACATCGAGCCGCTGATCGACGCGGGCGTGTGCGGGGTGAAGGCGTTTTTGTGCGACTCGGGGCTGGCGGAGTTTCCGGCGTCGGGCGAGGTCGAGCTGTGCGGCGCGATGCCCGTGCTTGCGCGGCGCGGCGTGCCGCTGCTGGTGCACGCGGAACATCGCATCGACGAGATGCCCTGCGACGCGGAGCCTTGGGACTACCAGAAATTTGTGGCTTCGCGGTGGGGGATGGAGCGCGATGCGATGGAGTTGCTCGTCCGACTCGCACGGCGCCACCGCTGCCCGACGCACGTGGTTCATGTGTCGTGCGCGCTCGCGGCGAGCGGCATCGCGTCCGCGCGCGCGGACGGCCTGTCGCTGACCGCCGAAACGTGCCCGCACTATCTTACGTTTGCCGCCGAGGAGATCGGGCCGGCCGACACGCGGTTCAAATGCGCTCCGCCGATCCATAATCGCGAGAATCGCGGCGACTTGTGGCAAGCGCTGCTGGCGGGCGTCATTGATACGATTGGCTCGGATCACTCGCCCTGCCCTCCCGAGATGAAGTGCCTGGGCGCGGGTGACTTTCAGCGGGCGTGGGGCGGGATCAGTTCGCTGCAACTGACGCTGCCAGCCGTCTGGACCGGTGCGTCCAAACGGGGCGTCGACGTGCATCGCCTGGCCATGTGGCTGTCTCAAAATCCCGCCCGGTTGATGGGCCTGGGGCGCAGCAAGGGCCAGATTGCCGCGGCATACGATGCGGACTTGTGCCTTTGGGATCCTGACGAAGAATGGAACGTCGTCGGGGTCGAGCTGCACCATCGGCACAAGCTGACGCCGTACGACGGCATGCGTCTGCGGGGGCGGGTGAAGCGCACTTACGTGCGCGGGCAGTTGGCGTACGACGAGGGACGCCTCGCGCCAGCACCGGGTGGAAAACTATTGCGTCGCGAGGCGAGCGCGATGTCACAATGAACGGGAGTAGCCCCCGGCGCAAGCCGGGGGTTTGTATGGCGGTGCGTGGGGGCGTGCGAACCAACCCCCGGCTTGCGCCGGGGGCTAGGGCGGATGGGTAGAGCGAACTTTGTCATAGGGCTCGAAGCGCGACGGCAGGAAGCGAGGCGACGGTGAGCGTGGTTGCAGTGCTCAATGCGCGTGATACGGCTGCAGTGCGGGCGGCGCTGGCGAACTGTTGTGCCGCGGCGGCGTGGGTTGAGGGGATGCTTGCGAGGCGGCCCTTCGCCGACGACGAGGCGGTGATCGACGCGGCTTACGAAGTCGGCGAGACGCTCCTCGATGACGATTGGCTCGAAGCGTTCGCCGCGCATCCGATGATCGGCGACGTGGCGACGCTGCGGGCCAAGCATGCCGCGACGCGCGAGCTCGCGGCGGGCGAGCAATCTGGCGTGGCAGGCGCCCACCAGGCGACGCTGCAGGAGCTAGCGGAGTTGAACCGCGAGTATCTCAAGCGGTTCGGGTTCATCTTCATCGTGTTTGCGACGGGCAAAAGTGCGGAGCAGATGCTGGCGATGCTTCGCACGCGCGTGGGCAACTGCCGCGAGGAGGAAATGCAGACCGCGGCGGAGGAGCAGATGAAGATCACAGAGTTGCGGTTGAGGAAGCTGGCGGAGGACGGCGCGGAGCCGTAGGATTGCGGGGGATCGGCTCGAGGCAACGCGGATGGACTGGTCGCTTAAGCGACCAGTCCGTAGCGGAGCGGGGGTGGCAGTCCATGAGTTTGCTCTCGACGCATGTGCTTGATCTGCGGCTGGGGCAACCTGCGGCGGGCGTGGCGGTGCAGCTCGAGCGGATGGACGCGGGGGGCGGGTGGCATACGCTCGCCAGCGGTTCGACCAACGACGACGGGCGGGCGGCGGATTTGCTGTCGGAGGGCGAGCTCAAGGCCGGCGTGCATCGGCTGTTGTTCGACGTGGGCTCGTACTTTGCCGCGCAGAAGATCGAGCACTTCTATCCACAGGTGACCGTGGAGTTCGTCGTGAGCGACCCGACGCGGCCTCATCACGTACCACTGTTGTTGAGCCCGTTTGGATATTCGACGTATCGGGGGAGTTGAGAATGTAGGATGTATGATGTGAGATTGATGATGTCAGAGCAAGGAACCTCCGTTTTCTGACATCATCAATCTCACATCAAACATTTCACATTCTCTTCGCCTTCCACACCGGGTCGTGATGCGACTCCGCGGCGCTCTTGAACCAGCGGGTCAGCGTCGTTTTCTGCCGCGTGTAGAAGTGGATGCTTTCGACGCCTTGGATGTGCAAGTCGCCGAAAAACGACTGGTTCCAGCCGGTGAAAGGGAACCACGCCATCGGGGCGGGGACGCCGACGTTCACGCCGATCATGCCGGCGTTGAAACGGTGCTTGAACTCCCGGGCGGCGTAGCCGTCGCGGGTGAAAATCGAGGCGCCGTTGCCGTAGGGACATTGGCGGCCGACTTCGAGTGCGGCGTCGAGATCCGCGGCGCGGACAACGGACAGCACCGGGCCGAAGATTTCGTCGCGGATGACCTGCATCGAAGGATCAGCGCGGTCGATCACGCTCGGGCCGAGCAGGAAGCCGGCGGAGTCGAACTCGCGGCGACCGTCGAGGGCGACTGTGGCGCCCTCGTGCGCGGCGATGTCGAGATAGCCGGCGACGCGCTCGAGGTGCTCGCGGCGGATGACCGGGCCCATGTCGATGTGCTCGTTGCCGTCGCTGGGGCCGACGCGGAGGGCGCCGGCGTGGTCGACGAGCGACTCGACGAGCGGGTCGCCGACCTCGCCCACTGCCACCGCGACGCTGCCGGCCATGCAGCGCTGGCCCGCGCAGCCGAAGGCGCTGGCAGCCAGCGCCTTCACCGACTGATCGAGGTCGGCGTCGGGCATGATGATAAGGTGGTTCTTGGCGCCGCCGGCGGCCTGGACGCGCTTGCCGTGGCGCGTGCCGGTTTCGTAGATGGATTTGGCGACGGCGGTCGAACCCACGAACGAGATCGCGGCGACATCGGGGTGCGACAAGAGTGCGTTGACGCACTCGCGGTCGCCGTGGACGATGTTGAACGCGCCCGGCGGCAGGCCGGCCTCGGCGAGCAGCTCGCCCAGCCGCACGGCGGAGAGCGGCACTTTCTCCGACGGCTTGAGCACGAACGTGTTGCTGCAGGCCAGCGCCACGGGGAACATCCACAGCGGCACCATCGCGGGGAAATTGTACGGCGTGATGCCGACGCAGACACCGACCGGATGGCGGTTGGTTTCCGCATCGACGCCGCCGGCGATGTTGGGAAGCGTGTCGCCCATGAGCAGGCTGGGGGCGCCGCAGGCGAACTCGACCATTTCGACGCCGCGCTGCACCTCGGCGCGGGCCTCGGCGAGCGTCTTGCCGTGCTCGCGGGTGACGAGCGCGGCGAGTTCTTCGAAATGTACGGCGAGTAGCTCGCGGTACTTGAACAGAATGCGGGCGCGTTCGACGGCGGGCGTTTCGCTCCAGGAGGGGAGCGCGGCGCGGGCGGCGTCGACGACCGCGGCGGTCTCTTCGGCCGTGGCCAGCGGCACGCGGGCGATGGCGCTGCCGGTGGAGGGGTTGAGCACGTCGCCGAAACGCTGTGCGTCGCTCGTCTGCCATTTGCCGCCGATGAACGTGGGGACCAGATCAAGTTCCGTGTCGGCAGGCATCGGTCGTTCCTTCACGAGCTGGTTCGAATCGTGCGGCGATAGAGCTTTGCTTCGGCGATCGATATCCTATCATTTGCAGGCGGCAGTTCGGAAGGAATTGAACCGCCGAGGACGCCAAGAGCGCCAAGGGCAGAAAGAGAAAGAAGAAATGGAACCGCGGATGGACGCAGATGGACGCAGATGGAGATAAGGAAATCATCTGCGTCAATCTGCGGTTTTCTTCTCTTGGTTTCTCCCTCCGACCTTGGCGCTCTTGGCGTCCTCGGCGGTTCAACTGCATTGTTCGGAGAAGCCACTGATTCGCAGGAGATAGTCATGCCTCGAAGCGTCCGCGGCGCCCTCATTCAGGCCACGTTGTGCGAGCCGGCGACGTCGCCGGTGGAGAAGATCAAGCAGGCGATGATCGACAAGCACGTGGCGCTGATCGCCCAGGCCGCCGACAAAGGGGCCCAGGTCGTATGCCTGCAGGAACTATTCTACGGGCCGTATTTTTGCGCCGAGCAGCAGACAAAGTGGTACGACCTGGTCGAGCGGATTCCCGACGGGCCGACGACGCGGCTGATGGGCGAGATCGCCAAGAAACACGGGATCGTGCTCATCGTGCCGATTTACGAGGAGGAGATTTCCGGGCTGTATTACAACACGGCCAGCGTGATCGACGCCGACGGACGGTGGCTGGGCAAGTTCCGCAAGATGCACATTCCCCAGGTGAACCCGGGGTTCTGGGAAAAGTTTTATTTTCGTCCGGGGAACCTCGGCTACCCGGCGTTCGACACGGCCGTGGGTAAAGTGGGCGTCTACATTTGCTATGATCGGCACTTTCCCGAAGGGGCGCGGTGCCTGGGGCTGGGCGGGGCGGAAATCGTGTTCAATCCCTCGGCGACGGTCGCGGGGTTGAGCGAGTATCTATGGAAGCTCGAGCAGCCGGCGCACGCGGCGGCGAACGGCTACTGGGTGGGGGCGATCAACCGCCCGGGGTGGGAAGAGCCGTGGCGGATCGGCGAGTTCTACGGGCAGAGCTACTTCTGCAACCCGCGCGGGCAGATTGTGGCCGAGGGTTGCCGGGACAAGGACGACATCGTGGTCGCGGACATCGACCTCGAGCTGATTCGCGAGGTGCGCAACACGTGGCAGTTTTATCGGGATCGCCGGCCGGAGACGTATGGGGCGATCACGGCGCCGTGAGGGCTGGTTAGCCTAACGGATCGTCCAGCAGCTCCTTCAAGCGCGAAGCAAGCGCCGCAGGGACTCGGTCGAGCCAGGACTCGTCAATCAAACCGACGCCAATCAGATCCTGAATATGAACCTGATCCTTTCGCCGATAGGAGGTCAGCTTCATGCGAAGGAGCGCCTCTAAGCTAAGTACCCGGAATGCCGTGAAGGATTCGGACTCCGATACGTCGGGCACGGGCTCGAGGTAGCTGTCTCGCACCTTCTCGCCAGAGAAAATGATGTGAACGGCGTCGCGTGGGGTTGCTTCAGGACCGTCGAGGAACATGTCGACTCCGGCGACATGTCGATAGGTGAAACCTGCATTCGCGAGAGCAGCTCTGGCGGCGTCCAGGTCCTCTCGTCGTATTGCCAAATCCACATCCACGGTGGCGCGGATAGCCTTCTCATCGACCTGTTCAATCCAGGCACCCACGGCATTGCCGCCGACGACAACATAGGGAACGTGTGCGCGCTCAAGCACGGACGTCACGCGCAGAAGTCGGTCCTTAATCTTCCACACCGCGCGTTCCATCCGTTCGAGGGCCAATATTCCATCATATTGGTTCATGTCGTCGAGACCTCCGGTCCAGAGACGATTATACTCCGCCGCCATCCGTTTCGCCGCTTGAAAGCGGTGCGAGGAGAATCTTCATCGCCGCCAAATACGCGACAAACGCCACGGCGAAGCTGAGGAACCACGCGTAGTGGTAAATTTCGATCCAAATCGGCGGGATGCGGCCGGCCGCTATTTCTGAAACCGTGGCAAGAAACCCCGGCACGCACGGGGCGATGCCGAGCGCCGTTGCGATGATCGCTGCCGCGTTGAAACCGCCGGAGTACCAGTACGGCCCCTGGCGCCGATAGAGGCCAGGCAGGTCGAGTTGCGTGCGGCGGAGGACGAAGTAGTCGGCGATCAGCACGCCGCCCACCGCCCCCAGCAAGGCCGAGTAGGCGACCAGCCATTTGAGGATGAAGCCGCTGGGGTCGGCGATCAGCTTCCACGGCTGGATGAGGATGCCGATGACGCCGGTAATGAGACCGCCGGTGCGGAACGAGATCATCCGCGGCCAGAGGTGGGCGAAGTCGTTGGCCGGGCTCACAACGTTGGCGGCGATGTTCGTGGCGAGCGTCGCCAGGCAGAGCGAGGCCATGGCGACGACGAGCACCACGGGGTTGGTGAACTTGCTGAGCACGACGACCGGGTCCCACTCCGGCTGGCCGTAGATCACGGCGGTGGCGCTGGTCACGGCAACGCCGATGAACGAGAAGAGCGCCATGGTCGTCGGCAGTCCGAGAGCCTGTCCCAGGGCCTGGTCGCGCTGCGAGTAGGCGTAGCGGCTGAAGTCGGGGATGTTGAGCGATAGCGTGGCCCAGAAGCCGACGTTGGCGGTGAGCGCGGGAAAGAAAAACGCCCAGAACTGGCCGGCCTTTGGCTGGCCCGGTGCGAAATCGGAGGGTTTGGACAACATGGGGCCGAAGCCGTCGGCCCGCTGGTAAGCCCAGGCGAGCAGGGCGAGGCCCAGCACGATGAGCAGCGGCGCCTTGATGTTCAGCAGGATGCGGATCGACTCGATGCCGCAGTAGATCACCGCCATGTTGATCGCCCAGAAGAACAGGAAGCAACCGAGCTGGTAGGCGTTGATGTCGAGCAGCGGCAGCGCCGGCGCCGTGTCCCAAGCGGGGACGAACACGGTGAGAATCTTGTAGATCGCCCAGCCGCCGATCCAGGTCTGAATGCCGAACCAGCCGCAGGCGACGAGCGCGCGCAGCAGCGCTGGCACGTTGGCGCCGAGGATGCCGTAGGAGGCGTGGCAGTAGACGGGAAATGGAATGCCGTACTTCGTCCCGGCATGGGCGTTGAGGATCATCGGGACGAGCACGATCAAATTGCCGAGGAAAATCGTGCCGACCGCCTGGCGCCAGTCCATGCCCTGCTCGATCAGCGACGAGGCGAGCATGTAGGTGGGGATGCAGGCCGACATGCTGATCCACAGCACGGCCAGGTCGCGCATGCCCCAGCGGCGTGCCGAGCGCGGCACGGGCGCCATGTCGGCGCTGTAGTATGGCGAGCCGGAGAGGTCGGTCGAAAGCTCGACGATGCCGGCGGAGTTGGTCGTGGTCATGCGTGGCCTGGGTATGCTAGCGACTGAGCAGTGCGCGCGACGGCCCCAGTAAATCCTGGGTCACATGCAGGGTCAACGTCGATAGGAACCGGGGGATTTGAACCGCCAAGGACGCCAAGGTCGGAAGAAGTGGGAAAGGAGTGAACCGCGGTCTATCCTCATACTCTTGCTTCGTGTCTTTGTGACTTCGTGGTTCGACTTGCCCCCTTCCGACCTTGGCGCTCTTGGCGTCCTTGGCGGTTCTTCCGAATTGGCCGGCGTGCGCGTGCGCGGTTCGACATAGCCGCTTGCCGCGCCCAGGGTTAGAATTCGCCTCGTCCGCCCGGTCTGCCTGTCCCGCCCTGCTGGAGAGATTGCGCCCGTGCCTGCCTCGCCCGCGTTGTCGCTGCCGGTGATCGACCACCGCCCTGCCCCGTACGACGGCCCCGCGCGCGAGGAAGTGCTCGCCATGCGGCGGCAATACCTGACGCCGGGGCTCGTGACGTACTATCGCGATCCGCTGCTGATCGTCGAAGGGCACATGCAATATGTGTACGACGAAACGGGCAAGCGGTATCTCGACGCGTACGCGGGCATCGTCACCGTGAGCGTGGGGCACTGCCACCGGAGTATCGTCGAGCGCGTGAAGGAGCAGGTCGGTAAGCTGCAGCACACCACCACGATTTATCTGCACCCGACCATCGGTCAGCTCGGCAAGAAGCTCGTCGAAAAACTGCCTGACGGCGTCGACAAGGTGTACTTCACCAACAGCGGCAGCGAGGCTAACGAGGCGGCGATCCTCGCGGCCCGCGAGTTCACGGGGCGGCGGGACGTGATCGCGCTGCGCAACGGCTACCACGGCGGCACGAGCACGCCGATGAGCCTCACCGCGCATGGCAATTGGCGGTTCGCGACGAACCCGACGAACAACGTGCACCACGCACCGGCGTGCTACTGTTACCGCTGCCCGTTCGGTTTGGAGTTCCCTTCGTGCGACCTGCGTTGCGCGCAGGAAGTGAAGGAAGTGATTCAGTATCAGACGCCCGGCGAGATCGCGTGCTTCATCGCCGAGCCGATCCAGGGCGTGGGCGGCGCGGTGCACCCTCCGGCGGCGTCGGAGTATTTCAAGATCGTGTACGACACGGTGCGGCAGCACGGCGGGCTGTGCATTGCCGACGAGGTGCAGGGGGGCTTCGGCCGCACGGGGAAATACTACTGGGCGCACCAGAATTGGGGCGTGACGCCCGATGTCGTGACGATGGCCAAGGGGCTGGGCAACGGGGCGCCGATTGCCGCGATGGCCGCCCGCAGCGACGTGTCGGCGACGCTGGCTAATCGCGTGTACTTCAATACCTTCGGCGGCAACCCGATCAGTATGACGCAGGGGCTGGCGACGATGGAGGTGATCGACGCCGAGGGCCTTCAGCAGAATGCGCTCGAGGTGGGCGGCTATCTGAAAAACCGGCTGCTCGAGCTGCAGCAGAAGCACGCGCTCATCGGGGAGGTGCGCGGGCTGGGGCTGATGTTGGGCGTCGAGTGCGTGACCGATCGCAAGACGAAGGCGCCGGCGACGGCGCAGGTCGCGGAGATCATGGAGCGCACCAAGAAGCGCGGGCTGCTCATCGGCAAGGGCGGACTATGGGGGCAGACGATCCGGCTCAAGCCGCCGATGTGCGTCAACAAGGATGACGCGGACTTTATTGTGGATTGCCTGGACGAGGTGATGTGCGAAGTCGGCTGAGTTGGAGTGCCGTTTCGCGGCGTTCGTGGTAAAATACTTCTATGAGAGCAAGCGATACGAATCCCAACCGCCTGAATGTGTTCGGCGACGGCATGATGGGGAAGCTCCCGGCCCGGAGTCGAAAACGCCGTAAGCGCTCTGCGAGTAAGAAGCGCCGTCAGTTGCTCAAGGACCTTGGCAAACTCGACTGTTGATTTGGCCCCGGGGACGTTCGAGACTTATGAAATCGATCCGCGTCATCGTCGAACAGCATCCGGACGGCTTCGTGGCCTATCCCCTGGGCCTCAAAGGCGTCGTCGTCGGCGAGGGCGATACGGCCGACGAAGCCTTGGCGGACGTTCAATCCGCGATCCGATTCCACATTGAAACGTTCGGCCAAGACGTCCTGGCGGACGAGTCTGAAGTCTTGAACGCCTTCCTGCACGAAACGGAAGTGGCCCTCTAATGGCACGCTTCCCAGCCGACGCACCTCAGGCCAAAGTGCTGCGGGCGTTAGGATCGCTTCGATTCGAGATCGTCCGCCAGCGCGAACACATCGCGCTGGCGCGCACCAATGACGACGGCACGGTCACGACGATGACCATCCCCAATCACGCCACGCTCAAGGCGTCGACGCTTCAAACAGCCTGTCGACACGCAGGGATCTCACGAGACGAGTTCTTGGCGGCTTATTCGCAATCCTAGGCCTGGCCCATGCCCACGCTTGAAACTGTCGTCGACGGACTGAAGCTGCCCAATCCCTTCGTGATCGGTTCGGGCCCGCCGGGGACGAACGGCAATGTCATCGGCAAGGCCTTCGACGAAGGCTGGGGCGCCGTCATCTGCAAGACGATCAGCCTCGAAGCCGACAAAGTGGTCAACGTCCAGCCGCGCTATGCGCGACTGCGTGCTCAGAATTCTGATGAAATCATCGGCTGGGAGAACATCGAGCTGATCAGCGACCGGCCGTTCGGCGTGTGGATGGACGAGCTGAAGGCGGTGAAGGACAAGTATCCGGACCGCGTGCTCATCGCGTCGATCATGGAAGAGTACCGGCAGGACGCGTGGGTCGAGATCGTCGAACGCTGCGAGGCGGTGGGCGTCGATGCCTTCGAGCTGAACTTTTCCTGCCCGCATGGGCTGCCGGAGCGGAAGATGGGTTCCGCGATGGGCGAGAATCCCGAGATTCTCGCCGAGGTCGCCGGTTGGGTGAACGCCGTCGCGACCAGGCCGGTGTGGGCGAAGATGACGCCCAACGTGACGCACATCGAGGATCCCGCGCGGGCGGCGTTTCGCGCGGGATGCGAGGGGGTGAGCGCCATCAACACGATCCGCAGCGTGCTGGGCGTGAATCTCGAAACGCTGCGGCCGGAACCGACGGTCGAGGGGTACACGACGCCGGGGGGATACTCGTGCCGGGCGGTGCTGCCGATCGCGCTGCGGATGGCGATGGAGATCGCGCAAGTGATTCGCCGCGAGTACCCGGGCCGGAGTCTCAGCGGCATCGGCGGCGTGGAAACGGGCGCCGACGTGGCCCAGTTCATTCTGCTAGGCGCCGACACCGTGCAGGTGTGCACCGGCGTGATGAAGCACGGCTACGGGCTCATCCACCCGCTGTGCGAGGACCTGCTGGCGTTCATGGAGTGGCACAAGTTCGAGACGCTCGCCGACTTCCGCGGCCACAGCGTGCAGTACTTCACGACGCACGCCGACCTGGTAAAGCGGCAAGCGGAAGCGCGGGCCGCGGCGAAGGCGAAGCACGACGCGCAGAAGATGATTCGCGCGGACGATCAGTGGTCGGGCGACGCGTTCGTCGAACAGAGCGATGCGCTGGCGCGGGGGTGACGCGGCTCGAGCGCTGCGGAAACCCCCGGCTTGCGCCGGGGGCTATCTCGCTTGAAGTGGCGAGGCTGTCTTGCGGCAAGTACTGCGCGATTACATCGGCGGTTTGCGATAGACGACGCCGTGGTCGATTTCGGTGAAGCCGAGCTTGGCGTAGTAGGCGGTGGACGCTTCGTTCGAGGCCATCGTTTGGGCCTCGATCGTCGCCACGCCGCGGCGGCGGAGCACGCGGATCGCCTCGCCCAGCAGGTAGCTCGCGTAGCCGCGGCGGCGCAGCTCGAGGGGCACGTAGAGGTCGAACAGCCCCGCGGTGCTCATGCCCCACCCGGCCGACAGGGGCTGCATGTCCCAGAACGCCGCCTCGGCGACGATGCGGCCGCCCGGCGTTTCGACCAGTTGAAACACGTCGCGCTGCAACGAGCCCCACACGCAGGCTTCCCACCACGTCTTGGGCGGCGGGTCGATTGTTTCGACGGCCTGCATCGTGCGCTTGATCAATCGCAGCTCGCGCGACACGGGCGGCCGCACGCGCACCAAGTCGCACTGCATGATCCGCACGCGGTCGATCTCCTGGTAGCCGCGGCGCATGCAGGCGGCTTGAAACAGCACGTCGGTCTGCAAGATGCCGGGGATCTCGCTGCCGCCGTACAGGCCCAGGTAGAACGAGTTGAGCGGATTGATGCCGCCGGCGTAGATGACCGTGGCGCCGCGGTTCCGCAAGTACTCTTCGCTGGCGGCCAGGAGCTCGTCGGGCAACGTCGTTTCGCGCTCGGCGGCATCGACCATGAGGATGTGCGTGGTGCCCATGCTCGTGTCGAGCGACAGGCCGTCGTCGCTGGGACCGAAGCCGGCGTGGACGAAGCCCACCGGGCGCTCGTCGCGGAGGGCGACGATCAGTCCCTGGCGGTCGAAGTGCAACTTCGAGAAGACGCCGTACTCCAGCAACGGCGCCGTCACCGGCTGCAGCAGTCCGCGCTGCGGGGGCTGCGACCGCCAGATCGCCGCAAGATGCGGCGGATCGGAATTCAGGAAGGGTCGAAAGCGAAACACCACAGCTTCCGTCGGCACGTGGGGGCCTGTCGCGGCGCGCAAGCCCTGATTATGTCAGCCGGGCGTCGAGGGACAAGCTGCGCTGGGGCGAAGACGGCGTCTCAAGCCGCCGCGGCCTTGGCCGGCCGGCGTTTGGGCGGGCGACTCGCCGGCGGCGGATCGCGCCACCGTTGGTGCAGCCACCAATACTGGTCGGGCTCCGAGCGAATGAGCCCTTCGAGCTGATCGGTATACCACTGGGCCACCAGCGGAATGGTCCCTAACGAGAAGTCGGGGTCGCGCGGGTCGATCAGCTCGGCGACGCACATCTCGAACTGCATCGGCCCGCCCGTGCGAAGCATGGCCACGGTCGCGGTGGGCGCCTCGCTGGCGAGGGTGAACAACGCGACGGACTTGTGCGTCGAGGCGGGTTTGCCGAAAAAGTCGATCCAGCAGCCGCTCTTGCCCGCGTGCTGGTCGCCGAGCAAGGCCAGCGTGCCGCCGCTCTTGAGCACCCGCTCGATCGCACCGCTGCCGCCGTCTTTGGGAATGATGTACTGGCCCGTGGCGCCGCGAAAGCGATTGATCCAGCGGTCGAGGTACGGGTTGTCGAGCTTGCGGGCGATCGTGTGCGTGGGAAACCCGTGCAGCCCGAGCATGTAACCGCCCATTTCGAAGTTCCCCAGATGGGCGGAGATCATGACGACCGGCCGGGCGTCGAGCAACCGTCGCGTCATCAGCGCCATCGCGGGGATGCGCGAATGATGGCGCCAATTCGTGCGATGCACCTTGCGCGGCGCGTGGGCGATCTCGGCGAGCATGACCAACAGGTGTTCCCACATCGCCAGGGCGAGCCGCTGCCGCTGGGCGGGCGTCGTGTGCGGGAACGCGATGAGCAGATTGGCGTCGATCACCCGGCGACGAATGTGCAGGACGTGCCACAACGTCCAGGCGGCGCGGCGGGCCCAGGCCTGGCAGCTTTCGAGCGACATGGCCTGGATGAGGCACATCGCCAGGCGGACCGCGAAATACGCGGCGAGATCGATTGTTCGGCTACGGCGAGGCACGGCGGCGCGGGTTCCTTCCCGGGGAAGCGGCCGCGTATTGTGCTGGTTTCGCGAAATGCCGCCAAGTGCGGTTCGCGGGGATTTGAATCCGCGTCTACTGCCAAATCCGCGCCACGCCGTAGAGGTCGAACGCGGCATCGGCGCTGACGATCGTTAGCGATTCTGCTAGCGACTGGCCGGCGAGCATGCGATCGAAGGGGTCGCCGTGGTGGTGGGGGAGTTGGACGTAAGTTTCGCAGTGAACAACATCGACGGGGAGCACCGTGGCGGCAAAATCGACGAGGGCTTTGTCAATCCATTGGCCATAGGGTAGAGACAAATTGAGCTTGCCGAGTCCGGCCTTGATGGCGATTTCCCACAGCGTCGCTGTGCTGACGAGTCGATCATGGGCTGAATCGCCCATGGCCGCGTAGGCAGCCGCCCCGATTTTGGACGGGCTATCGACCGCCCAAAGAAGCGTGTGGGTATCGAGCAACAATCTCACGCGTCGTCATCCCCGAAGCCTTCCAAGGGAGCGTCAAAGTCCTCGGCCATATAGAGGACCGTGCCTCGCATCGTGCCGAACTGTGGCGTCGGCCGCTCCTGAGGCGCAGGGAGAAGGCGAGCAACGGGGCGGTCGCCCTCAGTGATAATCACCTCGGCGCCGGGGGTTAGATTGTGGACTAGCTCTGAAAGCTGCGATTGAGCGTCCAAGAGTGAGATCGTGGTCATGTGGGCAAGCCTCGAGTGAATTGCGTCTAACAGTCCTAATTATATGCTGCGGCGTCTCGCTCCACGGACCCGGTTTTTGCGCGGCGGGTTCGCCTCACGCCAGCTTCGGATCGCTGGCGAGCGGCAGCGCCACTTTCTTGCCCGTCTGGGCGGACTTGTAGATGGCCAGGATGATCTCCACGCTGCGGCGGCCTTCGCGGCCGTCGATGGCCGGGGCGCGGTCCTTGCGAATGGCGTCGACAAAGTCCTGAAACAGCTTCGTGTGGCCGTGGTGGCCGATGGCCGCGGGGTCGGCGGCGCCGCCGCCGGTGCTCTTGCTGATGGCCATGCGGCGCAGCACGGCTGCGTCGCTGCGCAGCTTCTGGGCGAAGTCCCAGTGTTTGATATCTTCCTCTTCGAGCACTGCGGAGCCGGAGGCGCCGTGCAGCTCGATTCGCTTGAGGTAGCCGGGGTACGCAGCGGTGGTGGCCTCGATGACGCCGAGAGCGCCGCTGGCGAATTTCAACGTGGCGACGGCGGTGTCCTCAACTTCGATGCGCTCGTGGGCGAGAGTCGCCGTATTGGCCTGCACTTCGGTCACCGGCCCCATGAGCCAGGCGAGCAGGTCGACCGTATGCACGGCCTGATTCATGAGCGCCCCGCCGCCGTCGAGCGCCCACGTGCCGCGCCAGGCGCCGCTGTCGTAGTACTGCTGCGTGCGGTACCACTTCACGTAGGCGTCGCCGAGGGTGAGCCGTCCGAAGCGGCCGGCGTCGACGGCCTGCTTCATGAGCACCGACGAATCGTGAAACCGCGAGGGGAAGATCGTCGCCAGCTTGACGCCCGCCTTGTCGCAGGCGGCAATGATGCGGTCGCACTTCTTGAGCGTCACCTCGAGCGGCTTTTCCACGACGACATGCTTGCCCGCCTGGGCGGCGGCCAGGGCCGGCTCCATGTGGGCGCCGCTGGGAGTCGCGATCGTCACGGCGTGCACGTCGTCGTCGGCCAGCATGGCTTCGACCGAGTCGTAGCCTTGGCACGCGTGTTCCTTGGCAAAAGTGTCAGCGCGGCCCGGCGCCGTGTCCGCACACGCGACGAGCTTCGCGCCTCGCACGTCTGCGAGCGCCTTGGCGTGAAAGCGACTGATCATGCCGGCGCCGATGATGCCAAATCCGATGGCCATAGGTTGACGACTGGGGAAGGGGGAATGGGGACGGGGAAACGCGCCGAGCCGAGCAAAGACCTCCGTGCGCACGCGACGGGGACGTCCATACGCCCAGCGCCCGCTGGCGGCCGCTCGCGGGAATCGTATTATGCTGTGAGTCGGCGTTCGTCTGTAGGGGGAATTTCGTGGCGGAAAAGCTGGAAAATCAGCCGCTGCATATCGTGTTGGTGCACCCGGAAATTCCTTACAACACGGGCAGCGTGGGCCGCACGTGCGTCGCCGTGGGCGCGAAACTGTGGCTGGTAAGGCCGCTGGGTTTCCGCGTGGACGACTATTACCTGCGGCGCGCGGGCCTCGACTATTGGCAACATCTGTCGTGGCAGGTCGTCGACGATTGGGAGCAACTGATCGCCCAGTTGCCTGCCACACGGCACTGGTACTTCACCAAAAAGGCCGAGCGGCCGTACACCGACGGCGTCTTTTCCGCCGGCGACGCGCTCGTCTTCGGATCCGAATCGCGCGGACTTCCGGACGAGCTGCTGCGGGGCCCGCAGGACCGACGCCTGCGCGTGCCCACGCGGCCGGAAGTTCGGAGCTTGAATTTGTCCAACTGCGTGGCGGTCGCGGCGTACGAAGTGCTGCGTCAATGGTCGCAGCCGACTTAGAGACAATGCGGCGGGGATTCCCTTCGCGGCAATGGCGCCGCCTCTGTGGGTCGCCAGGCGAGGTGGAACTCGCGATGCTTACCAGAATTCGCCAAAACTCGTGGTGTGAATTGACGATTTGACGCGAACAAGTCACGATAAGTGCCGGAACCGCCGAAGGAACATTGCAGCCATGACGCTGGTTAGCGGCTTTGAAAAAATCGTCCGGAAAAGCGAGCCGCTCGCGCAGCGGACCTGGCTGAGGCTCGGCGGCCCGGCCGAATTCTTTGCCGAGCCCAATTCCGTCGACGAACTGGCGGCCCTGGTGCGCCGCTGCCGCAACGAAAACGTGCCGATCCGCCTGCTGGGCGGCGGCTCCAATGTGCTGGTCCGCGACGAGGGCGTGACCGGCATGGTGATCAGCCTGACCAGCCCCCCGTTCACTCAGATTCGCATCAGCGGAACTCATGTGACGGCAGGCGGCGGCGTGAAATTGGCCCATGCCATTAGCGAAACGGTACGGGCGGGCCTCGCCGGATTGGAACCGCTGGTGGGCATCCCGGGCACCATCGGCGGCGCCCTGCACGGCAACAGCGGCAGCCGCGGGGGGGACATCGGCCAATGGGCCAGCCGCGCCACCGTGATGACCCGCACAGGCGACATCGTTCAGCGTCATCGCGAGGACCTAGTCTTTGCCTATCGCCAAAGCAGCCTGGACGAGCTGGTGATTCTCAACGGCGAATTCGACCTGGAGGCCGACGATCCCGCCCAGTTGACCAAGCGCATGCAGAAGCAGTGGATCATCAAGAAAGCGGGACAACCCCTGTCGCACCAGAACGTGGCGTGCGTGTTTAAAAACCCGCGGGGGATGAGCGCGGGAATGCTGGTCGAGCAGGCGGGGCTCAAGGGCACGCGCGTCGGCGGCGTGGAGGTCAGCCAGCGGCATGCGAATTTCATCATGGCCGGCGAAGGCGCGTCGAGCCAGGACGTCCTGCGGCTGATCGATCTGATTCGCAGCCGCGTCGCGGAGCGGCTGGGCGTCGAGCTGGAGACGGAGCTCGAGATTTGGTAAGTGCGCCGCCAGCTCCCTTCCGATAACTCTCTTCGTGGGCGCTGCTAGCTCGATCGGCGCGGCGAAAGCCTAATACCTGCCGAAGACTCCGATTGTGACGGGGATGCCGGGGTAGCGCAGCGCACGGAGGCGGCAGCCGTGGCTCGCATCAAACCCGAAGCTCCTAAAAAAGCGCCGGCCCCGTCGAAGGCGAAATCGCGCTCGCGACCGGAAGCGATCGCGGCGCCGTCGCGGAATTTGCGCGACTTGCTGCCGCAGATGCATCGGCGGGCGCTCGCGGCCGTCGTTCTCGCGGTCGTCGCGTTGCTGACGCTCGTGGGGAGCGCGATCTGGCGCAAGTTTGCCCCGATCATTGCGGAGCGTCCTCGCTATGTGCTGCAGGACGAAGGAATTTCGATGTCACCGCTGCCGGAATGGATCATCGCCGACGTCCGGGGGCAGGTCGTCGCCAGCGCCGGTCTGGCGGGTCGGCTGTCGATCCTCGATCCCGAGTTTGCGCCGACGATCAGGAGCGCGTTCGAGCTCCACCCGTGGGTCGAGCGCGTCGAGCGTATCGAGAAGTCATTTCCGCCGGCGGCGTTTGTTGCGCTGACCTACAGGCGACCCGTGGCGGTCGTCGATCTGCCTGTCAGCGGGCAGCGGCAACTGTTGCCTGTCGATGCGCAGGGGATTCATCTGCCCGCGGCCGATGTGCCGCTGATCCGGCGCAGCTACCTGCCACGGATTACAGGCATTGTCGGTCAACCGCCGACGGGCAGGCCGTGGGACGATCCGCGGGTGGCCGGCGCGGTCGACCTGGCGGTCCATCTGTCCACGGACTGGGAATCGCTCAATCTTGTGGAGATCGTTCCCTCGGCTCGTCCGACCAGCAAGGGCGACCGCCGTTTCTACACCTACGACCTGGCGACGCGTGAGCGCACGCGGATCGTGTGGGGCGCCGCGCCGCGAGACGCGATTCCTGATGAGTCGCCATTCGCGGAGAAACTCGCGCGTCTCAAACAGTGCGTCGCCCAATACGCCGCCGTCGACTGGCCGCAGTGGCCGGAGGTCATCGACGTCCGGCACGGCGCGATCGTAACGCCGCGCGAAGCGAAACGGCGCTCCCAAGCCAAAGGAGGCGAGCCGATTGTCGCCCGCAAATCTGCCGACGAGGACGACGAGACTGCGGAACCCGTGGTCAAGTAGCTGAGGCGCCGGCCGGCACCGCCTGTATCACGTCGCGCGCCGCGATGATTTCGCAGGGAACGGATTTACCACAGAGGGCACGGAGGACACAGAGGTCGGATAAGCAAAAAGAAAGAAGGAAGACCTGAGAAGAAACCCGCGAGCGCTCGGTACGACACTTCTCATTTTCTTTCGACGTATTTCCTTTCCTAACTCCGTGCCCTCCGTGCTCTCTGTGGTAAATCCGCTCCCCCTGCGCCGCGCACCGCGAAGATTGGCACCGTTGTTTGTCGAATCCTGAGCTCTCGCCGCCTGGTTCCGGCCAACGGCCGAGCTGTGGATGCCGGCGTCGACGGTGCGTCGACTAAGAAAAGTCGGTTGTTTCCATCGCTGCGCGTTCCGCCTTGCGGATTTCCTCGGCGAGTTCTTCGCGCATGACCGCAAGTTCGGGGGGCGCCTCGACGCCGATCCGGACGCCGCCGCCCGACACCTTCACCACGGTGATGGCGATCTTGTCGCCAATGAGAATCCGCTCGCCAACTTTGCGGGAAACGACCAGCACGACGGACTTCTCCGTGTCGGCGCCACGCCCGGGCCGAAGGCGCGCGTTTATGGTACTCTTCCTTGAAAGCTGGCCGAGACGCGTCGACGAAAACGCCGGCCTGCGTGGGAGAGCGGTTTTGGCCAGTTGTCACGGTAGTGCGGCGGCGGGCAATTTGCAAGCATTGGGGCGCGATTTGGCGGGTTAAGGAAAGAATTCCCCGTGGGAAATTGGGGGGAATGATTGCTTTGCGGAAGACCGGTGCGCGTAAGGTCATGGCATCGCGTTGGTGCGCGCGGGGCGAGCCCCGCGGCTAAATTGGCACTCCGGCAGTGACTTGTGAGTGAATCTTGGAACGTGCGTTGGTTGAATGGCTTGAGGGCGCCTTGCCGCCGCACCCGCTCCTGCGGCTGGGGATCGGGGATGATGCCGCCATTTTGCGGTGGACCGACGGCGGCGGCGTGGTCGTTACGACCGACGCGATCACCGACGGGGTCGACTTTCGGCTCGCGGAGGTCACCCCCGAGCAGATCGGGCACAAAGCGCTGGGGGTCAATCTGAGCGATCTGGCCGCGATGGCTGCGGAGCCGGTTGCGGCGCTGGTGTCGCTGGTGCTGCCGCGGCACGGGGCCTTCGAGCTGGCCGTTGGACTCTATCGCGGTATGCTGCCGTTGGCCGAGCGGTTCGGCGTGGCCATCGCCGGCGGTGACACCAACGCGTGGGATGGACCCTTGGCCATTTCCGTCACGGCGATGGGGCGTGTCACGCCACGCGGTCCGCTCACTCGCGGCGGCGCTCGCCCCGGTGATCTTGTGCTCGTTACCGGCTCGCTAGGCGGCAGCATTCTCGGCCGGCATTTGGCCGTGGAGCCGCGCATTCGCGAGGCCTTGTTGTTACACAACCGGTACGAGTTATCTGCGGGCATGGACATTAGCGACGGCTTGGCGCTTGATGCTTCTCGACTGGCGGCGGCGAGTACGTGCGGCGTCGCGCTGGATCTCGATGCCGTGCCGATCTCGGCAGATGCTATCCGGCTCGCGGCGACGAGCGGGCGAACGCCGCTGGACCACGCCCTGGGCGACGGCGAGGATTTTGAGCTGCTGGTGACCGCCGCGCCGGAGGCCGCGGCGGCGATGCTCCGCGACCAGCCCCTGGAGGCGCCGCTCACGCAAATTGGCCGCGTCGTGGACCAACCTGGATTGTGGAGCACGGGCGCCGCCGCAAGCGGGCTCGCTCGGCTTGAACCTGCTGGCTTCCTGCACTAGGCCGCCGCCATGGACGCGCTCGTTTTTCTCTCCCGAAGCGAAGCGGACACGGAGCGACTCGGCGCCGCGGCGGCGGCTGCGCTGCCGCCGGGTACGACGATCGCGCTCATGGGCACATTGGGCGCCGGGAAGACGCGGCTCGTCCAAGCTGTGGCGGCGGCGCTCGGCGTGCCGCGCGAGGCGGCCACAAGCCCGACGTTCGTGCTGGTGAACGAGTACCCCGGAGACATGCCGGTCTACCACTTCGACGCGTATCGCCTGCGCGACGAGGACGAGTTTCAGGAACTCGGCCCCGAGGAATACTTCGAGTCGGGGGGGCTCACGTTCGTCGAGTGGGCCGACCGCGTGGCCAGTTGTCTGCCAACGGACCGCATCGAAATCCAGTGCGAAGCCGTCGGCGAAACGGAGCGCCGGTTCACGCTCAGCGCAACGAGTGCTCGGCTGGAGAGCGCCATCCACGCAATCGATCGAGGCTTGAGCGGACCGAAGTGAGCGGCGTTGACGCGGTGTGAACGTGCAACGAATGCGGACCGCCTCGGCGGGGCGGACTGGTCGCTTAAGCGACCAGTCCGAAGGGCCGTGGGACGCGGCATTTCGCGCGATGTTGGCGATCGGCGCCTACAGAATGAACCTGCTGAGGTCCTCGTCCTGCGCCACCTCGTCGAGCCGGTCGCGGACATAGGCTGCATTGATTTCGACGCGGCCCGTCTGCATATCCGGCGATTCGAAGGACAGCTCCTCGAGCAGCCGCTCCATGATCGTGTGCAACCGCCGGGCGCCGATATTCTGCGTCGTCTGATTCACACGGAAGGCGTAATCGGCCAGTGCGTCAATGGCGTCCGGCGTGAACTCCACCTCGACGCCCTCGGTCTTCATCAGGGCGGCGTATTGCTTCGTCAGCGAATTGTGCGGCTCGGACAGGATTCGCACGAAGTCCGGCTTCGTAAGATCATCCAGCTCGACGCGAATGGGAAACCGGCCCTGCAGCTCCGGCATCAGGTCGGAGGGCTTGGTCGCATGAAATGCCCCCGCCGCGATGAACAGCACATGGTCGGTCCGCACATAGCCATACCGCGTCTGGACGGCGGTGCCTTCGACGATGGGCAGCAAATCGCGCTGCACGCCTTGCCGCGAGACGTCGGCGCCGCGGCCGCCTTCGCTGGCGACGACCTTGTCCATCTCGTCGACGAAGATCATGCCGGTGTTTTCCGCCAATTCGATCGCATTGGCGTTCACCTTCTCCTGATTGATCAGGGCGTCGCACTCCTGGTCGAACAGGACGCGGCGCGCCTCGGCGACGGTCATGTCGCGGCGAACTACGTTTTTGGGCAGGATCTTTTCGAGCATGCCCTGAAAGTCGATGTCCATCCCCCCTTCCCCGGCCGGGCCCATGCCGGGGATCACCATCGCGTGGGCTTTCTGCTCGATCGCGATTTCGACGCGGCGGTTTTCCAGCTCGCCGCCCAAGAGCATCGCGCGCATCTTCTCGCGGGTGCGTTCGAAGCGTTCGGGAGAGTCGCCGCTGTCGACGCCGACGTCGAAGCTCTGCGGCGCGGGGGCGAGCAAATCGAGCAGCCGCTCGGTAACGCGGCGATTGGCCTCGTCCTGGACGCCTGCCAATTCCTGCTCCCGAACCAGGCTGATGGCGTTCTCGACCAACTCGCGGACCATGCTCTCGACATCGCGACCGTAGTATCCGACCTCGGTGTATTTGGTCGCTTCGACCTTGATAAACGGCGCACCGGTAAGCCGCGCAAGCCGGCGGGCAATTTCCGTCTTGCCGACGCCGGTGGGACCGATCATGAGGATGTTTTTGGGCGCGACCTCTTTGCGCATATCGTCGTCGAGCTGCTGACGCCGCCACCGATTGCGCACGGCGACCGCCACGGCACGCTTCGCCTTGGCCTGGCCGATGATGTGGCGGTCGAGCGCGGCGACGATTTCCCGCGGGGTGAGATTCTTCACGTCAGCTCTTCAATGACGATGTTGCGATTGGTGTAGACGCAGATCTCGCCGGCAATTTCTAGCGAGCGGCGGACGATGTCGACGGCGGGCAGTTCGCTGTTGGCCGCGAGGGCCCGCGCGGCGGCGAGGGCGTAGTTGCCGCCGGAGCCAATGCCGAGAATGCCGTCGCTGGGTTGGATCACGTCGCCGTTGCCGGACACCAGGAGCGTGTTCTTGGCATCGACGACGACGACCATCGCCTCAAGGCGCCGCAAGGCACGGTCCATGCGCCAATCCTTCGCCAGCTCCGTGACCGCGCGCACGAGATTGGCCGGGTGATCCTTCAATTTGGCCTCGAGGCGCTCCATGAGGGCAAAAGCGTCGGCCGCGGCGCCGGCGAAGCCGACGAGCACCTGACCGTCCATCAGCTTGCGAATCTTCACCGCATCACTTTTGACGACGGTTTGCCCGAGCGACACCTGGCCGTCGCCGCCCACGGCCACACGGCCGTCCTTGCGGACGGTGAGAATCGTCGTGGAGCGAGTTTTCATGGCGAGGCTCTGGCCGGGATTCGAGCTTTTCCTGCTTGTGCATGCCACGCACCCTACCTGGTGCGTTTCACGCACCCTACTGCGCTGTTCCTGGGGCGGCGGCCGCGTCTTATTGTTCCGAACCCGCGCGCTGCCGACTAGGGGCGCGCCCTGCCGCCAGCAGCGATTGCGCCGCCAGTGGGCAAGCCGGCGGGCAATCGCTAGGTTGGAATGAATGAACGACGCAGACGAGAACTCCCACGACTCAGCCGCTCCGCTGCCGCGAAATCCTCTGTCGATGCGAGTTGACGACACGGCGGCGTTGGCAATCGATGTGCAACAACGGCTGACGGCCGTGATTCCCGGCGCCGAGCGCATTGTCTGGAACTGCCGCCGCCTGCTGGAGGGCGCGCGGATCCTCGGCGTGCGGACGGCAATCACCGAACAGAATCCCGACAAGCTCGGTCCCACCGAACCGCAGCTCGTCGAGGGACATCAGGGACCGATCGCGGCCAAAATGGCGTTCAGTTGCGGATCGTGCAGCGAAATCTTTGCCGAATGGCGCGACGCCGGCATTGAGCGCGTGCTTTTATGCGGCATCGAGACTCATGTGTGCGTCGCACAAACGGCGCTCGACCTCCTCGCCGCAGGCTATCAAGTCTTGGTGGCCGCGGATGCCGTGGGGACTCGTTTCGCCGTTGACCACGACGTCGCTTTGCGGCGCCTCGAGTCCGCGGGCGTGACGATCACGACCGTCGAGGCGGCGCTGTTCGAGCTGTGCGAACGGTCGGGGACGCCCGAGTTTCGCCAGCTCAGCGCACTGATCAAACAACCGCCGCCGCAGGCTTGAGCCGCGGAATTCTTCGCCGCGGTCTTCGAGCTTTTCCTTGGCCTCGGCGGCCGCCTCCTCGGTCGCTTCGGCAGCGTCGCCGAGCGCTTCCTTGGTCGCTTCGGCGGCGTCGCCGAGCGCTTCCTTCGTCTCGTCGACGACGTCGGCCCCCACAGACGCCGCGGCTTCGCCGGCGGCCTCGAGGGCTTCGCCCGCTTGCGTCGCCGCTTCGGACGCTTTGTCCTTTGTCTCCTCGCTACAGCCGCCAATGAGCGCAACGCACAGCGCGGTGGAAACGAGCCAACATAACCAGCAACGGCACTTCATGAGGAATTCCTTGTCGGGCGTTGGGGCGTGTACAAACAGCAGTCGTCGGGGCACACGTCGTGACTGGGGCCTAGCGCGCCCAGCGCAGGGCGGACGTCGCTCGGCGAGATGCGCTCCTCGATCAGCTCCCGAATCATCGTAACAAACCGCGGATGCGTGCCAACGGTAGCGGCTCGCTCCATTGGCACGCCGAGCCGGTCGCAGAGCGCTCGCGCTTCATGGTCGAGGTCGAAGATCACCTCCATGTGATCGGAGATGAAGCCGATGGGCACGATCACCGCGTGCTCGAGTTCGCCTCCAGCATGAAGCTGTTCGATGCGGTGGCACACATCGGGTTCCAGCCACGGCTGGTGCGGGGGCCCGCTGCGACTTTGATAGACCAGCTCCCAGCGATCAACTCCCGCGCCCTCAGCGACAAGGCGGCAGGCCTCGGCGAGTTGAACCTCGTAGCGGCACCCGTCTGCCATCCCCCGCGGGATGCTATGGGCCGTGAACAGCGTCGTGGCGCGAGCTCGCCGCTCGGCCGGAATCCGGGCATAGGCAGCGCGAAGGTTCTCGACCGTCGGTTCGACGAATCCCGGGTGATTAAAGAACATTCGTAATTTGTCGACTTGGGGCGCGCCGGCGCCGACCTCTTGCTGCGCCCGTGCAATGTCCTCTCGATACTGCCGGCACCCCGAGTAGCTGCTGAAAGCGCTTGTGACGAACGCCAGGGCCCGGCGCACGCCATCGCGCTGCATTTGCCGCAGCGTGTCGGGCAACAGCGGATGCCAGTTGCGGTTTCCCCAGTAGATCGGCAGTTGCGAACCGTGCTCGGCAAGCTCGCGCGCAAGCGCCGTGATTAACTGGCGATTCTGCTCGTTAAGCGGGCTGACGCCGCCAAAGTGCTGATAGTGCTCGGCGACTTCGAGCATTCGCTGGTGCGGCACGTTGCGGCCGCGGAGCACGTTCTCGAGAAACGGCGCCACCTCGTCCGGCCCTTCGGGGCCGCCAAACGAGACGAGCAGGATGGCGTCGTAGTCAGACATAGAAGGGTTCAGTAGGAGAGGTAGCAAGTGCTCCTTACTGAACCCTGAACCCTGAACCCTCCCATGACCCCGACGGGAATCGAACCCGTGTTACCGGCGTGAAAGGCCGGTGTCCTAGGCCTCTAGACGACGGGGCCTCGCAGGAATCGCGCGGGTGCGCGACATTGCGGTGAGAGAATGCATTGTCCGGCTGCCGGCCCAAGCGTCAAGGCGGGCCTACGGCGCGGAACTCATGTGACGCGGGGCAACGCAAACGGAGAGGCCGCGTCACAGAAAGCAAATGAGAAGAGCGCTCGCGTAGGCGGCAGCGCCCATCCTAGCGAGCCGGTACGCGACTCGCGGCGCGGCCGAATTACTCGGCGGCGTTGGCGTCGGCCTGCTGTGCGGGCCCGTTGCCGGCTTGCTGATTGCGGCGAATCGCTTCGTACACTTCGTTGCGATGGACGGGGACTTCCTTCGGCGCTTCGACTCCCAGTCGCACCTTGTCGCCCCGGATCTCCACCACGACGATTGTAATGTCATCGTTGATGACAATACTCTCGTTCTTCTTCCGCGAGAGGACTAACATGGCCGATTCCTTCGTACGAGCGCAGAACGCCAGCCGATGCAAAACGGCGGCTGGCCAAAGCGTCCTGCGATTCTCCCTAACGTGTTCTTATCAGGCGAGATAACGAGGCGCGAAACAGCACGCCGCGCGTACCCCTTCGTTCCACTCTACGTGGTGAATGGAAGGAGTCAAGGAAACGCGGGCCGTGGACGGCCCATTTTTTGCTGTCGCCAGGCCGGTTGGGACTCATGAATCGCCCCCAAGCATTCGCCGTCATCAAACCGCGGCGCCCGGTTAATATGACGCAAGATTTTACGAGCAAATGAGTTACGTCGTTTGAAAATCTTCCGTCCGGCCAGACGATGCGTCGAAGTGCGCCTTAAGGGGGCCGCCAAGGGATCCCGTTGGAATGTCAGCGCATTTTTTGGATTTCGCCTGGGTTGCCACGAGCGAAGGCTCTCCTTCCGGCAAGTAGCGACCAGGAAGGAGAGGGGGATTGATACCGCCTTCCTGAGCTTTCAAGAGCCGAAGCATGGGCATCACTCACACGCAATCCCTGGCGATGTTTGGCCCAGGTCGCGCGCTTTGTTTTTCTAACGAACAATCGCACTCGTGCCGCTGGAGGTCGTCGCGCTGCTCCCAATCGTCGTCGCGCTCGTGCCTGGCGAGGGTGGCGACGGGCGTAAGAACACGTTCGTATTTTATGCAGCGGTGGCAAGCGGCGTTT
>CAYSFP010000037.1:5816-38280 GCA_964430075.1 uncultured Planctomycetaceae bacterium | reverse complement strand
GATGAATTCGCGGTCGCTCAGCGCCTCCAGCGGCAGCTGCCCGCTGGCGGCGAGCAGGCCGAGCGCGATCGGCAGGTCGAACGAAGCGGCCTGCTTGGGCTCGTCCGCCGGGGCCAGGTTGATGATCACGCGGTTGTTCGGCAGGACGAACCCGCTGTTGACGATCGCGCGTTCGATGCGGTGGATGCTTTCCTTGACCGCTTGCTCGGGAAGGCCGACCAGCACCGTCTTGGGAAGCGCCGCGTAGGACACGTCGACCTCGGCGACGACCGGCAGGGCGTCGATTCCCAGCAGCGTGAAGGTATGGAGCCTGGCGAGCATACGGGCCCAGTGTATCACGGGACCCAGCGGTTTTCAGGACGCGGCATACGCCGTTCAGTTTGAGTCGGCCGGAATGATTCGAGAGGATACGCCGGCGGAATAAGTCGCTACAATGTGCGGCGAGCACCGCGGCGTCGCGCTCGGGCCGGGCCGCCCCCGCTTGCTTCGAATGACGTTCGAAGCCCTCTTCCAGTGGCACTGAAAAGTGAGGATGCAAGCCCTATGGCTGCCGAAAGTCCAGTCGAACACTCCGCGGCGCCCGCGGCGGAAACCAGCGGCGGACGGCCCCGTTTGTGGCTGTTCGGCGCTTTCGCGCTCGCCATCGTCGTGGCCACGTTGGCGGCGGTCATGGTCCGGGGCAACTCGGCCGCGGAGGCGGCCGCTGCCGAGGCGATCAAAAAGACGAACGCCCTGGCCGTGCCCGACGAAAGCGGAAGAATCGTCTCGGTCAACCTGGCGACCGTCGAGACGCCCGAAGCGCTGGCGGACGCCGTCGCCCAGTTGCCGGCGTTGTCTCACGTCGTCGCCCTCAACGGCGGCCGGACGGCGATTAAGGACGAGCACCTGGAGGCCATCGGCCGTATGGCGGCGCTGGAGTCGCTCGATCTCACCGAAACGGGCATTACGGATGAGGGGGTCAAGCATCTGAGGTCGCTGGGCGACATCAAGACGCTCGTTCTCACGGGCACGAAGATCACCGATGCGAGTGTGGACGTGATCGGCGGCCTCTCGTCGCTGCGCTCGGTGGACGTATCGTCCACGCAGGTTTCCAACAACCTTGCGCCGCTAGCCGACTTGCCGGCGCTGGAGTGGATTTTGATTCGCGACTTGACGCTTACCGATGAGGCGCTCCAGCAGCTTAAGGAATGTCAGAAGCTGTCCCGTCTGACCATCAAGGGCAGCAACTACTCGGAGGCGGCGCTGACGGAGCTTGCCAAAGCTCTGCCGGGCGTGGCGGTGGATTAGAGTCCAGTAAACGTCCCTGGTCGCAGGGCTTTGCGCCGAAAGGCGGCTAAACCGCAAGCGATTGGGCCGTCTCGTTCCACGGACTTGCCGATGTTTCGACGGGCATTTTGGGGCAACGCCTTACATCAGGGGACGTTAGGAATGTCCCATTCGTCGAAAAAAACCGCCGCATAAGCGAGGGATGGACGGAGAGTCCCTTGCTGATGCGGCGGTTCGAGTTTCGACAGCTCTCGGTGGCGGAGACCTGGGACGGCAGGGCGCCGTTGGCCTACAGGGGCGGGCCGGTGATCTCGTCGTTGCGTCCGCCGGCGAGGCGCCAGGCTTCCGGGTCGACGTCGAACGAGATCGAGCGCACCGAACCATCGCAGAACACGCAATTGATGCCGCCGACGTGAGGCCCGCCGAAGTCGCGAGCGGGATCGGGTTGGTACCCCGGGCGGTCTTGAATGGGCGGCCGGTAATAAGCGTTGTTCCAGCCCGGCATACCGGGCGGAATCGCCGTGCCCTGGCGTTGGATGCCGCACGCCGTGTAACGATTCATGTCGCGGTCGAAGGCGACAAAGATGTTCTGATCATCCGCCGGATCGTTGCCGTCGTACCAGCGATCGGGGTTGATGTACCGCTCGGCGACGGCCAGGGTATGGCTCGTGCCGTCGGTGATCATGGCGAGCTCGACTTCGCTTCGTTGGTACGTGATGCCATTCATGACGTTCGTCAAGTTGCCTTCGGCGAACGCATAGTTGAACGTCTCAGCCTCGGTGTAGCTACCGGGACCGGCTTCTTCCCCGCCGCCGCCATTGCCGGAGACGAGGTTTCCGCTGCAAGCCGCGTAGTCGGCGCGCGCCACGGCGCAACTGCCTTCGGCACAGGCAGTGAGGTTATTGGCCAGATTGCCATTACGGACCAGCGGGTAGACGGTAGGACGATTGCGCGAGGGGCAGTTGAACATCGGAATCGGCGTTTGCACCAGCGGCAGCATGAAGGCGCGCGTCGTGGCGTTGGCGCCGGTGTGGCCCATCCCCTTGCCGATATTCCGCATCGCTTGCATCTCGACATAAGCCAGAACGCTGTACGCCCAGCCGCCGGGCTGGGATTTTCCGTAGCCCAGGTCCGGATCGGGCTGCCAGCGCCAGCCCCAGCCGCTGGAGGGCAGGTAGCCCTGGGCGGACTCGTGGTTCTGGAACCCGAGGCCGATCTGCTTGAGATTGTTGAGGCACTGCTTGTTGCGGGCCGCTTCGCGGGCTGCTTGAATCGCCGGAAGCAACAAGGCGACCAGCACGCCAATGATGGCGATGACGACAAGGAGCTCAACCAGCGTGAACCCAGTTTGGCGGGCTTTCATTGCCGATCCCTCCGATGAATTAGATGAACTAATCGACGATTTTGAGTTCGGGCGTACTGTAGGACTGCTCGTCTTCGGACAGCGACACGTCGGCGCCCAAGGGGCTTTGCTCGGTGCGATACACGGCGGGAATGTTCCCCCCGCCCGAGACGATCTGGACCCTGTAATATCCAATCCGCATGCCGCGCAAATCTTGTCCCTCGGTAATCGGCGAAACGTTACCGAAATCGTCGGTGGTTCCCGCCGCTGGCTCGATCACCCCCTTGAGGAAGCCTTCTGGAAGAAATCGAACTTCGGCATTGGCAACGGGCCGACCCTTATAGGTGATACGAAAAATTTGCCCGCGAATGCCGATCCTCAAGGACGCGTATTTGTCGAACCGGGTTTCGATTTCTTCCTGCGTCAGCTTGCCATCTTTATTCGCGTCGACGAATCGAACGCCGGCGGCGAGGCCGGGCGCCGCCTTGAGCTCCTCTTCGTCGATGGCCCCGTCGCCGTTCTTGTCGAGGTCCGCGATGATCGCTTCGGCGACGTCGTCCGGATCCCAATCAGGCGCGCCCACGCGCCCCGGGCCCCCGCCGCAACCGAGGGACATCGAGAATCCGGCCATCGCTAGCGCAACGGCAACGATCGACGTCCCGGGCCGCGAGCCCACCCGGACGCACGCGCGACCGCCGCGGCGCGGCGAAGTCTGAAACAAGGCCATATCGTCGGCTATCTCTCTGTCGCTGCCCAAACCGTAAGTCCGCAAGCCACGACCACTTAACGGCCGCGTCGACAACTCGATCAGCGTCAGACAAGATTGTGGAAGAGCATCGGGACCGAACCGCCCCACGACTGGCGGCCGCGCCCGAATGAATGATGACACCCTATGCAATCCTATATTCGATAACGGGCGGGCGGTCAATAACTACGGCGCCGAGATTTCACCAGATGCATGCCGCAGAGTCTTTTTGCGGACGTTAATCCTACTGTCCCACGGTCCCACCGCCCCACATTCCCACAAGGGCATGCCGTGACCGCTACTCGCCCAATTCGTTCGCCCCCGGGGTGACTTCGTCGATGTTGGCCGAGGCGTCGGCAGCGGCGTCCCCTAGGGCCCAGGTAATGCCGCTGACCACGACCGTCTGGAATTCGGGGCTGGTCCAGACATCCTCGCGGTGACCCATCGAGGTGTAAAACACGCGGCCGTCGCCGTGCATGCGAATCCATGTGGCGGGGTAGGGCGGGCGCTTGTAGGCGGGCTCCTTCATATCGCGGGTTTCGTTGATCAAGAGCACGTGCATGTCCGGTGCGAAGTTTTTCAGCGCATACCACTCTTCGTGCTTGACGAAGCCCTCGCCCAGCGCCTTCAGGTCGCCGAAATCGTGATCGCACACGGTCATCGTCGTTTCCTGCTGTGAGCCGTGCGTGATGAACTCGCCGCCGATCATGCGGATGTACGGATCGCGCTCGTCCATGGATTGCGTCTGGTTGGCACGCCCTGGGCTGTGGAAGGTGTCGCTGGCGCAGTGAAAGCCGACGAAGCCTTTGCCGCCTTCGATGGCCTTCAGCAGGGCTTCCTTTGCCTCCTTGGGCATGGGCTTCGAGCCGTCGGCGGATCTGTCGGCGGTGAGATCGCCCGTGGTGTAGAACAAAAAGGCGTCGAACCCGGCGATGTTCTCCGGCGTGAAGATGTCGCCGTCCTTCGTGCTCGTGAGCTCCCAGTTGTGCTTCTCGCAAATCGGGCGAAGCACCGTTTCGGCGTAGCAGGGCTCGCCGTCCTTGACCTCCACGACCGAGTGCTGGAAGCCGGCCGAGCGATGGTAGAACAACAGGCGGCGGGGTTGGGACGCGTCGGCGGCATGGGCTGCCGACGGCACGGTGGCGAGCGTAGCAACGGCAGCGGCACAGGCGATCCCGATGATCTTGCGTGAACGAGGCATCATGATTGCTCCGGAGTGGGCGTCGCCGGGGAACGACAAGACGCGAAAAAAATCGATCGTAAGATTAGAGCACGACAGGCCGACTCGAGGGACGCGGCGGGCTCGCGTGCGGCCGCTCATTTTATCCTGGGATGGCGCCGGGCGATACGCTCGGCATCCAGGTTGAACCGTCAGCGGTGCGGAGGAGCCATGCCGCGGTATACGCGGCCCCGGTCCCTGTCCATTGGGGATCGCGGTTGTGCAGGGCATGCCACGCCGATACGCTGCCTGTATGGCTAGTGGCAGACACAGCGAGGGCAGGAACGATGCGGCACATACTGGTAGCAACCGACTTTAGCGACACGGCGGCGGCGGCTTTGGGCCAGGCCGCGTCGCTGGCTTCGGCTCTTGGAGCGCGTGTCACGCTGCTGCACGTGGTCTACGACGACAAAATCACCGAAACGCTGCTCGGGCTGGACGCCATGGAGTACCTCACGCGCATGGTGGGCGAGGAGGCGACCGCCGAGGAGGGGGCCGAATATCTGCGGAATTCGGCGCTCGACAAGCTGCGGGAGTCCATCGCCAGCGTGCCCGATCCCCGCCCGGACATGGAGCCGGCGGTTGTTTCGGGAAAGCCGGCCGAGGAAATCGTCGCCTATGCCGCCGCGCACGGCGTGGATTTCATCGTCGTCGGTACGCTCGGCCGCGGGGCGATTGGCAAAGCCTTCCTGGGCAGCGTGGCGGACAAGGTCATTCGATTGGCAGAATGTCCCGTCTTGGTCGTCCGGCATGGGTGAACGGCGGCCGCGCCGATGCGCACGAGGGCGCAAATATGCTGTTCGCCAAGCGGCTGTTCCTGGTGGCCGGCGTCTACGGGCTGATCGTGCTGCCGCCCATGTACTTCATGGAGCGCTCGATCGGCGAGAAGAATCCGCCGGCGATCACGCATCCGGAATTCTTCTACGGGTTTATCGGCGTTGCAACGGCCTGGCAGGTCGCATTCTTGATCATCGCACGCGACCCGGTGCGCTACCGGCTGATGATGCTGCCAGGGATCCTGGAAAAACTGGGGTTCGGCGTCGCGGCCATCGTGCTCTACGCCCAGGGCCGACTAGCGACGCAGATGCTGCTGGCGGGGATTGGCGATTTGGTCTTCGCGGCGCTGTTTGCGATGGCGTTTGTGAAGACGGGGAGGGGATTTACCGCAGAGGGCGCAGAGGACACGGAGAGAGAAAAGAGGACATGAGAATTCGGATGCGCAATTTGGCAGGAGATGAGGATTTTCCCCACATGAATCCTGCGCATTGAGCTTTTCGCTTGACTCCAGCGTCCAGTCTTACTTGGTCCCTCTCTGTGCCCTCCGTGTCCTCTGCGGTGAATTCTTCTTCCCCTTCGGCGGCGGCGCCTTGGGTCGCGCCGTGCGGTTGTCGGCTTTGCCCGTCATTTCGAAGAGAAAGCGGCTGGGGATCGTCTCGCGCGGCTTGCCCCATTTGCGGCGGGAGAGGGCGAGCGACAGGGTGAGCTGCTCCTGGGCGCGGGTGACGCCGACGTAGCACAGGCGCCGTTCTTCATCGATTGCCGAGTCGTCCGGCAACTCGAGCGAGCGCTTGTGCGGCAGGATGCCTTCCTCCATGCCGACCATGTACACGTAAGGAAACTCGAGGCCCTTGGCGGAGTGGAGCGTCATCAGGGCGATCGCGTTGCGCTGCAGGTCTTGCTCTTTGTCGTCGGCGTCGTCGCGGTTGCCGAGCGCGATTTCGTCGAGAAAGCCGCGCAACTGCGGCTTTTCGGACTCCGCGTGGGCGGCGTAGTTGGCGGCGGCGTTGAGCAGCTCTTCGAGGCTGGCGGTGCGGGCGTCGCGTTCGGCGGGGTCGGGGTACAGGCGTTCCAGCTCGCGGCGATAGCCGGTGCGGTCGACCACGGCGGCGAGGAGTTTGTCCGCCGGGAGGCGGGAGGCCATTTCGGTGAGCGATTCGATGAGGGCGGTGAAGGTTTGCAGGGCGTCGGTGGCGGAACGCGCTAAGCCGCAAGCGGCCGGGAACGCGAGGAGTTGCCAGAGCGGGGCGCCCTGTTCGACGGCCTGGGCGATGAGCTGCTTGACGGTCGAGGTGCCGATGCCGCGGGGCGGGTTGTTGATGATTCGCAGCAGCGACGGCTCGTCGTGCGGGTTGTCGAGCACCTTCAAATAGGCGACGAGGTCGCGCACCTCCTTGCGGTCGAAGAACGACATGCCGCCGACCAGGACGTAGGGCAGGTTCGCCCGGCGGAGCTCGGTTTCAAAGGCGCGCGGCTGCTCGTTCGTGCGGCACAGGATGGCAAAACCAGAGAGCCGGGGCGTTCCCGCCCCCGGTTCGCTGCGCGTCCTAACGATGTCGGCGACGATGGCTTCCGCTTCTTGCGTTTCGTCTTGCAGTTGCAGGATACGGGGGCGCGGGCCGTCGCCGCGCGCGGGGCGGAGCACCTTGTCGTGGCGATGACGATTGAACGCGATCAGCGTGTTGGCGAACGCCAGGATGGCGCCGGCGGAGCGGTAGTTCTCCTCCAGCCGCACGACCTTGGCGTCGGGCCAATCGTCCTTGAATCGCAGGATGTGCGTCACCTCGGCGCCGCGCCAGCCGTAGATCGACTGGTCGTCGTCGCCGACGACGCACAGGTTGCGGTGCCCCATGGCGAGCGACTTGACGATGCGATACTGGCTGCCGTTGGTGTCCTGGTACTCGTCGACCAGCACGTGGTCGAACCGCGTGGCTTCTTCGCGCCGGACTATGGGGAAGTCGGCGAGCAATTGCTCGACGCACAGCAGCAAATCGTCGAAGTCGACCATGCCGCGGAGTTTTAGTTGCTTCTGGTAACGGCGATAGGCGGCGGCGGCGAGGTGCTCGCGATCGCTCTCGGCAACCGACGCGGCGGCAGTCGGCAGGAGGGAGCGGTTCTTCCAGTTGCTGATGATCGCCAGCAGGTCGCCGGGGCGGAGCGTTTCGTCGGGGACGCGGATTTCGCGCAAGGCCCCGCGGGCGAGCGACTCCTGGTCGCCGCGGTCGCAGATAGCAAAGCTCGCCGGATAGCCCAGACGCGTGATGTGCCGACGGAGGATCGCGACGCAGAGCGCGTGAAACGTGGAGATTTGTGGGCGGGCCGCGGGCTTCTTTGCGCGACGGGGGGCTCGCTTTTTGACCGGCGCGAGCAGAGCCATGGCCCGCTCCTGCATTTCGCCGGCGGCCTTGCGCGTGAAGGTGACGGCCAGAATGCGTTCGGCCGGCGTGCCGTGGCGGATGAGGTTGGCGATGCGGTGGGTGACGACCCGCGTCTTGCCCGTCCCTGCCCCGGCGAGCACCAGCAGCGGCCCGCGTAGCGTGTCGACGGCGTCGCGTTGGGCGGGGTTGAGCATGGGGGGGAGGGAAGGCTGTAGACCTTAGGCTGTAGGCTGTAGGTCGGAGGGGAGAGGGAGGGGCGGCGGTTCTGGAGGCACGAAGCGGGAGGGGGTCGGCTTGACCTAAATTGCTTGTCGGCACTAGACTTGCGCGTCGGGGCCGGAGTGTGAAGAACCCTCAGCGAAACGAGGCTTCGCTGGCCTTTTCCGACCTACGGTCTATAGCCTAAAGCCTACAGCCTTATCCTCCCAGTCGTATGAAAAGCGAACATCGGCACGAACTGCAGACCAACACACTTGCCACGACGCTCAACGATTGGGGCGACAGGCTGCGTCCCCACATGTCGTCCATTGTGACCGCCCTCTTGGTCCTGGTGGCGGTGTATGTCATTGCAACCCTGTGGAACGCCCGCACCGCACAGCGCGAGCAGTCGGCTTGGGATGCGTATCAAATGGCCATGCTGCAGGGCGACGTCGATTATCGCGGCGTGCGGCAGGCGGCCGAGAGCGCCGACCTCGCTGGCAGCCGCATGCAGCAATGGGGCTACATCACCTGGGCCGACCGGCAACTGCGGCTGGCGGCGAACGACTACCTGATGAATCGCGAAGCGGCAAAAGACCGCCTCACCGGCGTCGCCGCGGTGTACGAGCAGTTTGCGGTCGAGGCCGACGACCCGATCGTCCGCAGCCGGGCGCAGTTGGGTCGGGCCCGCGTGAGCGAGATGGAAAACAAAATCGACGCGGCGCGCGAGCACTACGCGGCGGTCGAGGGCGTCATGGCCCCGGTGGCGCAGGCTCGTTTGAAGGAGCTCGAATCGACGCCGCAAATTGAAGAAACGATCACTTGGTTGGCCTCGGCCGAGCTGCCCAAGCCGCCGGTGCCGACGAGCCAGGGCGGGTTGCCCGGCGTGCTGCCCAACTTCGACGTGCCGCTGCCCGCGACCGACCCATCGGCCGATCCGTTCGATCCGGCCCAGTCGCTGGAGGAGATTCTCGGCGCAGCGGGCGGCGATCGTGCGGAGCGATATGTCGAAGGCGCCGCTGGCGACGAGGCGGCTGGCGATGGCGCCGAGGCGGACGGCGCCGAGGCGGAGTCGGCCGACAGCGAGGCGCCGGCCGCCAACGAGCCGCCGGCCGGAGAAACGCCGACGGAAGGCGCCGCGGACGCCGACGGCGCTGGAGCGCCCACCGAAGAAACGCCGGCCCAACAATGAGCGCGGACGCGCCGCTGCCGCTCGATCGGTTTGAACTGATTGTCGACGAGTCCTCGGCCGGCCAGCGGCTGGATGCGTATCTCGCAGCGGCCATTCCTGCGGTGAGCCGCTCGCGCATCAAGCGCGGCATCGATCAACGCGGCGCATTCGTCGATGGCACGGTGCAGCGGGCAGCGTACCGCGTTCAGCCTGGCGAGCGGATCGAGATCGCCGTCCCGCCCGCAGCCGAGGGACCTCAAGCCGAGGCGATTCCGCTGGAGGTCTTGTTCGAGGACGACGCGCTGGTCGTCATCAACAAGCCGCCGGGCATGATCGTTCATCCGGCGAAGGGCCATTGGGCGGGGACGCTGGCCGGGGCCCTGGTGCACCGGTTCGAGGAGCTCAGCGGCGTGGGCGGCGCCGTCCGGCCGGGAATCGTCCATCGGTTGGACCGCGACACAAGCGGCGTGATCGTCGTTGCCAAGACCGATGCAGCCCACGCAGCGCTCGCCGCGCAGTTCCACGAGCGCGAAGTGGCCAAGGAGTATCTGGCCATCGTGGCGGGCCGGCCCGATCGCGACGCCGATCGCGTGGTCGCGCCCATCGGACCGCACCCCACGCATCGCGAGAAGATGGCGGTTCGGGAGGAGCATCCCGAGAGCCGACCAGCGGAGACGTTCTTTGAAGTGCTCGAACGGTTCCCGGGGTTCGCGCTGGTGCGTGCGCGGCCGAAGACGGGGCGGACGCATCAGATTCGTTTGCACCTGATGCATTTGCGAACGCCGGTGCTGTGCGACAAGCAGTACGGCGGGCGGGCGCGGATCACGGCCGGCGAGTTGCGGGCGATTACGCGGCGCTCCTGCGCGTCGGAGCTGCCGGACGAGCATGTGCTGCTGGGCCGGCAGGCGCTGCACGCGCGGCGGATTGCTTTTTCGCATCCGACGAGCGGCGAGCCGCTGGAGTTCGAGGCTCCGCTCGCTACCGACATGGAGCAGTTGTTAACCGCCTTGTGGGAAACCGCCAGTTCGTGATAGACCAATCGGCCGCACGGGGTTGGGCGCCAACAAACAAAACTCTCGCTGGGGTTCTCCCAGAGGAACGACCATGGGAATGCTGAAGGAATTCAAAGAGTTCGCGATGCGCGGCAATGTGATCGACATGGCCGTGGGCATCGTGATCGGGGCGGCGTTTACGAAGATCGTCAACTCGCTCGTGTCGGGGGTGTTCACGCCGATCACGGCGTATCTCACCGGCAACTCGGATGTGTCGGATTTGAGCTGGTCGTTGCCCGCTGCCATTGAGGGACAGGAGCCAGCGAGCATTGGCTGGGGGCTTGTTGCTCAGGCGACGATCGAGTTCATCATCGTGGCGTTCGCGCTGTTTCTGGTCGTCAAGGCGATGAACACGCTCAAGCGTCAGGCGCCCCCGCCGCCGGCGGCGCCGACGGAGGACATTGTGCTGCTGCGGGAGATTCGCGACGCGCTGGCGAAGCGCTAAGACTCCTCCGTCCCCCTCCCCTCGATGGGGAGGGGTTAGGGGAGGGGTGACGAGGCGGGTACAAGCGATGCAAATTGGAAGCGTGTACCAGCTTCATCCCCCCTCCCCAACCCTCCCCGCCGAGGGGAGTGAGCCGGAGGAAGAGCATCGCGGGTCGTATGCCGCTGGTCAGAGCGGCGCTTCGGGATCCTTTGGCGGGGGGGCGACCACCGCGTCGCCGAAGAGCGCGCCCATAAGGTGGCGGGTGCCGATCGTGCGCGGGCTGATGAGCAGCTCGCCGGCGTCGAAGCCGGCCACCTCGCCGAGGTGCTGCGTCCAGCCGCGCACGCGCTCGAACACGTTTTGCTTCTCGGCGGGAAACTGCGTGGCGTAGCAGCGGATGGCGGCCAGTTTCTTGTCGAGCGTGGCGCTGATGTCCGAGACGATGTGGCTGCCGCGCATCGGCTCGAGCGCGTAGAAGGCCAGCGTGTAGTAGAGCTGGGCCTTGATCGTGTGCACCGGCAGGCCCGCGAAGTGCTCGTCCCACTTCGTGAGTCGCGAATAGAAGATCGCCGCATCGGTTACCTGCATCGCCTGCCAATGGTCGGGCGACGCCATGGGCGTCTTCTCGCCGAGGCCGATGACGAGCTGGGGGCGGTATTTGCGGAACTCGATCGCCAGGGCACAGCGGGTCTCGAAGCTGTCGAACAGCCGGCGATTGGCGAGCGGCAGCGTGACGCGGACCTGCACGCCGAGGGCCTCGGCCGCGGCTTTGGCTTCGGCCAGCCGCACGTGCGGTCCCGGGGAGAGGGGCGTCGGCTCGCCGTCGGTCAGGTCGATGATGCCGACGCGGTAGCCCTGCTCGACGAGGCGGGCAAGCGTGCCGCCGACGCCGATTTCGACGTCGTCGGGATGGGCGCCAACGGCGATCACGTCGAGGGGTTCGGGGAGATCGGGCATCCGTTCACTCTCTACGGCATTCGGCGGAAGGAAATATTACCACGGAGGCACGGAGAGCACGGAGCCCGAGATAGAAGAGGTAAGATGCCCAAAGGGACGTAGGACGACGCCCCTTGGCCTGGCGTCACATTCATTTTTGCTTCTTGTTCCTTGTTTACTACTTCGAACCTCCGTGTCCTCCGTGCCTCCGTGGTATATCTTCTCCGTCAACCATTGCCAATCAAACGCCCGCTTGCAAGGCGGCGAGCACGCGGTCGGTGATTGTTTGCACCAGGGCCTCTTCGTCGACGGAACTGGATTGCTGGCTCGGCGCGCCGAAGGCGCCGGTGCGGACGCCGCTGTCTTGCCAGGACGTGCGGAAGACGTCGTTGGCGCAAATGTCGCAGTTCTTGAAATCGTCCTGGTGGCGCGGGTCGGTGAAGCCCCACTTCTTTTTCAGCTCGAGCAGCTCGGCGCTCTTCTCGGGGGAGAGATACTCGACGTTGCCGATTTGTTTGGCGAGCAGCAGGATGCGGCAGTAGGAGTCCAAGATCTCGGTCCACCAGTAGGCGCGCTCGACGTTCTCGCCGTAGCTGACCGTGCCGTGGTTAGCGAGGATCACGACGTTTGTGCGGTCGACGAACGGCAGGATCGTCTCGGCGAAGGCTTTGCTGCCGGGCGTTTCGTACTTGGTGATCGGCACGTCGCCGAGGAAGATTTCGACCTCGGGCAGGATGCACTGCGGGATGGCCTGCCGGGCGACGGCGAACGCCGTGGCGTGTGGCGGGTGGCAGTGGACGACGCTTTTCACGTCGGGCCGGGCCTTCATGATTTCTAAATGGAGGAGCGCCTCGCTGGAGCGCTTCTTGGCGCCGGAGAGCTGCTTGCCTTCCATGTCGATCAGGCAAATGTCCTCGGGCTTCATGAAGCCCTTGCAGTGCATCGTGGGCGTGCACAGCACTTCGTTGGCGCTGACGCGGTAGGTGATGTTGCCATCGTTGGCGGCAGCGAAGCCTCGCTTGTAGAGGCGATCGCCGATCTCGCAGATGTCCTGCTTCATGCGGTGGATGTTGGTCATGGCAAGCGGAGAGGGTTCAGGGTTCAGGAGTCAGGAGGGAGTAGCCCCCGGCGCGAGCCGGGGGTTGGCGGCAGGGTTGATTTTGCTTCACAACCCCCGGCTTGCGCCGGGGGCTAGGGCTGGTTCTGATGGGGAGGGATGATTGGCTTCCTGTGTTTGAGTGCGCGGGCGCTTCGCGTCACGGCAAATGTAGGTTGTCGAGAATCGCCGCGCAGTAGGCGTCGATGGGTTTCGTGGCAGGTCGGAACGGCGCCGCGGCCTCCGCGCCCTCGCTGACGGCGATCAGGCTGCCGACGCCGGCGCCGAGGTCGTCCCAGACGACGAAGGCGTCGGCCGCCGGATCGGCGCCGGTGCGCAACTCGTCCTGCGTTAGCGGGACCGCGAGGCGCAGGCGGCCGCCGACCATCGCGGCGTGCGGGCGGTTGAGCGTGACGGAGCCGAGGACTTTGGCGATGCGCATGACGGAGTTTCGATGCGAAGTCAGGAAGCGCGGGTGAATTGGATGTTGTGGTCTTTCAGCAGGTCGCGCGCGGCGGGGGTGATGACGGCCCGGGCCGGGGCGGTGACGTGCGTGACGCCTTGGAGCTGGTTTTCGAGCGTGGCGGTGGTGATGAGGGTGGCAGTAAGCGTGAGGCGGGCGTTGGAAGTTGTTGCATCCTGCTGCGGGGCTTCCCCCTCCCCCAGCCCCTCCCCACGAGGGGGAGGGGGGCAGAGGAGACTTAGGCGCCGCACGACTTCGCGGACGATCCATTCGAGTTGGTCTTCGTCGAGCTTCACGGGGGCCGTCGCTTAGGATTGTTGGTCGTAGATGCCGAGTACGGTCCAGCGCGCCGGCGTGGCTTCGCTGCCCAGGACGTCGCGGACGAATTTTCCGTCGCTGGTGATCATCACGCGGTCGCCCACGCCGGCGCCGATGCGGTCGATCGCCAGTTGGGGATCGCCGTCGGCGCCCGCGCCGTCGGCCCGCAGCGGCTGAACGACCAGCAGCTTGCAGCCGGCGAGCGACGGGTGTCGCACGGTGGCGGTGGCTGTGCCGATGACTTGGGCGGACATCATGGAACTTGTTGAGTTGAATTGGACGCGGATGAACGCGGATTACTCGGATTTTCGCGGATCAGAATGAACTTGTCTTGAATCCGCGGAAATCCGCTAAATCCGCGTTCATCCGCGTCCCATTCACTTGTTGTGTTACGCTTTTCCCAGGATGTGCAAATCGTCGATCAGCGAGCACCTTCGCTCGCGGGTGAACGTCAGCGGCGTGGTCACGCCCTCGCCGGTCGGCGTGGCGATCGAGAACGAGATGTAGCCTTCGCCGCCGACGCCGAGCGATGCCATCGACGGGCCGTTCTTGACGAACAGCGTGGTGTCCATCGCGCGACCCATCTTGGTCATGTTGTGCACGTTGTTGGTGTGGATGATCGCCGTGTGGCGGAAGCCGTGTTCGTAGTGCTTGGCCTTGGCGATCGCCTCGTCGATGTTGGGCACGCGGACGATCGGGATGAACGGCATCATCTGCTCGGCGGAGACGAAGGGGTTGGTTTCCTCGACCTCGCCGAACAACAATGGGCAATCGGCCGGCGCCGCGCGGCCCGCGGCGGCGGCGAGCACGGCGGCGTCTTTGCCGACGAAGTCGCGGTTGGCGACGAAGTGCTGGCGATGGCCTTCGCCTTCGCTGACGATGGCTTGCGACGCAAGGCGGTCGATTTCGGCGGTCGTCAGCCGCACCGCGCCGTGTTTTTGGAAGTTAGCCATCAGGCGGTCGGCGGCCGAGGCGACGACGAACACCTCCTTCTCGCCGATGCAGAGCAGGTTGTTGTCCCAGCCGCCGCCGCGAATGATGCACTGGGCGGCGTTGTCGAGATCGGCCGACTCGTCGACGACGACGGGCGGATTTCCCGGTCCCGCCACAATGGCCCGCTTGCCGCAATTGAGCGCCGCGCGGGCGACTGCCGGGCCGCCGGTGACGCAGACCAGGGCGACGCCGCGGTGGTTGAACAGAACGTTCGCCGATTCAATTGTGGGTTCAGCAATGACGCAGATGAGGTTGTCGATGCCGAGGTCGCGGTGGATCGCCTCGTTGTAGCGGCGCACGCCCTCGACGGCGATGCGCTGGCCGGCCGGATGCGGGTTGACGACCAGCGTGTTGCCGCCGGCGATCATGCTGATCGCGTTGCCGGTGATCGTCGGCAGCGAGTGCGTGACCGGCGTGATGGCGCCGATGACGCCGAACGGCGCGTGCTCGATGACGCACAGGCCGCGATCGCCGCTGTAGCACTGCTGCTGGAGGAACTCCACGCCGGGCGTACGCTCGCCGAGCAGGTGGAGCTTCTCGATCTTGTGGTCGAGGCGGCCGATCTTGGTCTCGTCCATCTCCATCGTGCCCAGCTCGATGCACTGGTCGATGGCGATGCGGCGGATATGGGCGATGATGCGGCGGCGGTCGTCGATCGTGCGTTCGAGAAGCTGTTCGAACGCCGCGCGGGCGGCCTTCACCGCTTCGTCGGGGCAGGTGAACACGCCGTGCCGACCGGTCACCGAAGGGCCAGCGCTGGCGAGCGGAGCGTTGGCGGCGGCCGAGGCGCCGACCTTGAAGTGCTGGACGGCCATGCCGCGGACCCAGGCGCTGGACGTGGTCGACGCGGGGGCCTTGGGCGCGCGGGGCACGGCGCCGTCCTTGACCTCGGAAAGGACCTGGCGGATGACATTGCGGATGAGCGTTTCGTCGAGCGTCATGGCTAAACCGCGAGCGATTGGTGGAGGTCAATCCGTGTGCGCGCCCGGTGGCGCACAACTATTCCTTGTCCTTGTCGAACACACAGACGCCGGCCGCGTCCACGCGGTCGACGATGCCGATGATCACCGTGTCGATCGGCAGTTCCTTGGTTTCCGGGGTAAAGCGGGCGCTGGAGCCCTGCGTGATCAGCACGACCTCGCCCACGCCGGCGCCGACCGGATCGACGGTAACGAACGACCGGCCGGTGGCGACGAGCTTGTTTTGATCGACGCGGAACGGCTCGACGACGAGCAGCTTCTGGCCGCGCATGTTGTCGACCTTCTGCGTAGCGACGACGGAGCCTGTGACTTTGGCGAGGAACATGGGGGGAAGGCTTTAGGCTGTAGGCTGGAGACTGTAGGTCGGAGGTCGGAAGGGAGTAGCCCCCGGCGCAAGCCGGGGGTTCGGTGGTGCATCAATTGCTTTCATTCGCAATCTGTTCAAGCAGCGTCTTGGTTTGTCGAGCCACGATCAGTTCCTCGTTCGTCGGGACGATCCAGATTTGCGTGCGACTGTTGTCGGCGTGGATGGCGCACTCGCCGTGGACCGAGGCGTTGCGCACGGCGTCGACCGCGATGCCGAGTTCTTCCAGGCCGCCGCACACCGCCGCGCGGAGTTGGGGTTGGTTCTCGCCGATGCCCGCGGTGAACGCGATCGCATCGACGCCGCCGAGCTCGACAAGGTAGGCGCCGAGGTAATGCCGAATCGCGGCGACAAACACGTCGAGCGCAAGCTGCGCTCGCTCGTCGCCGCGCGAGGCCGCGTCGTACAAGTCACGCACGTCGCCGCTTGTGCCGCTGAGCCCTAGCAGGCCGCCGCGGCGGGCCATCTCGGCGAGCACCTCGTCGACCGTTTTGCCCATCCGCTCGGCGAGCATCGGCAGGGCGTAAGCGTCGAAGTCGCCCACGCGGTTGTTCTGCGGCAGGCCCGACTGCGGGCTCATGCCCATCGACGTGGCGACGCTACGGGCGCCGCGGCTGGCGCAGAGGCTGCTCGAGCCGCCGAGGTGGCACGCGATCAGCCGCAGGTCCGTATTGCCGGTGAGCTCGCGCATCCGCTCGGCGACGAACCGGTGGCTGGCGCCGTGGAAGCCCCACCGCTCGAGCTGGAACTCTTCGGCCCACTCCTGCGGCACGGCGTAGTGGCGCAAGCGGGCGGGGATCGTCGCGTGAAAGCCCGTCTCGAACGCGGCCACGAGCGGCATCTCGGGCAGCCGCGCGCGGAGCTGGCCCATCGCCGCGATGTACGGCGGGTTGTGGGCCGGGCAGATAGCGTTCATTTCGGTCATGGCTTCGATTACGTCGCAATTGACTCGTTGCACGCCCGTCATGCGGCCGCCGTGAACGGCTTTGAACCCGACCGCCGCCACGTCGGCGACGCGGTTCAAGCAGCCTGTGGCTGGATCGGTGAGCGCTGCGAGGCACGCCTCGATCGCGGCGCCGTGGTTGGCCGCGGTGAGTTGCAGGTCCGTACGTCGTCCATCGATTTCGACAAAGCCGCTGCTCGTGACCGCCCCGATCCGCTCGACGCCGCCGCGCGCCAGTTGCCGCTCGTCCCGCATGTCGAACAGGCGGAACTTGAAGCTCGTGGAGCCGAGGTTGGCGACGAGGATCTTCATGATGCGGACGCCGGGCCGAGCTTTCCTTACAATCAATCCTCCGGTCCCCTCCCCTCGGCGGGGAGGGCTGGGGAGGGGGGCGACGCGGGTACCCGCTTCTTTCCCCTCTCCCCAGCCCTCCCCGCCGAGGGGAGGGAGCCGGAGGTTTTTTTGGTGGCGTTGTCCGCCTCAAGTCAGGTAGGCCGCGACGACGCCGTCGCTGGGACGCGGGATGACGTGGCTGCCGACCAGGTGGCCGGCCGCGGTCGCCGCGGCGGCGCCGGCTTCGACGGCCGCGCGGACGCTGCCGACGTCGCCGCTGACGACGACCGAGCAGTACGCAGCGCCGAGGTCGATGCGTTTCTCCACTTTCACGTTGGCGGCTTTGGCCATAGCGTCGGTGGCTTCAATGAGCGGGACGAGGCCCTTGGTTTCGACGAGTCCGATGGCTTGTTGCATGAGTGAGGTCCTGGAATAGTTGGAATAGGTTGTGTTGGGTCGGAATAAGCGGTTGGGTCGCGATTCGCTCCGGCGGACCTGCGCGGCGCGGCTAAACGTGGCGGCGGCGATGCCGACTATTTGGCGGCCTTTTTGACTTTGAGGATCGAATCGACGTCGTCGTGCGGGCGCGGGATGACTTGCACGCTGACGACTTCGCCCACGCGGCCCGCGGCCGCGGCGCCGGCGTCGGTCGCGGCCTTCACCGCGGCGACGTCGCCGGTGACGATCACGGAGGCCAGGCCGGAGCCGACCTTGTCCCAAGTGAGAAATTCAACGTTCGCGGCCTTGAGCATCGCGTCGGTCGCTTCGATCAGGGCGATGAAGCCCTTGGTCTCGATCATGCCGAGCGCTTCGTTGGCTTTTGCCATCGGTCGTTACCTTTCAGCAGAATAGGAAAACAGTCGTTTGTTGAGTTCGGAGCGGCCCGCGAAACACGCGAAAGGACGCGAAAAGATTATTAATAGAAGTGAAACGCGAACTGTTAGCGGTAAAAAAACCATTCTTGTTCTTCATCTCTTCTTTCCTTCTTTCTCTTTCGCGTCTTTTCGCGTGTTTCGCGGGCAATGCCCGACTAATGGTTGCATTTGCAATCGCCTTGCTTTAGCAGTTCGACCCGCGTGGCGTGGTCGAGGTCGGCGGCGTTGCCTTCGTCGGTGTCGAGGTGGACTTCCAGTTTGCTCGCGGCGTCGGCTCGCACGAGCAGGTCTTCGAGCACCGTGGTGCAGGCCCCCTCGATGCGGAGCTTCATGCGATCGCCGTGTTTCACGCCGTACCGCTCGGCGTCGGCGAGGCTCATGTGGACGTGGCGCTCGGCGCGGATGACGCCCTCGGCCAGCTCGACCACGCCGGCGGGGCCAACCAGCACGCAGCCGGGCGTGCCGGCGACGTTGCCGCTGGGGCGCACGGGCAGGTCGATGCCGAGGGAAATGCCGTCGGTGAAGGCGAGCTCGACCTGACTGTGGCTGCGCACAGGTCCCAGCACCCGGACGTTGGGTAGCATGCGGCGTCTTGGGCCGACGACCATCACGGTTTGCTGGGCCGCAAAGAAGCCGTCCTGGTACAGATTCTTCTCGGGCGTGAGCGTGGCGCCGAGGCCGAAGAGACGCTCGACGTGTTCTTGCGTGAGATGGAGGTGCCGGGCGGAGATGCTGACGACGAGCTTGGGGTCGGCGGCCGACTTGCCGGCGGATTGGTCAGCGGGGACGTTCGACGCGAGCGCGAACTGCTGCCGCACGACGCGGCGGACCACGTCTTCGAGGCGCTTTCGGTCAATCGCGGCGGCTGTGCTCATAACGAGGGCGATGGAACGGTTGGCGGGGCAATCGCCGCCGCGAGCGTGAGCCGCACGCCCGCAGCGGCAATCTTTTGTTGCCAGGTTTCGTCGAGCTCTTGATCGGTCACGATGTGGTGAATTTGCTCCAGCGGGCAAATATGCGCGAGGCTTTGATGCCCGAACTTGGTGCTGTCGATTGCCGCGACGACTTCCTCGGCCGCGTCGATCATCGCGCGGGCCGTGGCCGCGATTTGCAGGTTGCTGTTGAACAGGCCGCGGTCGTTGACGCCCGCGCCGCTGATGACCGCCAGTCGCACGTTGAGCGAGCGGATCGTCTGCTCGGCGATCGGTCCCTGAACGGTTCCGGTGCGGCCGTGAACGTAGCCTCCGACGATGATGAGGTCCGCGTCGGTCGAGCCGGCGAACAGCGTGGCGACCGGCAGTGAGTTGGTGACGATTTGTAGGGGCCGGCCGACGAGCAGCCGGGCGAGTTCGTAGGTCGTACTGCCGCCGTCGAGCAGCAGGGCGCTGTGATCGGAAATGAGCATCGCCGCTGCGTGGGCGATCGCCTGCTTTTTGTCCCACTGGGCGACTTGCCGGAGCTCGAAGTGCGGCAGATTGGGCGAAGGTCCGGTGTAAAAGGCCCCGCCGTGGGTGCGCTGGGCCGAACCCTTGCGCTCCAGGTGGGCGAGGTCGCGCCGGATGGTCGACTCGCTCACGTCGAGCGCTTTGGCCAGGTCGGGCAGCGGGGCAAAGCCCTGCCTCCTGACGAGTTCCAAAAGTTCGGCCCGACGCTTATCCGCCAGCATGAGCACGCTCCGCAACGGTCAGTTTGTGGCCGTTGTTGAGCAGTATGACGCTATGGAATGGCATTATCAATCACCAAAGTGAAAGAAATCTGTCAGAATATATGGTCCCGCCCCAGATTCATCTCGCGGAGCGAGATGACTACACTTCACAGAGCTCGCATAAGAAACCCGCAAGAGATCGCAAAGGGCTATGCAATAAGACTTTGCAGAAATTGAAGGGCTGATGGCAGACCTATTCAGCGGGCGGAGCCTCTTCACCGCGCTGCCGCCGCTTGATGCGAACATGTCGGCCGGCGAGCTCGATGCGCCCCGCGGCCAACAGCCGCAATACATGCGGGTAGGCTTCCTTTTCCGTCTCGAACACCCGTTCGCCAAGGGTCTCCGCCGTGTCGTCGTCGAACACGGGCACGGGTTGCTGCCAAATGATGGGGCCCTTGTCGTACTCGTTGTCGACGAAGTGCACCGTCACGCCGGTCACCTTGGCGCCGCAATCGAGCACGGCCTGGTGGACGCGGCGGCCGTACATGCCGTGGCCGCAGAAGGCGGGGATGAGCGCGGGGTGAATATTCAGCACGCGGCCATCGAAATCGGGCGGCACCGGGGCGAGCTTCAGGAAGCCCGCCATCGCGACGTCATCGACTCCGGCGTCGCGACACGCGGCGAAAATCGCCTCGCCGTACGCCGCGTCGGACTCGAAGCCGGAGCGTTCGATGACCCGCGACGGCACGCCGGCGGCGCGGGCGTGTTCGAGCCCGCCGGCCTTTGGCGTGCTCGAGACAACCAGCCGGACGTCCACGGGCAACCGCCCCTCGGCCGCCAGATCGAGGAAGTTCTTCAGCGTGCGGCCCGAGCCCGAGATCAGGACGGCGAGGCGGAGGGGGGAGGGCATGGGGGGAAATGCGGAGTGCGGAATTCGGAATGGGGGAAGGTGAAACGGAGAGTGGAGCCCCCTTTTAGCCGCGAGCCTATGGCTCGCCGGTGCTTAGCAATGTCGTCCCCGCCTCCTTCTCATCGGCGATCTCCTCGGCCTCGTGCAGCACCTGGGACATCGTGCGGCGGGCGTTCAGATAGTAGATCGCGCCGAGCCCCGCCATCACATAGGTCATCACGCGGAACGTCAGGGCCACCATGAGACCGACGCCCGTTTGACACCCCACGGTTTCGTACAAGTAATTCATTGTGGCCTCGAACGTGCCCAGTCCGCCCGGAACGAGCGGAATGGCGCCGGCGGCCAGCGACAGCGGCCCGACGACGAACACCGTCAGCAGTCGCGGTACGTCGAACGGCAGGCCGCGGCCGACGCACCACAAGGCGAGGACGAACAGCGTGTGCGTGCAGCAACCGAAGAGAATGCCGGCAAAGAGGTAGCGGCGCTCGTGCCGGTATGCGGCCGCCGCATCGATCAGCCGTTCCAGGGTGCCGCCCACCCCCGGCAGGCGCCGGGCCAGGTTCTTCGCCGTCGGCCCCGTAAACGCCGGGGTCATCAACAGCGCGATGCCCACGACGCCGCAGGCGGCGAGCGCCGCCACGGCGCGTCCCAGTCCATGGACGACCGGACTGAGCGGCATCGATTGAAGAGCGAGCCCATATCCGGCGGTGGCCACGATCAGCATGGCGAACAGGCCCACAACGCGGTCGATCAGAACGCTGGCGATCGCTTCAGTGCGCTTGCCGGGCTGCTCTCGGGCGATGAAGACGGCCTTAAACAAATCGCCGCCCACGCTGCCGGGCGACACTTGGTTGAGTAACAGGCCCAACGAGCCCAGCCGGAAGGCGTCGGCGAGTGAAAACCTCAAGTTGAGCGCGCGGACCAGCACCCACCAGCGGAGGTAATTGCACGACAGAGCGATCAGAGCCAGAAGTTGTGCCAGCGCCAAGAGCGGCCACTGCTTGGGCTGTTCGAGGAGCTGCTGGAACGTGTCCTCGCCGCGCAACCCCGAAAATAGGAAGCCGAGAATTCCAATCGCCACCAGGAGCTTCACGCCGCCAATGAGGTGACGTCGGCGGCGGGCGGCGGCGTGGTCGACGGCGTCGGCTGCCATGGAGAACCGGCACGGAAGGGCGGGGCGGGGCGGACGGCGGATCGATCGCGACGCCGCAAGGGAGCCCACTAGAACCAAAGTTCCAGCCCCAAGTCCAGCCCGTGAGCGATCATTTGCGTGTCGCGGATGCCGGGGAAGACCGGATCGGGGCCGCCGCCCGGTTGGACCGTCGGCAGGTTGCGGGGATCGGTCCGGAGATCGGCCGGGAGATGGTCGGCGCCCTGCACGATGCCGTCCCAGATGATCACGTTGTAGCCGCCGCGGATGCTCAGCTTTTCGGTGATCTGCCACCCGGCGCCGATGCGGAAGCGGGGGATCGCCTGGGCCTGGTCGTCGACGCGCTGGCCGATGTTGGTCACCTCGGAGGTCAGCAACGAGCCCTGGTCGACAAGCGTGACGACGTCGGGATCGGCGTTGAAGGTCATGCCCTCGACGAACACGCTTCGCCGAGTTCCGCCCAGGGCGACCGCGGCCAGGCCCTCGGCCCACCACCGGCAGCGCTGAAACCGTCCCTGGAGTCCGATTTCAAAACCGTGAAACTCGTTCTGGCCGGCAAACTTGTCGTACGAGAGGTGCACGGCGCCGGGCGTGAAGCCGAAGGTGTTGCCGGCCAGCGCGACGTAGTCTTCGCGGACGAAGACGAGCGAATCGTGGTGATAGAACCGATAGCCGCCGAGCATCGTGAGCTGGGCGCCGCCTTCGGACGTGCAGGGGCTGCCGCGCTCCCAGATGGCGCGCTGCATCCAGAAGCCGGCGCCGTGGAAGTCGTCGAATACGTTGCCGCTAACGCCGCCCATCAGTTGGTTGGGCAGGTTCGACAGCACCGCGTTTTGCTGGCCGGATTGTGCGTTGAGGAAGGGGCGAGCGAGGATCAGGGGGCCGCCGGGGCCGTGCTCGAAGGCGTAGGTGTCGCGGCCGGCGTTGAAAAAGTCGGCGACCAGGGCCCAGTTCGAGTAAGCGTTGAGCCAGAATCCCAGTTCAAAGCCGAAGCCGTTGCGCCAGCCGTCGCCGACGACCTCGTCGCCGGCGATGACCGTTGTCGTTGGCTGGCCGAGGATGCCCTGCAGATTGGAGGGCGTGCTGGCCGGGCTGGAGGTGGCCAGCGGCGGCAACTCGACGCCGTCGTGGCGCCAGCGGGCGTAGTCGGCGCGGAACCAGACCAGCTCCTGTCCGCTGGCGCAGCCGCCGGCGGCGGTGACGAAGTTGCCGCAATAGGCGCCGCCGTCGCCCAACCAACCCGCGGCGTTCAGGCAATCGGACCAGTAGGCGGGCAGGAGGCCGTCGGCGGCCGCGGAGCACTGGCTCCCGGACGTGCACGCGGCGTTATCGCACGAGCATGTCGCGGCCGCGGCGGAAGCCGCCGTCGTCGCCGGCAGCGCGAGGAGCGCCGCGCACGCCATGCGGCGCACCGCTTGGGCGACGGCGCTGGGCATCGATCGCATCGACGGAACAGAACGGCGCATGTCGTCTCGGGACTTCGCGAGCCGGCGGCGGCCGCGATGCATAAGATGAGTAGGACGCGAAAAGACAATCAAGGCAGTTGGACAAGGCGCACCGGGTGCGCTGCCATTTCCTATCGGCGCCGGGGGCCGGCCTAGTTCATGCCCATTTGGCGCCGGCGCCGATAAAGGCTCTCGAACCGATGGTCCGCAGACCGGCCGATCGCGTGAAAATCCGCCAGTTTGCGCGGATTGCCAGACGCTTCGGGCCGCGTTGACAGACCTCGGCGCGCCTGATAGCTTCGCAAGAGTCGGCTTGGGAAACGCCCAGCAACAAATCGGGGGATTAGCTCAGTTGGGAGAGCGTTTGGCTGGCAGCCAAAAGGTCAGCGGTTCGAGCCCGCTATCCTCCACTTTGATTTTATCTAGAATTCTGGGCAGACTTGCGGCGCTTGGCCGTCGATGGTCGAAATGGCCGCTTCTTTTTGGCGCCACCTTATTCTTGTGGCGCATTCGACCCTCGGCGAACCCATGAGCCGTCGGGCGCTCGTTAACGTTGCGCTACAATCCGGTCGCATTGATCCGTTGCGGTCCGGCCACCTGGAGACGACAACGGTACGAACGGCTTCTAACTTGACCTGCTGGGGCGCCGGGCGCTGGCAATGACAAACACGCCCGAGGACCCCGTCACCCGATCGGCCTTGATTCCCGAACCGGAGCTAGAGGTTCCGGTTGCCCGTGTTGCCGATTCGGCGGCCCTGCAGCTCGAGGCGGGCGCCGAGCTGGCGTCGGCCGTTGGCGTCAAGCTTGCCGGCGCCCTGTTTCTACAGCACTTCTGCATTGGGTCTTGGGCGGTGACCCTCGGAAGTTATATTGCCGCCAACTCGGGGAGCCCGGGCCAGGCGATGTTCGCGGCCGGGTTCGTGGGAGCGGCCTACGGCGCTGGTCCCCTGGCGGGCATGATCTCGCCCTTTCTGACGGGCCTGTTGGCCGACCGCTACTTCTCGGCCGAACGTCTGACGGCCTTTCTGAACCTGATGTGTTCGATCGCGATGTTCGCGGCTGCCGGCGCCCGATCGCAGTCTGCGTTCTTTCTGGCCCTGTTCACGTTCTATCTTTTTCACCATCCCGCTGCGGCCCTGGCTTCCTCCATGGCACTGCACCATTTGAAGCGTCCCGAGCGCGACTACCCCGCGGTGCGGGCGTGCGGCACGGCCGGGTGGGTTGCGGCCGGCGTCTTCGTGGGATGGGTTTGGCCGCGGCTGACAGGCGAGTTCATCGAGTCCACGGCGACTCCCATGAAAATCTGTGCCGTCGCATCGCTGGTCAACGCCGTTTATTCCCTCTGCCTGCCGCACACGCCTCCCGCTCATCGTCAACGGGCTTCGTCCAGCATCGAGCAGATCGGGCTGGGACCGGGACGTTTGTGGGAACTGGTTTGCGAGCCGCGCTTCATGGGCCTCATGCTTTTGGCCGTGCTGGCGCATATCCCCAGCCAATTCTATTACGCCTACGGCAACGTGTATTTCAACTGGACCGGCATGAGCTCGGCAGCCGCCAAGATGACGCTGGGGCAAGTGGTGGAGGTGGGGGTAATGCTCACCTTGCCCGCCTTGCTCCTGCGATTGAGCGTGCGGGCGGCGATCGCCACGGGTCTCGGGATCTGGTGCGTGCGGTTCGTCATGCTAGCGACTGCGTCGGTTCCCGAGGCGGCGTGGCGTAACGAGTTGCTTTATGCGGCGATATTGACGCACGGGCTGGCTTTCACGCTGGTCACGATCTCGCTGCAGTTGGACGTGGATCGCTGCGCTGGGCGTCGCCTGCGCGCGACGGCCCAGGGCTTGTTTTCGGTCGCGGTGCAGGGGTTTGGCTGCTTCGCCGGCGCCCAACTGGCGGGGCTGGTGGGGGCGCGTGTCCTGCCGACGGAGATTGCCGCAGCGACCGGGGCGGATTGGCGGCGATTCTGGCTCGTCCCGGCGGGCGGGGCGGCTGCGGCCCTCATTTTATCCGTGATTCTGTTAGTGGATCGGCGGAAATGAGCCCCGCGGGGCTTCCGCGGGAAAAAATTGAATATCTTTTGGGAAAAGCGCTGGCATTGTCGGGTTTGTCGATTATGCTACCTCAAGCTAGCCAGTCTGGTCGTGCGCGTCCCCCCCTGGGAACGCGTTTCGCCTGGACCGGTAGCCCAGGAAATCCAAAACGACGCTTCGGAGCGGCTCGATTCAATTCAGCCCTAAGATGGCCTGTTGCGGTTAACCGCAATTTGCTTGCGCTCGGAGTATTTGAGTTGCAGGCGCCGTCAAGGTTGGTAGAATCAGCCGTTAGAGTCGGTGCAGATTTCCAGAATCATCGGGTTGTACAGTCTCAAGAATCAGCGTGTTTTCATCACTGCATTGAGGAGTAAGTTCTAATGAGCCGGACAACGCGAAGCTTTTCTAAGGCCTGCGCCGTAGCGCTGGGCCTCGCCTTGGTGGCGATCTATTCTTCGGTTGCTCAAGCAGCCTCGATTTCGTACGGAGATTTTGGTCCCGTTGGCGGGGCCACGTTTATTGACGTGACCGAGTCCTCGAGTACGGACTCCGTCCCCCTCTACGGGCCGCCGAACCCGTTTCCGATCGGGTTGGATTTCAATCCAACCAACTTCGTCGCGGTCAGCCAGAATGACGGCAGCGACATTACGGATGGTCAGCTCAATTTTTCGGTGAGCCGTGCCGCTGGTATTCCTGGCCTGAGCGTATTTGAAGCCGGCGACTACACGCTGGTCGGCACCGGCTCGGCCGCGACCAACGTGAATGCCGGGGCGATTATTCTGGCGAGCATCGTCGAAGTGAACGGCTCTGCGGTCGCCCCGATCAGTCTGCCGCCTGTTAACGCCGTATTCGGCGCCAACTTGGCTGATAACGCGGGCATCGTGCAGCCGTGGTCGCTTAACGCCACGATCGCGACCGTTCTGGGGCCGAATCAGTTGGCCACAAAGATCAACTTCGCGATCAACAACACGCTGGCCGCTGTGAGCGAGCCGATCCCCGGTACGGGCGCCTTCATCGCCAAGAAGGAGTTCATCGTGACGGTCGTGCCCGAGCCGTCGACCTTTGCGATGGCCGGCCTTGTGCTGTGCGGACTGGCGCTCACCAGCCGCAAGCGCGGCTAAGCGATTCGCTTCCGCGTTGAAAACACGCTGATTGATTCTTAAGAAGGTCTCCTCTTGCAGTGGAGGAGACCTTCTTTTTTTATGCGCAAATTGAAATCTAACGGGTGGATTTTGCTGATTGATCACGCGGCTTTTTGTGCCTGGTGGGAACCGTCGGTGGTCGAGGTCAGGTTGCTTCCGCTTTGATAGTGCTCCGTCACAGTTGTTTTTTCGAGTAGGAGATTTAGCCGGCCCGCTTGCGGGCCGAGCCGGGCAAGGAGCGGCTGCTAAATGTGCTAGCCGAAATTCCTTCTGTGACGCAACATTAGTGGCGCCTCACACCAGTTTTTTCGGGTCGGGGCGCCCAGGCCTTCGCCGGGCGTGGTTGGAGCGGCGGGGGCATTGCCTTGACGCACCACGCCCTGCGGCGGACCCGGGGGGCGTGGCGCCCGAAAACTCTCGCGTGACGCACCACCAGGAGCCCTCAGGATGGTCATTCGCGTGCGCAGGCGTCGGTGAATCGCAATGATTTTCTCGTGGCGGCGCCCGACCAGGCTTCCTGTCCGGCGCCGCGATCCGTCCCGCCTCGCTGGGCGCGATTGGCGCAATCGGAATGCGCGGCCGTCGCGCCAGGAAGGCTCGTGAAGCTAGGTGCATAATTCAGGCTTAATCGATTGCGGGGCTTGGGACCGCAATTACAATGGCCAGAAGATTTGCCGCTTTTCCTTCCTCATCTGGATTTCACACACAAGAGTCGTTGGCCCCGCCGACAACGTTACCGAGGTTGCGAACTAATGATTGGGACATCACGTTGCCTTATTGCCTGCCGCTGTGCTGGAATTGCGCTCCTTCTTTTTGGCACGGCTGCAGCGGCTAACGCCGCGTCGATCAGCTATCCGGACGTCGGACCCGTCGTTCCCGGGTATACGTTCACGAACATTGTCGAATCGTCCGGCACTGACGCAGTGCCCCTCTATGGCGCCCCGGACCCGCCAACGGGCGTTCCGTTCGGGATCACGTTCTCGCCCGACAATTTCACGTCGTCGTCGACTGGGAGCGTGACCGACATCACCGACGGCCAGTTGAATTTCACCATCAATGCTCCCGCTTCCTCCGGCGGCGTCACGCTCGTCAAGTTTACCGAAGGCGGAAGCTACGAGCTGAGTGGTACGGGCACGTCGGCAACGCAGGCGTTGGCCGGCGCCATCATGCGAGCGACCATTCTCGAGATTAACGGCGTCGCCGTGGCGCCGGTCGTTCTCGCCCCGACCTCGGCGTCGGTGAACTTCAATCTGGTTTCGAACCCCGGAATAGGCGACTGGCTCATCAGTTCGACGATGAACGTGGCGGCGCAGATGGCAGGGTTGGGCTTTTCGCCGGCCCAGATCGCGACGAAAGTTGATATCGTGATCAATAATAGCCTGGTCGCGACGTCGCAGGCGGCCAGCATGAGCGACATCGCAAAGATGCAGTTCGACATCACTTTGATTCCGGAGCCCGGTTCGATGGCGCTGACGATGATGGCGCTGTGCGGGCTCGGCACGGTCCTCTCGCGCCGCACGCGCTAGCAGCGATTGTCGCCGAACATGGCACGAATCAAGGGCCCTTCCGGTCGGAAGGGCCCTTGTTCTTTTTCCACGGCGCGCCGTGGACGATCTCGGAGGGGCCCGCGAAACACGCGAAAAGCCGCGAAAATGAACATAGGGACGGGAGGGCTCGGGGCCTTTCGCGTGTTTCGCGGGGAATTCCTGATGCGGTCGGCGTCGCGGCTGGGGCGTCGTATCGCGGGGAGATCCGACCAGGCGCGGGCGACTAGCTGACGAGCGGGCCATCGCCGCCGGCGCGAAGGCCTCTCAGATGTTCCAGGTCGAGAAGCTGGAACTTCGTCGCCACGCTGCGCCAGGGCTCGCCCCGCTGTTGAATGAGCCGCTCGTCCAGCGGGCCGAGACGGTGCTCGGCCAGCCGCAGGTACGAAACGCGATTGGGTTGGAGGCCCATGATTCGAGCGGCGGTGGCGTCGAGGGCGGTGACGTTGCCGCCAACCAGCACGAGCCCCGCGGGCTTCATGCTGCCGAGGATGGGGCCGTCGCCTTCCATGCATTCGATGGCGTCGGTAATGGCGAGCGTTCGCGGCAACGTGCAGTTGATATCGACGACCGTTTCCGGGATGCCGTTGTGATGGAGGACGTTTTTGGGCCAGCCGTACTTGATGCCCGGCAGAACGCCGTAGAAGTTCTTCATCGCGGCGGTCATGCCGACCCAATGGTGGGTTTTCAACTTGGGTAGCGAGACGATGTAGTCGGCCCCTGCGACCGATTGCGGAAAGAAGATTCCCGGCAGGCGGCTGAACCCGCCAAGATTGGGCCGCCACGCGACGGTTTCGTAGTTCAAATCGGCAAACGGGATCCGCGCCTCGCGCAGTGCCGGGCCCACGCCCGATTCTTCGAGTGCGAACTGCGTGTCGCGCATGTGGCCCGGCGCCTCGCCGACGGTGACGCGTGCGCCCCAACTTTGAAAAATCTCGCACGCGGCCAGAATGACGGCCGGATGCGTCGTCATATGCGGAATCTGGCGTGAGGGCTCGACCAGGTTGGGCTTCAGCAGCACGCGGCGCCCGCGAAATTGGCTGGCCGTGAAGCCGCAAGCGACAAGTCCAGCGGAGATTGTGGTGCGGAGGTCGCCGTCGTACCGCTGGCCGCGAGCGATGAAAGCGGGCGTGCTTCGCGACCAACGGGGGCGAAACGCGCGGGCCGCCGCGACGCCGGCGAGAGCGGCGCCGCCAATGGCGATGGCTTCGCGGCGGGTCAGGGATTGCCGATCGGGAATCGTCGCGTCGTCGCTCATACGCGGGTCGCCTGTTCAGCGCTGGGGGCGGACTGTCGTACTATCCATCAACTTCTTCGCGCGCCGCGAAGATTTCGTACGGAACGGATTTACCACAGAGGACACAGAGGGCACGGAGGTCGGAAAAATTAAAGCAAGGATCCTTGAGAAGAAACTCGCGAGCCCTCAGCCCATCGCTCCCCAATTCCTACTGCCTCTTTCCCTTCCTCATCTCCGTGTCCTCTGTGTCCTCTGTGGTAAATCTTTTCCCTGCGCCGAGCACCCGAAGATTCGCACCATTGTTCGTCAATCCCTGAGCTTTCACCGCGTGGTTTCCGGCCAATGGCCAGGCTGTGTCTTGCCCGGCAACCAGTCGAGCGCGTGCTGCGCCGCCAACAGCAGTAGGGCTTGCTCGTACGCGGCGAGCGGTTGCCAGGCGTCGTTGCCTAACGCCTGTTCGATCCATGCGTCGGCCGCCGAGGGGCGACGTCCGTGGGCGGTCAAACCAAGGCACGCCCAGGCGAGTGAAATGGGCGTCGTCGCGGGGCCCACGTGCGACAGCAGCAGGTCGATCGACCGGTCCACGCGTCGCGTCGCGGGTTCGCGCCCCGCCAGCGCCGCCAAGGCCACGCCCGTGGGGGCTACGTGGGCGAGCAACGGTTGACCGAGCACGATCGTGTTTCCATAGTTGGCGCCGCCCGAGGGCAGCAGGCGATCAATGATCACACGGCAGCCTTCTACGACGCGCGGATGCTTGCCGAATCCCGCGGCAGCGAGCCCCATCACAAAATAGCAGGTGGGCTCCAGCCACGTCGCTGTGTTCGCGGCCCACGACCAACCGACCAGCGTGGGATCGTGTCCGATTTGCGGCGATCGTTGGCCGGCCTGGCCCCGATCCGAAAGGCACCACCGGGCGGCGCGATCGATCGAGTCGCTATAAGCGCCGGCGCCGGTCAATCCGTCTACCGTACGCCACGCGAGCAGGGCCAGGCTCGTCGGCCAGCGCGGCTCCTCTTGGGTTTGGGCCACGCCGACCGATCCGTCCAGGCATTGCAGGTCTCCAAGCCCGTTGGCGGCGGCAGCGGCTGCATCCGACCGACCGTGAGCAGCCAGGGCGATGGCAGCCCACGCGGCAGGTTCGGCCGCCGATTCGTTCGACGCCCGGTACGTCCACCGGTTTGCCGCGGCGAGTTGATCGAGATGTTTGCGAACGAAACTCATCGAGGCTGCGCCGGACGACGAAGGAAAGGCGAGGGAAGATCGAACGGCCCACCAAAGAAAACGGCCGAAATGCGATGTCTCGCCGCAACGCTACGTTGCCCTGCGGCATCACGCGGGCGGGAAATCCTGGCCGCAGCGACGCAAGACGAGCGGAATCCGCGGCGCGGATCGGTTCTGCGGGCAGGTCGGCTGTATTTCGCCAGGCAGGCAAGCGGATTTCTTTGACACCCCCGGAAGCTGACATAGGTTTCAAGTGGATTCGCGTTCGCCGCAAGGCGGAGGCAAGTCCGCGGTTGATGCAGAGGCGTCGGCCGCAGCGAAAGCTTCTCTTCTCCTCGCCGCAATTCCCAGCGGGACGCCCTTGGATAGGCGTCGAACAAGAGCGGGCAATCGCACGAGAGCCTGCTGCGTCATCATCCTCGAGAAAGGCAAACCGGTCGCGAGGCCGGGACGCAAAGCCCAGGGGACAGCCGCAGCGTAAGCGAGGGCTGTCAGCCCGGTTGCCGAAAGGGTGTCAGACGTCAGTTGTATGACGCACGACTCACGACGGTCGACGGGGTGAGACGCATCACGTGTATTGAATCCGGCTCAGGGGGTCGCAAAAACAGCAGGTTCGCTCGCGTGGCGACACGCCGAGTGGCGACCTTCGGGGCCAACAACCGGGAGTAATCGCATGTTGAAACTCCCGACAACCAGTAGGGCGCCGCAAGGTCTTGCGACCGCGCGCGGCGTTCGAGAATCGGAGGATATCATGAAGAAGCTCGCTCTGAAGGTGCAACGTTTCCTCGTCTCGGAAGATGGTCCGACCGCGGTTGAGTACGCCGTGATGCTGGCGTTGATCGTGATCGTGTGCTTGACGGCCATTCGTTCGATCGGAACGAACGCCAACACCACGTTCAACAACGTCGCTCAGCAGCTTGGCAGCTAAGTCGGCATCGCCCTACTGCGAAACCGCGGCACTGGCGCGAGGACGCGCCCGAGCCGGCAACATGGATGCAACGACGATGCGTTTCGCAATCAAGGTCAATCCGCTTTTGTCTCGGACGACGGCTTCAATTTGAGCCACTCGATCGCCGGGAGCCGGCGACGCAGGACGCCCAAGAATCAACGGACCTCTCGGAGCGGGACCGCTCCGAGAGGTTTTTTTTGCGCCGTCGATAGCGACAAGGACGTCGCGCCGGCGAAATGTGACCTAGGTTTTAGTAGGACCCTCGCGCGGAAGCAGACGCGGTTTGCGCGTGCGCAACCTCCGAGGTCCCAATTGTCGGAGATAGCGACGTGATTAGCTGGTTGCCGGACGAAACGCTGCGAGCGGCTTGCCAAATGGCTTGCTACGGGTTTGCCGCGCTGACGGCGGTCGTGACCTATTTATTCGTGCCGCGGTGGTGAGCCGCGCGCGAGGCCCGAGTTCAGCACAAGCGCTGCGGAGCTTGTCGCGGGGCATTGTGAGAGTGCGCCTGTAAGGATGGACGTCCATGGTTGATTTGCAAGGACTTGGATCGCAGCTCGCAGAGACCTGGCCCGTGTGGTTCGTCACCGTCACGCTGGTGGTGGCGGCCGTGATCGACGGGCTGCAGCTCAAAGTGCCCAACTGGATCACGTTTCCAATGATTGCCAGCGGCTGGATCTACAGCGCGGCCCTCTCGCCCTACGCGGGCTGGGAGGGGCTGTGGCTGAGCCTGATCGGCACGGCCGTCGGCCTGGGCCTCCTCTTGCCGGCCTATGCGGTGGGCGGCATGGGCGCCGGCGACGTGAAGCTGCTGGCTGGCGTCGGCGCCTGGATGTGGGGCGCCAACACGCTGTACGCCTTCGCCGTATCGGCCGTGGTGGGCGGCGTCATCGCCGTCGGCATGGTGCTGTACACGCGGAGTTGGGAAAAGCACAAGAATCAGTTCTGGGCGATCCTCAACGAGATCGCCACGGTGAAGGATCCCGAAAAACTGGCCGAGATCGCCGCCGAGCGCAAGCCGCGGATGTTTCTGCTGCCCTACGGAATTCCGATCGCGATTGGATCGATCATGTACTTTGCGTGGTCGGGGATGTTGGGGTGATGCGGGTACGAAATCCGAAACTCGAAATCCGAAATTCGAAACAAATATCAAGGTTGAAATTTCAAATTCAAACGCAGAAGGAACTTGAGTCCGTTTGAAGAATTCTTGAATTTGTGCTTGTTTCGAATTTCGAGTTTCGGATTTCGAGTTGCGGCGTCGCCGCCCGCCCGGCGCCAGCACGCGCGCGTGCGGGCTCCAACCTAATTTGCGTTTCGA
>CAYSFP010000037.1:0-5806 GCA_964430075.1 uncultured Planctomycetaceae bacterium | reverse complement strand
AACCGGTTGTGACGGGGGCGCCGAAGAAACCGATCAAGGCGCGACAGCGCGTGCCGAGCGCGGCCGTGAGGGCCGCACGCGGCGAAGGTCGCTGCGGGGAGTTCGCAATGCGTTGATCAGCCGGGGCTGGAAGCGTTCGACCAGACTGAAAGCCGACAGGACGAACTTACTGCCAGGGATCCGGCTGCCAACAACGTGAAAAGCGCCGCAAGGCGACTTCATGCCAGGGGGGTGTGATGCGTCCAAAATCTCTTGTTCTGCTTGCGCTCGCGCTAGGCTGCGGCCTGGTTGCGTCGATTGGCATCAGCCAGGTGCTGGACGACAGCAACCGCCCCACGGCCGTTGAAACGACGCCGATTTACGTCGCCCTGCGGAACATCAATGTGGGCGACCCGCTGACCGACGAGATGGTGGCCCTCGAAGAGTGGCCCAAGGACAAGGTGCCCGTCGGCTCGCTCACGACGTGGGAGGAACTCGAGGATCGCCGTCCGCGCACCAACGTCTACAAGGGCGAGCCGATTCTCGATACCAAGCTGCTGGCCAAGGGGCAAACGAACGATCCCATTCAGGCCGTGCCTGCGGGCATGCGATTGGCGACCATCCTGGTCGATGCGCGCAAAAGTGCGGCGGGACTCTTGAGCCCCGGCGATCGCGTCGATTTGCAGCTCTTTATGAACCGCAACGAGTCGTACGGCATCACCACGCCGGTGACGCGCATCTTCTTGCAGAACATTCGCGTGTTCGCGGTCGATGCGACCACCGAGAAGAGCACCGACGGCGAGGATTCTCGCGCCGTCGGCAAGACGGTGTCGCTGTTAGTGACGCCTCGCCAGGCAAACAAGATCAACCTGGCTGTGAACATGGGCGAGGTGACGTTGATTCCCCGGAATCCGGACGACGAATCCATCATCGATGATTCCGAGGAATCGGCGTCGGGATTGCATGATCGCTCGACGGCCAGCAGTCGCGAGCGCGAGCAGGCGGCTCCGGACAATGGCGAGGAAAGCGGCCCGCTCGCCGGGTTACGGAAGTTGATGGAGCAAGCGATGGTCGCCTCGGCCGCGCAGGCCGGAATGGCGGCGATGCAGCCGGTACAAGCCGCTGATCCGCCGTTCGAGATGACGATCATCTTCCCGACGACCGTAGAGAGGATTCAATTTGAAGGCGGACGGCCGACGCTGCCGAACTCGCCCGATCAGGCGGTGACCACGATGACGTCGGTCAACCCGTTGCTGCCGGTTGCGCCCGCAGAAATTCCGTCGCCGCGTGGCGAGGAATCCGAGGCTTTTCCCGAAGACGGGGAAACGCTCGACGGGTTTCCGATCGACTTTCAGTTGAAGTGACCAGCCCGGCTTCGCCCGGAAATTCGACGCACGAAGCACGAAACGGTTCACCATGAGGACTTGGAATATCGAGCTTCGAAATTTGTATCGGATTTCGACGTTCGGCTTTTTGATTTCCAAGCGAAGCTGACCCAACCGCGATTCAACCAGTTCACCGGGGCAAGGATGTCCCGCAAGGCCGCCGCGCCGGCAGCTCGCACGAGCGAACCGACGGCGGCGACTGACCCGAAGGAAGTACAAGGATGTACGCGAACTGCCTCGTATGGACGCGCCGCATCGCGCCCCTGTCCGCCGGAGCGATTGCGCTCTTGGCGATCTGCTGCACGGCGCTATCGGCCAGGTCTCAGGACGTTTCCCAGGAATCGCTTCAGGCCGCCGGATCGATCGTGCGCAACATTTCTCGCGCGAACGAGCGCATCGAGATGACGGTCAATTCGAGCCAGATTCTCACGCTGGGGACGCGCATTCCGCGGCTCGTGGTGAACAACCCCGAGTTGGTCAAGGCCACGCCGATCAGCGAGGATCAGGTGCAGATCGCGGCGCTCAAGCCGGGCGTCACGCAGATCAACCTGTGGGACGAGAATGGGCAAGTCTACACGGTCGATCTGTTGATCGTAGGCGACGTGCGCGAGCTAGAGGTTATCCTCAAGCAGATGTATCCTGAGTCGACCGTTCGCGTGACGCGGCTCACCAACAGCCTCGTGCTGAGCGGACAGGTAGACCGCCCGGATATCGTCAGCGCAATTTTCCGGTTGGCAGAGGACTATGCTCCTAAGGTCGTGAGCAATTTAGAAGTCGGAGGCGTGCAGCAGGTACTGCTTAAAGTGAAGGTGATGGAGGTGTCGCGGACAAAGCTGCGGGAGTTAGGCGTTGATTTCTCCGTAGTAGGGAGCGGCGGCGACTCTTTTTCATCCGGTGTATCTGGACTACTTGGTAATACTAACTCCGGTGGCGCCAACATTGGATTCAGCGTAATTGATGGCGGCACTACATTTACCGCTTTCATTCGCGCCTTACAGGATCATAAGCTATCCAAGACACTCGCGGATCCAACGCTGACCACCATCAGTGGCCGGCCAGCCAAGTTCCGAGTTGGCGGTGAAATCCCAGTTCCCGTTCCACAAGGAGCGGGAGGGCAAACCACTATTACGATCGAGTACAAGCCTTACGGCACGTCTATTGATTTTGTTCCCATCGTACTCGGAAACGGTCGCATTCGTCTGGAAGTTCGACCTGAAATAAGCGAGCTCGACTACGCAAATGCCGTTACTCAAAACAGCTTTGTAATTCCTGCGTTGACCACAAAATACGTTGACACCGGAGTAGAACTGAACGCGGGCCAAACCCTAGCGATCGCAGGCTTAATACAAGAGAGAATAAGTTCGCAAAACGTAGGTATACCCTACGTGAGTAATATCCCGATTGTTGGAGTTCCATTTCGTAGGGTTAAGGAAGAGGTCAACGAGATCGAAAGTCTCATCCTGGTGACGCCTGACTTTGCCGAGGGGATGGATCCGCACGAAGTGCCGCAGTGCGGACCGGGCATGGAGACGATGTCGCCGTCGAATTGCGAGCTGTACTGGCGTGGTCAAATCGAGGTCCCTTCCTGCGGCCCTTGCGGCGCCAGCCAGCCGTGCACGTGCAATGCGCCGGGCCTGCGTTGCGAGAACGGGGGGTACGGCGCCGGCGGGTATGCACCGGCGGGGTACGCTCCCGGCGGGTACGGCCCGGGGAGCTACGGACCAGCGGGCTACGGCCCGGGCGGCTTTGCACCTGCTGGCTACGGTCCGACAGGGCCCGCCGTGATGGCGACCGACGGCATGCGGATCCACGGCGGCGCCATGGGCGTTTCCGTGGAAAGCGGCGTGCCCACGCTTGCCGACCCGGCGATCTCCAACGATCCCACGACGGGCCCGATCATAGGACCGCTTACGCCGGGCGACGTCAGTCCACCAGACCCGGCGGCCCGCCGGACGCTTCCCGGGTGGCAGCGGACGGCCAGTGGCACCAGCACGCCGGGCCTGATCGGTCCCATCGGTTATGACGTGCAGAAGTAAGGTAGAGTTGGGCTGTCAGCGATCGGCTGTCGGCCAGCAAAGAGCAATGACACGTGAACTGTCCGTCTGGCCGATAGCCGACGGCCGAAAGCCAACCGCCTCCGAATCCTCACCGCATGGCCAACGTCCTCCGCATTGCCGTCGTCGATCCGAACGATTCGACTCGCGAGCGCCTCAAATCGGTGCTGCTCGGACTCGATACCGTATGGCTTGAGGCCGAATGCTCGCGCTATGCGTTCTTCGTGGATGTGATCGAGCAGACGAAGCCGGACATCGGCTTCATCGCGATGGACAGCGATCCGCCGCGGGCGATCAAGCTCATCAGTGAAACGCTGCAAAAGTCGCCAGGCTGCGCGATTCTGGTCTCGAGCAGCTCGACGGATGGGCGGCTGATTCTCGAGGCGATGCGCGCCGGCGCCAAGGAGTTCCTTACGGAACCCCTGCGTGCTGAAGATCTCAATGCCGCGCTGCAGCGCGTACGGCGGGCGGCCTCGGGAGGCGCCGCGTCGCGAAAAGATCACTGCCAAATTTTCGCCGTGGCGGGAGCGACGGGCGGCGTGGGGACGACGAGCATTGCCGTCAACCTGGCCTGTGCCCTGGCGAGCGAGGAATCACACTCCGTCGTGCTTGTCGACCTCGACATGGCGCTCGGCGACGCGGATGTGTTTCTCGACACGATCCCCGAATACACGCTCGCCGACGTGGCCCAAAACGTCGAGCGGCTCGACCTGACGCTGCTCAAGAAGTCGCTCACGAAGCATTCGTCCGGCGTGCATCTGCTGCCGCGCCCGATGCAGCTCGATGAAGTCCGGCTGATCACGCAGGACAAGCTGCAGCGAATGATCGGCCTGTTGAAGACGTCGTTCACACACCTGGTCATCGACCTGTCGAAGGGCTTCAGCGAGATCGACATCCATGCGATGCGCACGGCCGATGACGTGCTCATGGTCACGCAGCTCGATTTGCCGTGCCTGCGCAACGTCGTGCGGCTGTTGATGACATTCGACGAGGACGACGCGCTGCGCGAGAAGGTGAAGGTCGTCGTCAATCGCGTGGGCCAGGACAGCGGGCAGATCAGCCTGCGCAAGGCTCGCGACACGATCGGCCGCGACATCTTCTGGCAGGTCCCCAACGACTACCGCGTGATGGTCGAAGTGCGCAACAACGGCGTGCCGCTTTTGCAGCACGCGCCCAAGGCAGGCATCACGCAATCGATCGGCCAATTGGCCGACGCTCTCGTGGGCAAGAAGGCCGACGACGAAGGGGCGCTGACGGACAGCAAGAGCCGCCGCTGGCTCAATCTTTGGCCGAGCAAGTAGGGGCAGACGCGTCCTCAGCCTGGGGTGAGCGCCGTGTGACTGATGCTGGAGAGACGCTCGCCCTCGCTTCATCCCGGGAGGGATGGCAGCCCTTAGCCGGGGGGCGAGCGGCGCTCGACCCCCGGACCCGGAGCGAACGGGCATGCCGAACCCGGAGGGTTCGCAGCGCCGCAGCGCCGCCCTGCGGGGTCGATTTGGCGCATTCGATTCCGATCCGGGGGTCGCGTTGTCCGCGACCCCCGGCTAAGGGCTGGGAACCCTCCGGGTTCGGCCGATGGACCGCGACGTTGTCGTGGCGTATTGATTCTTGCATAGACACGTGAGCCCTTTCCGGTCGATCGCTCATCGTCCGCCTCCGATAAGGCGCATTTGCTGCGTCGGAGAGCATCGCGGCGCGCCCCGGCCATCCGCGTCAACCGCGCCGCCGGAATAATCGGCCGTCTCTTCCGAATCCGCGAGCGCGGCGGGGCGTCGCGCGACACGCGCTCGGCCACGGTGAACTATCCTTTTCTGACGCAATAAGACCGCCGCCGAGACTCGCGAGCGCCGCATCCGCTGCGCTCCGCATGACCGCTGCCTTGAGGACTTCACTCCCATGACACGCCTGGGCAACCCCGGAGCCAACGTCGGCAATCGCGACCGCGAGCTCGAGTTCGAGAAGCTCAAGCAACGCATCCACTCGAAGCTGGTCGACAAGCTCGACCTGTCCCACGTCGGCGACCTCGAAGGCGAAGTTCTGCGCCGCGAAATCCGCCTGGTCGTCGAACACCTGTGCGACACCGAGGACACGTTTCTCAATCGCAATGAGCGCGATCGGTTGATCGACGAGGTGCTCGACGAGACCTTCGGCCTCGGCCCGCTGGAGCTGTTGCTCAAGGAACCGACGGTCAGCGAAATCATGATCAACGGGCCGAAGAACGTGTTCATCGAACACGGCGGCAAGCTCGAGAAGACGGCCGTCACCTTCCGCGACGACAAGCACCTGATGCAGATCATCGACCGCATCGTGTCGAAGGTCGGCCGCCGCGTGGACGAAGTCTGCCCGATGGTGGACGCGCGTTTGACGGACGGCTCCCGCGTGAACGCC
>CAYSFP010000036.1:0-38284 GCA_964430075.1 uncultured Planctomycetaceae bacterium | reverse complement strand
CCGGGCAAGATGCCCTTCTGGCGGGGCGACGGGCCGGGAAGGCCGCTCGACTTCGGCCAGGCCATCGGCGAGCTGGCCCGCAAGCTCGCCCGCAGTTCGCACGAGACGGCGACGGAAACGCTGCAAAGCGAATGCCGGCTGGACGCCATGGCGAGCGAGAATCTCTGGCGATACGTCGCCGATCAGGCCGAGGCCACGAGCGAAGTTCCCAGCGATCAGTGCATCGTCGTGGAATCGTTCGTCGACGAGCTGGGCGATTGGCGGACCGTCGTGCTCTCGCCGTTCGGCTCGCGCGTGCACGCCCCGTGGGCCATCGCCGCAGCAGCGCGGCTGCGGGCTGAACTTGGACTTGAGGTTGATTTTATGTGGGCCGACGACGGGATTGCCTTCCGCGTACCGGAAAGTGATCGGCCGCCGGCGATCGAGCTGCTGCTTCCCGCGTCGCAGGACGTGGAGGACCAGGTGGTGCGCGAACTGGGCTCGACCGCCATGTTCGCCGCCCGGTTCCGCGAAAACGCCGCCCGGGCGCTGCTGTTGCCGCGGCGCGGCCCGCAGCACCGCACGCCGCTGTGGCTGCAGCGCCGCAAGAGCGCGGATTTGCTCGCGGTGGCGTCGCGCTACGAGCGGTTCCCGATCATGCTGGAAACCTACCGCGAATGCCTCCGCGACGTGTTCGACGTGCCGGGGCTCAAGCAACTCTTGGCCGACATCGAGCGGCGGCAGGTGCGCGTCCACGCGGTCGAAACCAGCGGCCCCTCGCCGTTCGCCGGCGCGCTGTTATTCAACTACACGGCCAACTACCTGTACCAGGGCGATGCGCCGCTCGCCGAGCGGCGGGCGGCGGCGCTTGCGCTCGACCACGCACAACTGCGCGAGCTGCTGGGGGCCGCCGATTACCGGGCGCTGCTCGACGCCGACGCGATCGACGCCATTGTGCTCGAACTCCAGCGGCTCGACGTGGGCCAGAATGGTGGGCCGCGCATCGACGGCCCCGACGCGATCCACGATCTGCTGCTCCACCTCGGCGACTTGAGCGAAGCGGAGCTGGCCCAGCGAACGACGCCGGCCGCGGGCATGAGCGCGGACTTCGCCCGCTGGATCGACGAGCTGCTAGCCACGCGGCGCGTGGTCCGCGTGAAGATTGCCGGCGAACGCCGGCTCGCGGCAGCTGAAGACGCGGCACGATTGCGCGACGCCCTGGGCGTGGCCCTGCCGCCGGGCTTGCCCGAAGCGTTTTTGGAAACCGGGGACGACGCCCTCGGCGACCTCGTGTCGCGCTACGCTCGCACCCACGGGCCGTTTCGCACGGCCGACGTCGCCGCGCGGCTGGGCTTGGGCGAAGCCGCGGTGCTGCCCGCGCTCGAGCGGCTGGCCCAGCGGGGGCGACTGCTCGCGGGCGAATTCCTCCCCGGCGGCGTCGGCCGCGAGTGGTGCGACGCCGCCGTCCTGCGGCGGATCAAGTCGAAGTCGCTGGCCCTCTTGCGGAAGCAAATCGAGCCCGCGCCGCCCGAAGCGCTCGCCCGTTTCCTGCCCGCGTGGCAGGGGGTCGAGCGGCCGCGCCGCGGGCTCGACGGATTGCTCGACGCCGTCGAGCTGCTGCAGGGCGCGCCGCTGTTGGCCTCGGATCTCGACCGGCTGATTCTGCCCGCGCGCATGGCCGACTACCAGCCGAGCGATCTCGACGAACTGTGCACCGCGGGCGAAGTCGCCTGGCGCGGCGTCGAGAGCGTCGGCCCGCACGACGGCCGCATCGCCCTGTACCTGGCGGACAACGTGCCGCTACTCGCGCCGCCGCCGGCGCCGATCGACGATCCGCTCGCCGAGCGGGTGCGCGACCTGCTCGAAGTCCGCGGCGCCGTGTTCTTCGACGAGATCGCCCGCGAGATCGGAGGCTTCCGCAACGATGTGTTCGACGCGCTGTGGCAGCTCGTGTGGTCGGGCCATGTGACCAACGACTCGCTCGCGCCGCTGCGAGCACGGCGGCGCGGTTCGCGCGGCGAGCAGAGCGATCGCGGCGGGCGACGCGGCATGCGCGATCGCCGCTCGTTCCGCTCCCGCCGCCAGGCCCGGCAGCCGGGCGCCGAGGGCCGCTGGTCGCTCGTCGATTACCACGGCGAAGTGGGCGACGCGGCGCGCTCGCTCACCGCGCGGCAAACCGCGATCACCGAGCAGCTCATCCGCCGCTACGGCGTGCTCGTGCGATCGGCCGTCGGCCGCGAGACGATCGACGGCGGCTTCGCGGCCCTGTATCCCATCCTGCGGGCGATGGAGGAAACCGGCCGCGTGCGGCGCGGGTACTTCGTCGCCGGCATGGGCGGGGCCCAGTTCGCGGCGCCGGGGGCCGACGAGTTGCTCCGCCGCAAACCCAATCCCAGCGATCCGCATGCTGACGACGTGGCAGTGCTCGCCGCGTCGGATCCGGCAAACGCGTACGGCTCGATCCTGCCCTGGCCGGCGGCCCGCGTCGCGAACGTGCAGCCGCAGCGCGGCGCCGGAGCGCGCGTGTTCTTGCTCGACGGCAAGCTGCTCGGGTATTTGGGACGCACGGGGAATCATTTGCTCACGTTCGCCTCCGACGACCCGGCCGACGAGCCCATGTGGCAGTCGAAGCTCGCCGCCGCGCTCGCCGGCGTCGCCCAGCGCGGCACGCCGGTGCTCGTAGGGCAGATCGACGGGGCGCCTGCGGGCGGGGCGCCGATCGCCGCCGATCTCACCCGTCACGGGTTCCTGCATACCAGCCGCGGCCTGCTGCACCGCGCGGAGGAGCGCCATGCCGCGCGATCGTAAGAACGACCGCCAAGCGCCGTCGCGCTCCGAGCCGGGGCCGGCGAGATGCGCATGTCGTTTTGTGTGCCACTGGCGTGTCGCCAGTGAGAAGTGGGTACTCGCTCGGCACGCCATGCACTGGCGACACGCCAGTGGCACGCGCAAGCATTTCCACGGAGGATCCCGCGATGCCCGAAGGAGACACGATCTACCGCACCGCCGTCACGCTGCGGCCGGCACTCGAGGGCGCGCTGATCGAACGGGCCAGGCTGCGCGACCGCCAGTTCGAGCCGCACCACATCGAGGCCGCCGTCGTCACCCGCGTTGAGGCTCGCGGCAAGCACCTGCTGATGCATCTCGACCGCGGCGGCGCCCTCCACTCGCACATGGGCATGACCGGCTCGTGGCACATCTACCGCCCCGGCGAGCCGTGGCGGAAGCCGACGCATTACGCGTCGCTGCAATTGGTCGTGCGGCGCGCGGCGGCGCGCGACGCGGTGCTCGACGTGATTTGTTTTTCCCCAAAGCTTTTGGAGCTGCTGAGCGCCGATCAACTGCGGCGCCACGGGCGCCTCAATGGCCTGGGACAGGACTTGCTCGCGCCCGAGTTCGAAATGGCCGCAGCCATAGCGCAGTTCCGCGTCCACGACGCCGTCCCGCTGGGCGAGGCGGTGATGAACCAGCGCATCGTCGCCGGCATCGGCAACATCTACAAATCGGATTTGCTGTTCCTCATGGGCTTCGACCCGTTCGCCCCGGTGGCGTGCTTCAGCGATCGCGAGCTCTCCGCCATGCTTGCCAAAGCCCGCACGCTCTTGCGCAAGAATCTCACCGGCGCCCCCCGGCAAACCCGCTTCGCCGGCGACGGCCGGCGGCTGTGCGCTTACGGCCGCTCAGGGCAGCCATGCTTCGAATGCGGCGCGACCATCCAACTGCGCCGCCAGGGTGAAGCCGGCCGCACCACCTGCTGGTGCCCGAATTGCCAACCTCCGCGGTAAGTTGCGTGGGTTCCGGCATGAGGCTTCAGGTGGCTCCTGATCCTCCGCCGCGTTATGCTGAATGGCCGCGAGCGAGTTTCAACGACACGCCACGGGCGGCTTCACGCTCACCTGGAATCGGGGACTTCTTGGAGGCGGATGATCATGGCAAGGCGGATTTTCTGCGCGCTGGCCGTGATGGCGGCGTGCTCGGCAAGCCATCGCGCGGCATGGGCCCAGACGAACATTTTCACCAACGGCGACTTCGAGGCCGATGCTGAAGGAACCATGGCCGGGGGAACCGACGTGATCGACGTCGGAGTCATCACGGGTTGGCGGATGTTCGCCGTGGGCGGCGCCACGGGAACGGCGACCGTCACCAGCGCCGCCGGGCGGAGCGGCCAGGGGATCGAGCTGGTGCGGGCCCTGCCCGATGGCGCCGACTCGGCGTTCGACAAGGATGATCCGGCGGTGCGTCAAACCGTGCCGCCCGAGGAGCGGATTTACAAGCTGACGATCGACGCCCGCGACGGCGGCCCCTTCGCGGGAACGCCTCTCCTGCGGACGGAGATCCAGTTCAACGACACGGCGCGGAACCGCACCGCCGACTTCGATCCCGTTGACGCGTTTGAGACCTACGGGCTGACCGCGCGCTCGGACGCCGGGGGAAGCCTCAGCGCGCGGTTCAATCTGCCGCCTGGCGGCGACTACAGCGCTCATCTCGACAATGCGTCGCTCGTGGATGTCACCAGCGGCCAGAATCGGATGGTCAACGGCGGGTTTGAAAACTCGCTCGCGACGCTGACGAATTGGCGATTCTTCGACACGACGGGCGTGTCGGGCATGGCGACGATCAGCAACGACGCGCGCACCGGCGCCAGCGCGGCGGCGCTGGAGGTGACGGCCGAGCCATTCGGCGGCGACGTCGGGCTCGACGTCGATCCGTTCCGCGTCGCCGCGATCGGCGGCGAGGAGCTGACGTTCTCGTTTGCATCCAAGGCCCTGGCGAGGCCGACGGCGGACACCCGCCTGAGGGCCAGCATTGCCGGGTTCGATGCGACGGGGGCTTACACGGGCGAGATCGTGACGGAGCTGGTCAACCCCGAGGGGAGCAATTACGAGACATTTTCATTCGATTTCACGGTGCCGGACGACGTGTATGCGATCAACGTCGGTTTTCGCGTGTTCGACCAGCTTTTCAACATCAACACGGCGGGCGGTTACTTGATCGACGACGTCTCGGTGCTGCGCCCCGTGCAGATTGCCGATTTCGACGGGGATTTGGACGTCGACGGGAATGATTTCTTGTACATCCAGCAGAACCTCGGCGGGCTGACCTCGGCGGCCGATCTCGAGAATTGGAAGGCGACGTACGGGACGGTTCTCGGCGCGCCCGCGAGCAGAGCAGCCGCGACCGTGCCGGAGCCGGCCGCGTTTGTCCTGGTCGCGGCCGTGGTGTGCGGCCTTTCTACGTGCCGACGCGAGCCAGATCGAGAGCCGAGTCGCAAGCGGCGCTCGAATGGCATTACCCGTTGACGATCTCCCCGCCGTTGGGATGGAGAACCTGGCCCGTCATATAGGACGATTCCTGCGACGCGAGAAAAACATAGCACGTCGCGCACTCCCACGGCTGTCCGGCCCGTCCCAGCGGCGTGTCGCTGCCGAACGTGGCGACCTTCTCGGCGTCGAACGTCGAGGGGATCAGCGGCGTCCAGATCGGCCCCGGCGCGACGGCATTCACGCGGATGCCGTCCTTCGCCAGGATTTGCGACAGCGACCGCGTGAACGAAACGATGGCGCCCTTGGTCGCCGAGTAGTCCAGCAAGGTTTCGTGCCCGCGATAGGCCGTGACGGACGTCGTGTTGATCACCACCGAGTTTTTTTGCTGGCGGAGGTGCGGCAAGGCCGCCTTTGTGAGAAAGAACATCGAGTAGATGTTCGTGCGAAACGTTCGATCGAGCTGCTTCTCGTTGACGTCCTCGATGCTCTGCTGCGGGTGCTGTTCGGCCGCATTGTTGACCAGCACATCCAACTGGCCGAACGTCTTGACCGTACGGTCGACCGCCCGGCGGCAGAACGCCTCGCGGCCGACGTCCCCGCGGATGAGCAGGCACTCGACGCCGTACTCGAGCACGCCGCGCTGCGTCTCCTCGGCGTCGGCAGTCTCCTCGAGGTAAACGACAGCCACGTTGGCGCCTTCGCGTGCGAAGTGCAGCGCGATGGCTCGTCCAATGCCGCTGTCTCCGCCGGTGATGAGTGCGACTTTGCCGGCCAGTCGGCCGCACCCCCGGCACGTCAGGAAGGATCGACGCCGGCGCCGGAACCATCGGGCGCTGGCGGCCGGGCCGCCGTGATTGCGTCTGCGGCGGCCGCGCCTGTTTCTTACTGCTTTTGCCGCCGACTTTGGATTTGTTGGCCATGGCGAGTGCCTGACGATGCCTGGGGAAACTTGGTGTTCGGGGCATGCGGTGCACAACGCGTGCCGGGCGGATCGCCCGCCAGAGCTTCAGGCATGTCTTTTGCGAGGTACCCGTTCATCATCCGCGCGTGCCGGCACCTACCGGCGTTAATGGTCGGGGGCGACGCACTCGTGCTGGAGCTGCTGCGTTAAGAAAAAGCGAGCCAGTTAGGTCGCATGCGTCGCCATGAGTCTAAAAGAATACAAACGCAAGCGCAACTTCCGACGCACGCCGGAACCGGCGGGCAAAGAGCATCATCGCGACAAGGGTCGCCAGTTTGTCATTCAGAAGCACGATGCCTCGCGGCTGCACTATGACCTCCGTTTGGAGCTGGACGGAACGCTGAAAAGCTGGGCCGTACCGAAAGGGCCGAGCCTCGACCCCGCCGTCAAGTCACTCGCGGTGCACGTGGAGGATCACCCGCTCGGGTACGCGAGCTTCGAAGGCGTCATCCCCGAAGGGGAGTACGGCGGCGGAGCCGTGATGGTGTGGGACCGCGGCCAGTGGGAACCCGAGGGCGACGGCGACGCGTCCAAGGACTACCGCAGCGGCAAGCTCAAGTTCCGCCTCGACGGCGAGAAGCTGCACGGCAGTTGGGCCCTGGTCCGCATGGGCGGCCGCGCCGGCGACGGTGGCAAGAATTGGCTGCTCATCAAGCACAAGGACGACGCCGCGAAACCAAGCGCCAAATACGACGTGCTCGAGCAGGAACCGCTCAGCGTGCTCTCGCACCGCGACCTGGCGCAGATCGCGGCCGACGGAGACCGCGCATGGGCCTCCACGAGCGGCCAGGGCAAGCCCCCGTCGAATGCGAAGTCGACTCGGCGCCGTCCGCCCGCTAGGAAGTCCCCGCGCGCGGCCGTCGCGAGCGAGATCGGCAAGCTGCCCGGCGCTCGCCCGGCCCGGCAACCGGCGAAGTTCAAACCGCAGTTGGCGACCCTCGCGCAGGGCGTGCCGGCAGGCGACGATTGGCTGCACGAGCTCAAGTTCGACGGCTATCGCATCCTCGCGTTTCTTCGCGAAGGGAAAGTGCGACTGGTCAGCCGCAACGGCAAGGACTGGACGCGCCGCTTTCCAACAATCGCCGCCGCCGTGGCCGAGCTGCCCTGGCAACAGGCGATTGTCGACGGCGAAATCGTGTCGCTGGGCGACAACGGCCTCTCCGATTTTCAGCGGCTGCAAAATACGCTCAAGCGGGGCAACGAGGAATCGCTCGTCTACTATGTGTTCGACCTGCCGCATTGCGCCGGTTACGACCTGACTGTTACGCCCTTGGTGCGGCGCAAGGAGCCGCTCGAGCAGGCTATGCTCGCTGCCCGCCCACGCAACGATGGCGTCGTTCGATACAGCGACCATGTAGCCGGCGCCGGCGAGGCGGTGCTCGACAGGGCCTGCCAGGGCGGCATGGAGGGCATCGTCTCGAAGCGCGCCGATGCGCCCTACGAGCAAGTGCGCATCCGCACGTGGCTCAAGGTGAAGTGCAGCCGGCGGCAGGAGTTCGTGATCGCCGGCTACACCAAGCCGTCCGGAACTCGCGTCGGCCTGGGCGCGCTGCTGCTGGGCTATTACCAGGGCGAGAAGCTCGTTTACGCCGGCCGCGTGGGCACAGGGTTCACCGACCAGTCGCTACGCGACCTCGTGCGCTTGCTGCGCGAATTGCGGACTAACGAATCGCCGCTGGCGACGGCGCTGAGCGCCCCGCAGCGCCGCGGCGTCACGTGGGTCGAGCCGACGCTCGTCGGCGAGGTGGAATTCACCGAATGGACCGACGAGGGCCTGCTGCGCCACCCGTCGTTTCAGGGATTGCGCGAGGACAAATCACCGCGCCAGATCACCCGCGAGGAGGAACAGGCCGTGCCGCGCATTGCCAAGTCGCCCGCTGTCGCCAACATCAACACCGACGCCGGCGCCGCCCAGGTGGCGGGCATTACGCTGTCGAATCCCGATCGCGTCCTGTACCCGGAGATGGGACTCACGAAGCTCGATCTGGCCCGCTACTACGAGTCGATCGCCGCCTGGATCATGCCTCACCTGGAAGGTCGCCCGCTGACGCTCGTGCGGTGCCCCGGCGGCCGCCAGGGGCAATGCTTTTACCAGAAGCACCTCTCGGACTCGCTACCCGCCGCGGTGCGCGGCGTGATGATTGCCGAAAAGACCGGCCAGGACGAGTACGTGGTCGTCGACGACCTGCCCGGGCTCGTCTCGCTGGTTCAGATGGGCGTGCTCGAGTTGCACCCCTGGCCGGCCCGCGCGGACAAGATCGAGGCGCCCGACCGGCTGGTGTTCGACTTCGATCCCGGCGAGGGCGTCGCGTGGAAAACGGTCGTCGATGCAGCGCGCGAAGCGCATGCTTTGCTTGACGAGTTGGGGCTGGAGTCGTTTCTTCGCACCTCCGGCGGCAAGGGACTGCACGTCGTGGCGCCGCTGGTGCGCCGCAACACGTGGGACGAGTTGAAGGAGTTCGCCACGGCCGTTGCGGACGAGATGGTGCGGCGGGCGCCCCAACGGTACATCGCCACGATGAGCAAGGCCAAACGGCGCGGCAAAATCTTCGTCGACTACCTGCGCAATCAACGGGGGGCGACCGCCATTGCCTCGTATTCGACCCGCGCCCGCGAAGGCGCCCCAGTCGCCATGCCGCTGGCCTGGGACGAGTTGACCGCGCGCACCAAGCCCAATGGCTTCACCGTGGTCAATGCGCCGAAGCGACTCAAGTCGCTGTCGGCAGACCCCTGGCAGGGCTTCTTCCAAGTGCGGCAGTCGATCACGCGCTCCATGCGGGCGGCGGTCGGCAACGAGCAGGCGCGCTAGCTTCGGGCAAAGCCCAGCAAAAAGTTCGCAAAAACTGTGCCCCGAGCGTCGTTAACCCTGGACTTGCTCCATCGGCTCCCGGCGGGTGAGGTGAATTGACGCGCCTCCCGCGGGTCGAACCGCTTGACATTGCCAGGCGGGCAACCGTCCGCCGTTTTGTGGCGGGGCGGGACGACCGGCAGGCCCAAAATCGTTGTCGCAACCCCGCCGTCAGGGGATAATGACGGTTCGCGCCGCCCTCAGAGGCAGCGGCGCCGCTCTTCGAGGAGGCATGCATGGCGGAATGGAGAAGGCGAACGGCTCGGCTGCGCGCGCGCCGCGCGGCGACCGGTCGGAAACCGAGCATCGAGCGGCTGGAAAGCCGCCTGGCGCTGGCGGCCCAGCCGATCATCAACGAGATCCTCGCCAGCAACGACGGCGTCATCCAGGACGTCGACGGCGACTATTCGGATTTCATCGAGCTCTACAACGCCGGCGATGCGCCCATCAACCTCGGCGGTTGGCATCTCACCGACGACGCGGGCGAGCTCGACAAATGGCAGCTCCCCGCGGTGAACCTCCCGGCCGGCCAGTACCTTGTAGTCTTCGCTTCAGGCAAGGACCGCGCCGCGCCCGGCTCGCAACTGCACACGAACTTCGCCCTGGGCGCCGAGGGCGAGTTCCTCGCGCTCGTGCGACCCGACTTGTCGATCGCCAGCCAGTTCGCGCCAAGCTTCCCGCCGCAGTACGAGAATATTTCCTATGGCGTGGGCTCCGACGCGACCCAGTCGTTGCTGATCGGCGCCGCCGCGGCGTCCCAGATCCTCGTCCCGGCGAGCGGATCGCTGGGCACGTCCTGGACCCAACCGGGATTCGTCCCCGACGCCTCGTGGCAGAGCGGACCCCTGGGCGTCGGCTACAGCGAGTTCGACGCCCCGCCGCCGTCGACGACGGTCTTGCAGGTCGACTTCAACGCCCGCGATGCGCCGGGCAACACGCAAGCCGGCTTCAGCTCCTTCGTGATGGGCGGCAGCGGGATTCAGTTGGGATCGACCTCGCGCTCGTTCGGCAGTATCGGCGTGACCGTGACCGACGTGTCCGGCCTGGGCTACGACGATCGGGTCCGCCCGACGCCCACCAGCGCCGGCGACTTCACCGAATCCGCGCTGCTGCGGGATTTCATCTTCTCCCGGGTCGATTCCGGCACGAGCGGACTCGACGTCGTAATCGACGGACTCGCGGCCGGCGAAACGTACACGCTCACCGTCTGGTCCTACGACTCGGGAAGTCCGGGACTGCGCACGTCCGACTGGACCGCGGGCGGCGTGACGGTCGAGGACTACAGCTTCAGCGGGTCGGCCGCCGCGCCGCCGTCGAACGACACCTACCGCTTTGGGTTCGTCGTGACCGCCGACGCTGCGGGGCGCATCGTCGTGAACGGCCGCAACGACGCGGGCACCAACAACTTCGGCGTGTTCCTCAACGCCTTGCGGGTCGAAACTGGCGACACGCTGAACTCGCCCGGCGGCGGCGCCCTGCGGGTCGATTTCAACGACCGCACCGACGGCGAGTCCGGCGCCGCCAACACCGAGCCCGGCTATGCCACAATGACGCTCGACGACAACGGCGCGACGATCGACGGCGTGACGATCACCTTTTCCCCATTTGGGGGCGCGACGATCGACGATCGCGACCGCGCCGCGCCCAGCGACGGCGGCGCGTTCACGCTCGACCAGGTGTACGACGACTTCATCTTCTCCAGCGGGCCCATGGGGACGGGGATGCAGATCCTCATCCAGGGGCTCGTGCCCAACGCCCAGTACGACCTGGTGCTGCGCTCCCTGGACGGCGCCAGCACGGGCACGCGGCAGGCCACATGGAGCGAGGTAAGCGGCGCAACCCCGGTGATCATCGCGGCGCCGTACACCTACAACACGGCGAACCCGATCACCTCGAACGACGCCAACGCGATGCGGGCGCAGCTCACGACGACGCCCCTGGGCACGCTGCTCTTGCGGGGCGTTCAAGGCGGCTCCAACACGAGCGTCGTCGTCAACGCGCTCGAACTGACGCGGGCCAGCTTCGACGAGCAAGTGGGCACGGACGTCGAAGCGTCCATGCGGGGAGTCAATGCCTCGGCTTACGTGCGCGTGCCGTTCACGGCGCCCGATCCGGCGCCGATCGACCGGCTGCTCATGGACGTGCAGTACGACGCGGGCTTCGTGGCGTATCTCAACGGCCAGGAGGTGGCCCGCCGCAACGCCCCGACGGTCGCGGGCGTGCCGCCGGCGTTCAACGCCGCCGCCACCCTCGAACGCAGCAACAGCGAAGCGCTGCTTCCCGAAACGATCGACTTGTCGGCCTTCAAGCACCTGCTGTCCGCCGGCAGCGGCAACGTGCTGGCGATCCACGGGCTCAACAGCGCCGCAGCCGACGGCGACTTTTTGATCGCCCCGCAGCTGCGGGCGATCGAGGTCGCGACGTCGTCGCTCCGCTATTTCGAAACGCCGACGCCCGGCGCCGCCAACAACAGCGGCGTGATCGACTTCGTCGCTCCGGTGGCGCTGAGCGCCGCGCCCGGGTTCCACGACGAGTCGTTCGTGCTCGCGCTGGCGACGCCGACGCCCGGCGCCTCGGTGTACTACACCTTCAACGGCAGCGTGCCGGGGCCGAGCAATCCGGCGGCCGTCCTCTATACGAGCCCCATTCCCATCACGCGCACCACGGTCGTCCGCGCCGGCGCCGTGCGGGACGGCTACGGGGCGTCCTCGATCATCACGGCCACGTACATCTTTCTGGACGACGTGGTGAACCAGACGATCAATCCGCAAAACCCGGCTAGCAATCCCTTCGGGCTGAGCTACCCCGCCATCTGGCAGGCGAATGCCCCCGCGGATTTCAACATGGACCCGCGGGTCGTGAACCAGTGGGGCGACGACAATCTGGCCAACGACGACTTCGGCATCCGCGAGTCGCTGCAGTCGATCCGCACGATGTCGATCGTCCTGGATCACAACCATCTGTGGCATCCGTCGAGCGGGATCTACCCCAACGCGACGGCCCAGGGCGACGCCTGGCGCCGCCCGGGAAGCGTCGAATTGATCGACCCGGCCACGGGCGAGGAATTTCAATACAACGTCGGCGTCCAGATGCACGGCGCCGCCAGCCGCGACAACGTGCGGACCAAGAAGCACTCGTTCCGGTTGATCTTCAACCCCGAGTTCGACGGCCCGGGGCGGCTCGAGTATCCGCTGTTCGACAATTCCAATTTCGCCGACATCAACACAGTTGTCCTGAAAGCAGCGTTCACCGACAGTTTCCCCACGCGCACGCAATCGGGCCGCTACTCGCCGCTGGATTCCACCTACACGCGCGACGTGTGGATGATGGACAACCAGCGCGCCATGGGCAGCCTGGCGCCCGACGCGACGTACGTGCACCTCTATGTCAACGGGCTGTATTGGGGCCTGTACTACGCGACCGAGCGGGTCGACGACGCGTATCTCGCTTCGCGGCTCGGCGGGAATGAAGAGGACTGGGACGTCGTCAAGGACTTTAACGAGCTGTTTCGCGGCAACAAGACCACGTGGAACGCGATGTTCGCCCTGGCGCGCCAGATGTCGGGCGCGAGCGCCGCGACGGCCAACGCGATTTACCACCAGCTCCAGGGCCGCAACCCGGACGGTACGCTCAATCCCGCACTGCCGACGTACTTGGATGTCGAGAACTTGATCGACTACATGCTGCTGCACATTTACGCGGGCGTGGAGGACTGGCCGTCGCACAACTGGGTCGCTGCCCGCAACCGCGTGGAGCCGGGCACGGGCTTCCGCTTCTACACGTGGGATCAGGAGATCTCGGTCGACGGCCGCTTCCGTGACCGCACCGAGGTGAACAACGCGTTCACCCCCGCGGAGATCTACGCCTTGCTGCGGAACAGCTCCGAGTTTCGCCAACGGTTCGCCGATCGCGTGCAGAAGCACTTGTTCAACGACGGGGCGCTAACCGTCGAGTCGGCCAACGCGCGGTGGCAGCAGCGGGCCGACCAGGTCGAGGCGGCGATCATCGCCGAGTCGGCCCGCTGGGGCGACGCCCGCGAGGGCGAGGTGATCAACGTGCCGCCGACGACCGTCGTGCCCCTGATGACCGTGGACCATTGGCGTGACTCGGTCGCCGATGTGCTCGGCGACATGCCGCAGTACCACTCGCTGGCCGTTTCACGGCTGCGATCCGATGGGTTGTTCAGCAACATCTCAGCGCCGCAGTTGAGCCAGTTCGGCGGGGCTGTGCTGCCGGGCTTTGGGCTCACGATGACTTCCCCCAGCGGCGGAACGATTTACTACACGACCAGCGGCGACGATCCGCGGCTCGTGGGCGGCGGCGTCAATCCCGCCGCGACCGCGTACAGCGGCCCGGCGACGATCGACGCCACGACGACCGTCAAGGCGCGCGTCCGCGTGGGAACCACGTGGAGCCCGCTCGTCGAAACCACGTTCGTCGTTGCGTCGCAGGGCTCCGGCGGCATCGTCATCAGCGAGCTCAACTACCATCCGCACGCCCCCACCGCGGCGGAATTGGCGGCCGTCCCCGGCGTGGTGGAGGACGACTTCGAGTTCATCGAGGTGATGAACACGCACCCCACCGCGTCGATCAGCCTGCAGAACATGTCGCTCGCCGGCGGGCTGAGTTTCACGTTCGGCAATATCACGCTCGCGCCGGGCGCGCGCGGGCTGGTCGTCGAGAACGTGGCCGCGTTCCAGGCCCGCTACGGCACGGGGCACAACATCCTCGGCTCGTGGAGCGGCGGGGCGAGCAACTCCGGAGAGCTGATCGAGCTGCGCGACGCCCTCGGCGGCCTGGTGATGGCGATCGACTACCGCGATCTCGATCCCTGGAGCGAAGCCGCCGACGGCGACGGCGCCACGCTCGAGCTGATCGATCCCGCAGGCACGCCCGCCGACCGGCTCGGCAAGTGGTATAGTTGGCGGGCCAGCACCGAGCTGGGCGGCACGCCAGGCGCCGCCGGCGCGGGACCGCGCGGCGTGGTCGTCAACGAAGTCCGCACGCGCGGCTCGGGAGGCGAGAGCGACGCCATCGAGCTGCACAACGCGACGAACCAGCCGATCGACGTCGGCGGCTGGTACTTGAGCGACTCCGGCGGCACGCCGCTGAAGTTCGCGATTCCCGCGGGCACGATCATCGCCGCGGGCGGGTATCTCGTGTTCGACGAGGACGACTTCAACCCCGCGTCCCCCGCCCCGGGACAGATCCCGTTCGCGATCAACGGCACGGAAGGCGACGACGTGTTTCTGGTGATCCCCGACGGCACGGGCAGCGTCACCGCGATCGTCGACTCGGTGCATTTCGGCGCCTCGCTCGTCGGCGAGACCGTCGGCCGGCTGCCCAACGCCGCCGGTCGCCTGGCGCCGATGGCGCCAACCCTTGGCGGCCCGAACAGTGCGGCGCGCGTCGGGCCGCTGGTGATCAGCGAAATTGGGTATCGGCCCAGCGCTCCTTCTGCCGCCGCGCTGGCGATCGATCCGACGATCACCGCCGCTCATCTCGAGTTCATCGAGGTCTACAATCGCACCGGCGCGCCGGTCGACCTGACGAACCATCGCCTGGCCGGCGACGCGACGTTCGACTTCGCGCCCGGATCATCGCTCGCGGCGGGGCAAACGCTGGTGCTCGTTCCGTTCGATCCCACGGCGCCGGCCAATGCGGCCCGAGCGGCGGCATTTCGCGCGCACTATGGCATCGGCGCCGGGGTCGCGCTCGTTGGCCCGTTCAGCGGATCGCTCGCCGACGGCGGGGCTCGCATCGAATTGCAGATGCCCGACGCGCCGTCGGGCGCACTGGAACTTATTCCGCGCGTCACCAGCGATGAAGCGCTCTACGACAACCTCGCTCCCTGGCCCGTGCTGGCCGGAAACTCCGGCATGACGCTCAGCCGAACCTCCGCCACGTCGTTCGGCAATGCCGCGGGAAGCTGGCAGGCGGCGCTGCCGACGCCCGGCTCGGTGAGTTTCGGCGCCGGTCTGGCCGGCGACTTTGACGGCGACGGCGACGTCGACGGCAACGACTTCCTCCGCTGGCAGCGGAGCCTGGGCACGACCAGCGGCGCCACGCCCGGGCAGGGCGACGCCGACGGCGACGGCGACGTCGACGGCGACGATCTCGCTGCGTGGCGCGCGAACTATGGCCCCGCCGCCGCGGCCGCGGCGGCGCTGGCCGACGACCACGACGCCGCGAAACCGGAAGAGCTGGGCGTCGAACGGAAAGCGTTCGTCGAGCTCGCACGGTGGCGGCCCGCACCGCTCAGCATTGCGTCGACGCCCTGGCGCGCCCTGCCGCCGTCGCCCGCCGAGAGTCCTCGCCAGCTCCCGCCGACGGCCGGCGGGATGCATCAAGCGTCGCCAGCAAACGACGACGTCGCGGCTCAATCGGCGAATCAGCGAAAGGCGCAAGCGGAGGACTCGCCCACAGAGGGCGAGTTTGCCTCGCTCGCCGACGCCGCGCTCGCGGACTGGTCGCTCGCAGGTCCGTTATAACGCGTTTTTCAGTTTTGTGTGCCACTGGCGTGTCGCCATTGAGAAGTGGGTACGCGCTCGGCGCCTCCGCACTGGCGACGCGCCAGTGGCACTCAATTGGCACGCGAAACCGTCACCTGCTCTAACACTCCAATCGCGATGCGCCCGCGGCAAGCGGAAAGCACGCGATGAACTCGGCGTCTCGCGCAAGCACCGTCGATGCCTCGAGCTGCTCTGCGGCACGGACCTCGCGCAGCGGCTGCACCGCATCGCCATGGTGCAGCGTCGGCGGCTTGCTGAGCCGCCGCGGCACGCGAATCGTGAAATCGCGGCAGGCCAGCGGCGCGTCGATCACGACCGCCGAGCCGTCGTCCAGCGCCAGGCTCGTCAGCTCCTTGGCCGCCCAGTAGCGGCCGACGTCGCTCAGCTTCATCCACAGCGTCTGCCGCGAAAACCGCTGGGCGAGCGCCGTTGTCACGCGCTGAAAGGCGTGAAAGCCCCGCTTCGATCCGTGGCAGTACAGCCCCGGCCAGTGGCAAAGCATGATCGCGGGGCGGCCCGCCTCGATCAGCTCGACCATGCGGCCGCTGGCGGCGTCGGCCGTGGCGTACAGGTCGGGCTGGGGCGTCTCGTCGCCGTCCCAGCCGCCGAACCAGTCGCCGGTCCCGACGGGGATGTTCAACGCAAGTCGGGAAACGTCCCGCCCCCCGCCCAGGAATTCGAGCGCCGGCTCCGTGTTGAGATCCTCCGCGCCGTACTTGAAGAAATGCGGCAGCTCGGCGCCGTACACCTCGCGCACCGCCTGGTGCACGGCCAGCGGCAGCTTATCCTTCACCCGGTTGCCGAAGCCGCCGGGCGTGGTGATGCCCTCGCACGGCAGATCGCAGTTCTTCAGGATTTGCAGGGCGTACGCCAGGTAGGCCGCCAGCTCGTCCACGCTCATATCGTGCTGCGGGAACGAATTCTCCATCGTCGCATCCGAGGCCGGCTCCAAGGGGCGGCCGGTGGCCAGATCGATCACGCGCGTGTGGGTGATCATCTCGGGGTGGATGTCCCAGTTCGGCGCCAGAAAATCGCGGACCAGGCGCAGGCTTTGCCGCAAGTCGTCGCGCGACCAGCCGGGCAGCTCGCGGTCCAGCCAGCCGACGCACGCGGGATTCGGCACGACGCTGTACTTGCCCTTGATGCCGCGCTCGCCGCACCAGTCCCCGAACTCGCGCACGAAGTCGTCCGGAATCTCCCGCGGCCAGGTCGTCCACGGCCGCTGGTAGATCTCCCGATCGGGCCACGCCTGGGCAAACTGCGGCATGCAGTAGTGGCCCATGTTCACCAGGCACGTCGAGTCGTCGATGACGAACGACAGCGGCGTGCGATTACGCGGCGGGAGCGTCTCGATGGCGCCCGCGCCAGGCGACTGGGCCAGCAAGACGCCGCCCGTCGCGAAGGCCGCCGCTCCGCCGGCGTGTTGGAAAAACGTGCGTCGCGAGATGCCTGCCATGAAACCAAACTCCCCGATAAGCGACTAACCTGATGCGGCCTATGGTAGCGTAATCGGGCAACGTACAAGCCTCTCCGGCTCCCTCCCCTCCGGCGGGGAGGGCTGGGGAGGGGGGAAGAAGCGGGTACACGGCGCAATCACCCCTAACCCTCCCCATCAAGGGGAGGGAACCGGAGGATCATCAAGCGCGATCCGCCACTGTTGATCCAGCGCATTCGTCCCGTAAGTACAATGGCGGGACGCTCGATGCACTTCCCGTTTCAAATCCCCCGCGGCGATCCCCCGTGCCACTCATTGAACTCCGCGACGTCGCGAAAATCTACGACCTCGGCGCCGTGCAGGTCGCGGCGCTGCGGGGCGCCACGTTCAACATCGAACAAGGCGAGTACCTTGCCCTGATGGGCGCGTCGGGATCGGGCAAGAGCACGCTCATGAACACCCTCGGCTGCCTCGACCGCCCCACCAGCGGCAGCTACCGCCTGGCCGGCGAGGAGATCGCCACGATGTCCCGCGACGAGCGAGCCCGCATCCGCAACGACCGCATCGGCTTCGTGTTCCAGAGCTTCAACCTGCTGGCCCGCACGCCGGCGATCGAGAACGTCGAGCTGCCGCTGTTGTACGCCAAGCACATTCCCGCGCGCAAGCGCCATCAGCGGGCGAAGGAGCTGCTGGAGCGCGTGGGCCTGGGCGACCGGCTCGATCACCACACGAGCCAGCTCTCCGGCGGGCAGCAGCAGCGCGTGGCGATCGCCCGTGCCTTGGTCAACGAGCCCGACATCCTCATGGCCGACGAGCCGACGGGCAATCTCGACACGCGGACCAGCCGCGAGGTGATCGAGCTGTTTGGCGTGCTCAACCGGGAGTCGGGCCTCACGATCATTCTGGTCACGCACGACCAGGCTGTCGCCCGGCATTCGCGCCGCCAGATCGTGCTCCGCGACGGCGAGATCGTGTGCGACACGACCGACTTTGCCGCGGCGATCGACGCCCTGCACGCGGTCGACGATCAGCTCTGAGACGTCGTGGCCGCTGCTAGCAATGCCGCCGCGACGGGCGCACGTTCGTGAAGCGCCGGCGCCGATCAGGCGAACTTTGCGGGCCAGGGTTGGCAGGCCTTGCCGGCATATCACGAACCTTTGGAGCAATCGCTACGACCGGTCGAAATCCCTTCCCTATGCGAAGGGTTACAATCGCTCCGACTGCACCCTTGAGCCGCACCGCGCGCGGGACGAGGACACGCGCGCCGCGCACGCGCCGTGCCAACGCAGCCTACTGGCGCCGAGCGTTTGCAGCCCTATTCATCGTAACCTTGATGACCGGCGTCGCCGCGGCCACGGACCGCGTTGAGTACGACGACGGCGTCTTTCCGCTCATCAAAGGCGAGCAGCGGCAAATCCGCTTTCGCGATCCCGCCGCCCTGCCCGACGTGTACGTGCCGCCGACGCCTCCGCCGACGACGGTCAGCCAGCCGCGCGCCGCAGGCGCCGTGCAGCGGCTCACCCTCGACGAAGCGATCCGCATTGCCCTGGATCGCTCGGACGTCGTGCGCCAATTGGCGGGCGCCATCGCGGTCTCCAGCGGACGGACGATTTACGACCCGGCAATCGTCAATAACTCGATCGACCAGCAGCGCGCGGCGTTCGACCCGACGGTGACGGTGAACAACACGTTCTCGCGCATCGAGCCGCCGTTCGCGGCCCGCGTGCCCGTCGATCCGCTGAATCCGTTCGGGCCGCAACAAACGGTCATCGGGACCGGCAAGACGCAGAACTACAACCTGTCGACCGGCGTGGCTCAGCGCAATTTGGCCGGCGGCACGGCCCAGGTGCTGTTCGGCAACGACGCGTCGCGATTTTCGCCGGGCTCGTTCGCGCTCAATCCGCAGAACCGCTACGCGACGGAGCTGAGTTACACGCAGCCTTTGCTCCGCGGCGCCGGCGTGCTGGCCAATCGCGTGCCGATCGTACTGGCGCGGATCGACACCGAGCGGTCGTTCTTTCAGCTTCGCGACGGCCTGCAGGAAACGGTCCGCGGCGTCGTCGAAGCATACTGGCAGGTCGTATTTGCGCGGACCGACGTGTGGGCGCGCGAGATTCAGGTTCGACAAGCCGAGGAGGCGCTCCGGCGGGCCACCGCGCGGCAGGAAACGGACCTGGCCGACATCACGGAGACTTCGCAGGCGCGGGCGGCGCTCGCCCAGTTTCGTGCGAACTTGATCTCCTCCCGCGCGAATCTCCTGGCGCGCGAAGCCGGCCTCGCAGCGATCTTGGGACTGCCTTCGAGCTACCCGCTGGAGCTCGAACCGACGACGCCGCCCACGAGCGAGAAAATTGCCTTTGACTGGACCCAGGTGATCGACGTCGCGCAGGTGCGGCGGCCCGACCTGATCGAACTCAAGCTCATTCTCGAGGCCGATCAGCAGAATCTCATTCTGGCGCGCAACCAGATGCAGCCGAATCTGGATCTTGTGAGCCTGTATCGTTGGAATGGCCTCGAAGGGACGACGCCCGAGGGCGCCACGATGAGCACGAGCGGCGGCGAGGCGACCGACTGGACGGTCGGAGTCAACTTCTCGGTGCCGCTGTTTCTGCGGGCGGAGCGCGCCGGCCTCCGTTCGGCCGAGCTGCTGATCACGCGCGACCGGGCGGCGCTGGAACAAGGCGTGGAAACGGCTCGCCAGATCCTGGCGAACAACTTCCGCAACCTCGATCAGTTCTACGCCCAGTACGAGGCATTCACGCAGGCCCGCGAGGCGTCGAAGCAGAATCTCGAACGGCAGTTCGCCGCGTACGAAGTGGAAATCGACGTGATCTTCCTCAACGTGCTGCAGGCGATCAACGAGTGGGGCAACTCGGTCAGCCTGCAGGCCCAGTCGCTGACCCTGTACAACATCGAGCTGGCGAACCTCGAACGCGAAACCGGCACGATTCTGGAGACGCACGGCGTGTTCCTGTACGAGGACCGGTTCTGCTCGCTGGGTCCGCTGTGGATCTGCCCCAATCGCGGCAAGTTGTATCCGGAGGCGATCGTGCCGGGCGACAACGTCGACCGCTACGAGGCGGGCGACGAGCCGGCGGAGCAGTTCTTCAACCTGGACGACTACCCGCGGCGGCTGCCGCCGGTGGACGAGCCGCTGCCGTATGCGCCGCCGGAGTCGCTGCCCGACGGGTTGCCGCGGGACCTGCCGGGTCTGCTGCCCAATGGCCTGCCCGATTCGCCGCCGCCGACGGAGGATTTCTCGCCGGGCCCGGGCGTCTACGACCCGCCGACGCTGCAGTTGCCGCCGTCGATTCAGCCGCCGGCCGGTGAACGCTGAGACTGTGCGAGTCTCGATGGCACGCTGCGCGTTTCCGCTCTGGTCGGAGCGACCTCCGCACCCATGCGACCGCCCCTAAGCAACGCAGGACACGCCCTCATTGCGCCCTTCGTGGTCAAACGCCGACGACGCGATTGTCGTCATTTCGACCACGCATTCCGATGCCGCATCGTATTTCGGCACCCTGCCGTTTACTGCGTCGGTCGTGAACGCCGACGCACGCAAGCATGTCGCTTGAGCACTCGGCGGGGCAGCCTCGCAGCCTCGCAGGATCGCAAAGGAAGAATGCAAGGTGCTTAGATGGCACATCTCGTCACCGCCAGTCCCCTGACAACGTGAACGCGGCCCAATAGTACGCGTCGCCACGCGTAATCGCGGGCGCGCCCGCCGGCGCATCGGCGCCGCGCAGCTCGTCGTTTTGATCCTCACCGACGGCGTGAGCCCGCAGCTCGCGCAGAATTTCCAATTGGGCATTCCGCAATGCATCAAGGTACGGCTGCTTCCGCTCGAGGATATTGCGGTAAAAGGCGGTCATCAGCTGCGCGGTTCGATCGTCGTCCACCTTCCACAGCGTGGCGACAGTCGTCCGCGCGCCGCCCACTTGAAACGCCCGCTGGATGCCCAGCAACCCTTCTCCGCCAGCGACTTCGCCGAGCCCCGTTTCGCACGCGCTCAGCACCACGAGCTGCACGTGCGTCAGCGGAAGAAACGCGAGCTCGTCCGCGGTGAGGATCCCGTCTTCCGGCAACGAAGCGAATGCCGCCGAATCCTCGGGCAACTCCGGCGGAGCGTTGGCGCCGGCCAGCACCAAGCCCGAGAGTAGTCCTGGCGAATGCTCCCCAGGACGTTTCGCCACCGCAACTTCCATCCCGTCGACGACAAGGATTGGGTCTTTCTCCCGCTGCGCCTCCTCCTGCTCCGAGCGCTCGGCTTCCGGCGCAAAGAAGCCGTGCGTCGCCACATGCAGGATACGGCTCGTTGGCGCCAGCGCCCGAAACTGCTCTTCCGTCGCTGCCGGGCCGGTGAGCTCTTCGACGGCCTCATTGGATAGTTCGCCCACAGAACGAAACAGCTCGCTAATCACCCCCGTCTCGTGGGTCGTGCCGGGAAGCGCGCCCCAACGCAGGCCCGTGGTTGTTCGTTGCACCTCTCCGCGGGCGGCGGCCGCGACCAGCAAATCTCCGATCGGCGGCGTCCCGGGGCCTGCGGCGTCGCGGCGGTCGTAGTCGACCCCGCCCAACAGGAGCAGCTCACGTGATGCTTGGGCGTCGTCCTCAGCGGCGACCAGCGTCGGGATCAACTGAGGCACCGGCACAAGTGCCAGCGAAACACCTTCAATCAAGTAACTGTTGGGGTTCGCTCCCGGCAGCGCCGCGAACGGCAGTTTCCCCAGCTCGCCGTCCGGCGCCACCAGCACCAGCCGAGCGTCGCCGACCGCCGCGGCCAACGGCGTCCACAGCTTCTCCCTCAGCAGCTGGCCCGCCTTAGCTCCCTCGGCCGACTTCCCGTAGTCGCGGCGCCACAGGTCGATCGCTTCGTTGATCGGAGAAATGTCGCCCAAGTCGAACATCTGCACCCCTTGGCCCGGTCGCACCACAAATGCCACGAGGGAGTGCCGCCGATCAAATTCTCCAACGTTCGCCTCGGACGGCTCGCGCAACGAGAACTCGAAGTAATCCACAAGCGCCGCATCCTTCGGCAGGGCTTGCTCGACTTCACCGATCTCCACCTTTTTCGCGGCGGCGCGGAACGGGGCGCTCTCCTCCATCAAACGGGCCTCTAATCGCTCCTTGTCCTTCGCAAGTCTCGCCAGCCTCTCCTTCGCATTCGGGCCGCCCGCGGCGAGCGCCGACCACTGCCGCACCACCATCTGAAGTTCGGCAACTACCGGGGCCAACTCGGGGTCGTTGCCCGCCGCCCGCGCGGCGCGCTGACGCACGAGCGTCGCCCCCTTCCAATTCAAGAGATCCCCGTAGGCGCCCTTGGCGCCATCAGGGAGGTGCAACTGGCAACTCAAGTAACTGTGCAGGAACGATTCCACGTCCCGCCTCTGCCTATGTTGCCCCGCCTCGTCCTGAACGATCGACGTGGATTCGCTCCTAGAAACGACGATGTCCAGCGCGCTGCGGAAGTACGGCGCTGCCTGGACGTAGTCGCGCTGGGCAAAGTACAGATCGCCGAGGTTGTGAAGATAGATGGCGACGTCAGGATGCTGTTCGCCCAAGACAGCGCTCTTGATTTCGATGGCTTGTCGCAACAGCGGTTCCGCCCGCGCGAAATCGCCCGTGGAACGATAGACGAGCGCTAGCTGGTTGAGGGTCGTGGCGACATTGGGGTGCCGCTCGCCCAATGCTTTTTTTTGAATCTTCAGCACCTCCTCGTACAACGGCTCAGCCCGCCCAAACTGGGTCGTGGAGTAATACAGCAGGGCTAGGTGGCCTAGCGTCTCTGCGGTATTGGGGTGTTCGGCGCCGAGCACCTCGTTATTGATCTCCAGCGCCTTCTCAAACAGCGGCTCGGCCCGCGTGAAATGCCACATCTCGCGGTACATGTCGCCAAGGTTGCAGAGCTCGACCGCGATGTAAGGATGCTTGTCACCGAGGGTCTCTTGGTGGATTACAATCGCCTGTCGGTACAACGGGTCCGCGCGTTCAAAGTCGCCCATCTGCCGGTAAAGCTGGGCAAGATTGTTGATAGAAATGGCGTAGTTGGCGTGGTGCTCGCCATACGCGGCCTTGGCAATCTCCAGCGCCTCCCGGTACAGCGGCTCCGCACGCGCGTAGTCGCCCATTTCGGAATACAACAGTCCAAGGTTGTTGAGGGCCGCGGCACAAGAGATATCGTTCTCGCCGAGCGTGCGCCGTCTGATTTCCAGCGACTGCCGAAACAGCGATTCCGCGCGCCCGTATTCGCCCATCGCCTGGTACAGCCCGGCGAGGTTGTTTAGACATCTGGCGTACGTAGGATGCTCCTCCGTGTAGAGTTGCTTGTACATTTCCAGCGCTTCGAGGTTGAGCGGCAACGCCCGCGCATAGTCGCCTAGGTCAACGCAGAGCGAGGACAGGTTGTTGAGGGCCGTGGCATAGGCGTCCTGATCGCCGGACTCCTTCGTCATCGCGACGATTTCTTCAGCCACGACCAAGGCCTCTGCATACCGCCCTTTTCCCTCAAGCTCGATATACTGCTCGAACTTGGCCCGCAGCGCTTGCTGCTCGGACGTCAGCTCACTTTCAGCTTCCGCCTGCGCCGCGGGCGGCGTTTGCGCTGGCGCCGTCATCGCCATCAGCGCCCCCGCCGTGAGCAATAGCACTGCGCGGCACGTCGCCGCAAACCAGTCACGTTTGCTTTTCATCGTTGCTCTCGCATGAAATATGAGTGTTGGGTTCCGTAGCACGCACCCGCAGGATGCCACAACGGCGCGCGCATTTCCAGGACGCGATGCTCAACGCCGCTTCGACGCACGGAAGATCGGGCGGCGGTCTTGGGCGTCGCTGCTTTCGTCGGCCACGTGTTGTCCAACCTGGCGTGGCAGTGTGGATTGTCGTGCGTCGGTGAAATCGACCGACTGCAATTGGCGACGGTCGAGATCACCAACGCATGTCGTCAGCTTGAATGCACCCGCCGGTCGATTCTCCAGCCCCTCATGTTTCTTGCCGCGCGCCCAAGGACGAACCGACCTGTGGCGAGCGTGCCGACGTGCAACTCAGTTCAAGCTGGCTGCCCGCTTGGCGCTGGGGGACGTGCCCTTGGTCGTACTTCCGAAAGGAAAACGCCGAGGCCTCGACTCGCCATGCATGGGCGGAAATCACGCCCGTCGTCGTCCTCGTACTCGTGAGCGGCCAAATTCCTCTTTCGGCTAACGAACGTCCTTGACATCGCCCGCGCAAGCGTATAGTATACATTAGTTCATTTTTTCTTCTTGACGACCTTACCCCGCCGCAAAGCGCCGTTCTCGCGGCAAGCCTTCGCTGCCGCGCACATGCCATGCAAGCGCGCATTTGACCGCCGCCCGACGCGACATAATTCCAACCCGTCAGCGGTTCGCAACTCCCTGCCGGACAAGCACATACGCACCGCCGCCAAATGCTGAGTTTTGTCGCTAAAAATGATGTTTGGCCCCGCACCGCCAAAACTCCGGCCGTCGCCTCGGAACTCTGCATCGCCTTGTGGCAAACGGCGCTCTCGAAGCGTGCCCCGGATTCACAGCCGGGCAGGTCACTCGTAGCGCAGCGCTTCGATGGGGTCGAGCCGGCTCGCCTTCAGCGCCGGATAGAACCCGAAGAACACGCCGACCGCGGCGGCGAAGGCCATCGCGATCAAGGCCGCGGGGATCGAGATGACCACCGGCCAGTCGCTGCCGCTGGAGAAGCTGTTGATCAGCACGGTAAGTCCCGCGGAAGCGCTCACGCCGAGACCCAGGCCGATCGCTCCGCCAACGCAGGAGAGCACGACCGACTCGACCAGGAACTGCCGGAGGATGTTCTTGCTGCGGGCGCCGACGGCCATGCGGATGCCGATCTCGCGCGTGCGCTCGGTGACCGACACGAGCATCGTGTTCATGATGCCGACGCCGCCCACAAGGAGCGAGATGGCGGCGATGGCCGACAGCATGAGCGTCATCGTGCCGGTGATGACGGCCAGGCGATCGGCAATCTCCGCCATGTTCTGCACGTTGAAGTCCGGCACGTCGCCGGGGCGGATGCGATGCCGCTCCAGGAGGAGCTGCGTGATCTGCTGCTGGGCGGCGACCATCGTGGTGGAGGAACCGGCCGAGGCCAGGATGACGTCGATGTTGCTGAAGTCGGAGCCTTGGAGCCGCTTGCGCACGGTCGTATAGGGCATGAGGATGACGTCGTCCTGATCCTCGCCGACGATGTTGGCGCCCTTGGTCTCCAGGACGCCGATGACTTCGAAGGGCGTATTGCGAATGCGGATTTTCGCGCCGATGGGGTTGGCGGTCTGAAACAGCTTCACGACGATCGTGTGGCCGATGACGCACACCTTGGCGGCGGAGTCGATCTCGCGATCGGAGAAGAATCCGCCGTGCCGGAGGGGCCAATTGCGGACGGCCAGATAATCTTCGCCGACGCCCTCCATTTGCCGAGGGTTGATGTTCGTGTGGCCGTAGATCACCTGCGATCCGCCGGCGCCGACGATGGGCGTCGAGGCGACGACCGCCTCGCACTCCTGGACGATGGCGTCGGAATCGTCGGCGGTGAGCGTGATGGCGAGGTTACGCAAGGCGCCGCGGCGACGCGTGGCTTCGGGAAAGACGACGAGGACGTTCGTGCCGAGCGATTCGAACTCGCCCTGAACGAGTTGGCTCGCGCTTTGGCCGACCGACACCATGGTTGTCACCGCCGCGATGCCGATCACCACGCCCAGCACGGTGAGCGCAGCGCGCATCTTGTTTTTCGCCAAGGCGCGGAGAGCGACGCGAACTGTAAGCCAGAAGCCCATGGAGTGTTGTGGCCGTCGGCTATCGGCTTTCGGCTGTCGGCCAGAAGTGGGAGAACGGCTGCGGCAGCTTCTGGCCGATCGCTGACAGCCGACAGCCGATAGCCCCTTCTACGTTGGCGGGCGGATGCCGGTGACGAGGGCCTGCCCCTCTTCGAGTTCGCCCGAGGCGACCTCGGTGTAGCGGCTGTCGCTGATGCCCATGACGATCGGGATGGCCCGCAGCTTGTCGCCTTCGACGACCCACACGTGGCGGCGATTGCGCTTGGCGCCGGCCTCGGCCAGCTCCCGCGCGGACAGATCCGCGGTCTCCTCCTCTTCGCGGGCCTCGTCTTCGGCGCCTTCGAGGATCTTTTTATCCTTCTCGCGCACCTGCGCGAGGTCCGGGTAGAACCGCAGGGCCGCGTTGGGGACGCAAAGGATGTTCTCCTTTTTCTCGATCTGAAACGACAGTTCGGCCGTCATGCCGGGAAGCAGTTTCAGGTCGCGATTGGGCGCCGCGACCACGACGGGATAGGTCACGACATTTTGAGTGACGGTCGAGGCGAAGCGAACCTGCTCGATCTCGCCGGTGAACAGGTCTTCGGGATACGCATCCACGGTGAACTCGACCGGCCGGTGCTCCTCCTGGGCGCGGCGGATGAGCCCGATGTCGGCCTCGTCGACCGATGCGAAGACGTGCATGCGCTTCTCCATCTCGGGCGCCACGATGAACAGCTCGGGCGTCTGGAACTGGGCCGCGAGCGTTTGCCCCGGCTCGATCTTGCGGTCGATGACGATGCCGTCCACGGGCGATGTGATTTCTGTGTAGTCCAGGTTAGCCTGGGCGTTTTTTAGCTGGGCCTCGGCCTGCTTAACGGCGGCGTCCGCCACTTCGAGCTGCGCTTCGAGTTGGACGCGTTGAAAATGGAAGCGATCGATTTCCGCCTGAGAGATGTAATCGCGATTCTGCTTCCGCAGGGCGACCGAGCGTTTTTCGTCGTTGACCGCCTGTTGGAGCAGCGCCTTGACGCGGACAACGTCCGCGACCCGCGTGATCCATGCGGCGTGAGCGCCATCGACGGCCGCCTGATAGATCCGCGGATCGATCTTGGCCATCAATTGGCCGTCTTTGACGCGATCGTTGAAGCCGACGTACAGGTCGGTGATCGGCCCGGAAACGAACGAGCCGATCGACACGGACAGCACGGGCTTGACCTCGCCGGTGGAGTTCACGACCGAGGAGATCGTGCGGCGGACCGACTTGGCCGTGCGGTAGTTCGTGCGATTGCGGCTGGCAAGGTAATCGCCGCCGGCCCAGCTCACCGCCCAGCCGGCGAGGCCCAGAATGACGGCGATGATCAGGAGGCGGCGGAGGAGCTTCATGGGGGAAGAAGCGAGTGCAAAGGGCAACAACAGGCGAATCGACCAACCACCGCGCTGACAATTCTCCGGTCCCCTCCCCTTGATGGGGAGGGCTAGGGGTGAGGCACAACGCGCGGCAGCGCCTTACCGAGACGCTTCCCCCCTCCCCAACCCTCCCCGCCGAGGGGAGGGGGCCACTCGCCGAAGGCGTCGTGTCGTGTGGACTTGCATAGTCCCGGCCCGGGAGGAGGTTAAACCCACATTGTACTACGCCGCCTGCGCGAAAACCTTGGGCGCCAGCAGGCATGAAAAAAGCGGCCGGAGCTGAGAGTCTCGCAGCTCCGACCGCTCCGTATTTAATTTAAGTCGCCGGCGGCCGCCAAAGATTGCCGCCGAGGGCTCGCAGAAATCGCAAACGTTCAGAAATTCCCCGCCTCGACCTGGGCGGCGAGCGCCTTGTCGAGCTGGTCGGCGATTTCCTGGAGATGGGCCTTGGAAATCTCGTCGGTCTTGAGATCGTCCTTCTCCAGGGCCGCCCCGATGAGCCCGCGAATCTCCTTGACGTGGGCCCGGGCCAGGCTGCGGGCGTCAGCCGGGTAGGACTGCCCCACCGAGCTGAAGAGATAAGCCAGACTGTAGGAGCTGTACTTGGGGCCCAAGGCGATGTTGATCAAGTACTCGAGATGGGTCCGCTGCATGTTGCGGCGGACCTTCGAGAGCTTGAGCTCGTCCTTGTCCGAGTCTTCGTCGGCCACTTTCTTGAGATCGGACCACACGGCGTCGGTGAACGTGCGGAACACTTCCTCCATCCGCAGCGGTTTGGCGTCCTCGCCGGCAAGCGCCTCGTTGGTCTCGATCAACTGCATCCGCGAGCCGGAGCCCAGCGCCTCGGACAGGGCGATGTTCTGGATCGACTGCACGTAGGCGTAGAACGGCACAGCGACGCGGGTTTCGGAAATCGCCGTCCCGGAGCCCCAGTGCATCCAGTGCTCGCTGGACACGCGGCGGAGCAGCTCGGGCCGCATGGGGATGGGATTGTCGACCAGGATGTTCTCGGCGATGAACTTGAGCGCCTTGCGCTGCTTGTCGCCGGAGACGGGCACCACGGGGTCGCGGGCGTCGGTGCTGCCGCGGGCGTCGCGGGACACTTGCCGGCCGCCGACGTACCGCATGGCCAGGTAGGCCGCGTCGCCGTACTGCTGCAGGACGGTGAGGAACGCCGGCCGCAGGCGGGCCCACGAATCGCCGTCCTTCACGAGCTTTTCGTCCATGTCCTCGAGCACGTCGTTCGCCAGGGCAATGCGGTGCTTGGCAAACGCAAGTCCGTCGGAGCCCAGGTCGTACTGGTTGACGCGCGGGTCGTTCGAGTCGTACAGGTCCTCGTCGGTCGCGTAGTCGAGCCCCTTCTCGGGCGAGCGGGCGGCGATCTTCTTGAGCTCTTCTTCCTCGTTGCCGGAGATCGGCATGTAGGCGTATTCGATGGCCCAATAGTCGTAGGGGCCGAGCGTGGTGGTGGCGTAGTCGCCCTGCTTCTCGCCCGCGCGGGCGATGTTGACGGGCGTGTAGTCCATGACGCTGCCCACGAGGCCCTTCTCGCGGGTAATGGAGGTATCGTGCAGCTCGTCGCTGCTGAGCATGGCGCTAGCGCGGAAGTTGTGCCGCAGGCCCAGCGAGTGGCCGACTTCGTGCATGACGATGCTCTTGATGACCTGGCCGAGCATTTCCTCGGGCAGCTCGGCGCCGCGGCCCTTGCCGCCGGCGGCCAGCACCATCGCCGCCATGCGGAACTGGTTGTGCATCGACGCGGCGTACTGGCAGGCCACGCAGCAGCCGGTGTCGGAGGCCTTGCGGCTGAGCGCCGCGTGGAAGGGGCTCCAGGTGCTGGGCATGGCGGCGACTGTGCGCTCGCCGTGCAAGGCCGCGTGCGGATCGACGCCGTGGACGCGATTGCGCACCGAGGCGGGCATACCGTACCCCTGCTGGGCGGCCATCATCGGGCTGATGATCTCGCCCACGCCGAGGCGGATGGCGTCTTCGTCATCGTCGTCGGCCGAGGGCGCCGCCACGAGCTGGGCGTACTCCTGCTGCCAGAAGCGAATCCAACTCGCGTCGAAGATCACGTCGCCGTCGATCATCTCGCCGGTGACGGGATTGGACCGCACGTTCGACATGGCGAACGTACTGGGCGTGGTGATCCAGCGGAACGTGCAGTAGTTGATGTCCTCGGGGTCGAACTCGTCGCGCTCGTTCTGCCACCGCACGGCCAGCGCGTTGCGGAAGCCGATTTTCTCGAACGCCTTATTCCACTCAAGAATGCCTTCCTCAACAAACGGCCGATACTCGTGCGGGACGTTGTCTTCGACCCACCAGACGATTTGCTTCTTCGGGGGCGAGAGATCGGCGCTGGGGTCGCTCTTTTCCAGGCGCCAGCGGTTGATGCGGCGGACAAACGTCGTGTCCGGATTGTTCGAGCCAAAATCTTTCGTCGCGTTGAGGAAATAGCCGACGCGTTGATCGGCCATCCGCGGGCGGTAACCTCCCTCGGGCATTTGCACGATGCTGTAGTGCATCACCATGGTGATGCCGCGGGAGTCGATGTAGCCGTAGTCGCCGCCGGACCCGGCGCGAAGTGGAGCGCGTCCGTAGGTGACCTTCACCTGGAGCTCCAGGTTCTTCGGGTAGGCCTTGATCTTGTGCCAACTGGCCCGCCGACGGTCGATGCCGCCGACGCCGAGGTCGGCGAAGTCGGTGAAAAAGATGTCGGCCAGGTCGATCAGCACGCCGCCGCCAGGCGGATTGTCGCTCACGATCGGCAGGGCCATGATGATCGAGTCGGTGTAGTTCTGCTTGACGGCTTTTTCGAGGGGCGTGCCGCCGGGGGCCTCGTAGCGGAGATTCTTGCGGATGACGTGCACGTAGTCGCCTTCGCGGGCGAACGAGATGACCCACTGCTCGTCGAAGTTGAGTCCCATGCCGGCCGAGGCCACGCCGCGGGCCACGGACATCGGAGCGAGGTACTGGCGATTCATGTCGCTGCCGGAGAGGGCCGCGTACAGATGCTGGTCGTCGTGGTAAAGGTTGAAGAGACCTTCGATTTTCTTAGCGTTCTTGGTCACGTCGGCGAAGTCCTTGAACTTCGACGATCGCTCGGGCGCCTCGGCGGCGGCCGCGGTTGCGGCGCCAAAGCCCGCGTTCAAACCAATGACCAGCGCGGCCGCGAGGCCGCCGATTCGCATAGAATTGCTGAGAGTACGCATAGTCCGTGTGATACCCCTCAAAAATGTTGCCATTCGCCCCAGGCAGTCACGGCGCGGCAGCGCGCCTTGCCACGTCGTCCCTGAGTAGAAACGAAAGAATTGCGTCGCACCGCCCGCTTGGCGGCGGGTCGGCCTCTAGCCTGCAGGTGGGCGGCGTTAAGGTTGAACGATTATACCAAGTTGTCCGTGGAACGGCGCACCAGTCTAGCTTATCCCCCTCGCGGCGGGCGACTTTGGCTTCCCGGCTGTGGTTTCGGGAAGGAGGAGAATGCGCCGAGGTGCGATTTTTCGGGGTCGCGACGACAACGCCCGCCGGCAGGGGCGCCTGGGTGCGGGTTGGCATTCCGGCGGGGAATTGGCCGTAATGCCGTCAGGGGGTCGACGTGCTGGCAGCCTGGCGGACGGCCCAATACAATCGGGCGATGCGAAATCTTCTCCTGGGGCTTTCCCTGCTGGGGCTGGCCGGCGTTCTGGCGGCGTCCGCGCCGGCCCGCGCCGCCGAGCGGCCGAACATTCTGTTCATTTTCAGCGACGATCATGCCTACCAGGCCGTCGGCGCCTACGGGTCGCGGATCAACCAGACGCCGAACATCGATCGCATCGCGAAGGAGGGGGTGCGGTTCGATCGCTGCTACGTGACCAATTCGATTTGCGGCCCCAGCCGGGCCTGTGTCCTGACGGGTAAGTACAGCCACAAGAACGGGTTCTACGACAACACGAGCCGGTTCGACGCGTCGCAGCAGACGTTTCCCAAGCTGCTGCAGGGGGCGGGTTACCAGACGGCGATCATCGGGAAATGGCACCTCGTGAGCGATCCCACGGGTTTCGATTTCTGGCAGGTGCTCCCCGGGCAAGGGCGCTATTACAGCCCGCGGTTTCGTACCGCGGACGGGCCGATCACCGTGCCGGGATACGTCACCGAGGTGATCACCGACCGCGCGCTCCAGTGGCTGTCCGAGGACCGCGATCCCGAGCGGCCGTTCGTGCTCATGGTGCAGCACAAGGCGCCGCATCGCGAGTGGCAGCCAGGGCAGCGCGAACTTGCCCGGCTCCCGCTGGAAACCTATCCCGAGCCGGCTACGCTGTTCGACCGCTACGCCGATCGCGCCGATGCGGCCCGACAAGCGACGATGCGGATCGCCGACGACATGCGCTTGGACGAGGATCTCAAGGCGATTGGCGACACGCCGTTCTACAACTCCCTGAAAGAGCTGATGAGCCCCGAGGAACTCGCGGCATGGAACGCCTTTTACGATCCGATCCAGCAGGCCTACGCCGCGGCGGCGCTGGAGGGCCGACCGCTCACGCGCTGGAAGTTCCAGCGGTATCTCCAGGACTACCTGCGGTGCATCGACGGCGTGGACGCCAGCGTGGGCCGCTTGCTGGATTATCTCGACGAGTCGGGCCTGGCGGCGAACACAGTGGTCGTGTACGCCAGCGACCAGGGATTCTACCTCGGCGAGCACGGTTGGTTCGACAAGCGATTCATGTACGAGCAGTCGCTGCGAACGCCGCTGGTGATGCGCTGGCCTGGCGAGGCGAAGGCGGGCGCCGTCGTGGACCGCATCGTTTCGAACCTCGACTTCGCGGAAACGTTTCTCGACATGGCGGGCGTCGAAGCGCCGGCCGACATGCAGGGGCGCAGCTTCGTGCCGCTGCTGCGCGGCGAAACGCCGAAGGATTGGCGCACGACGTTCTACTACCACTACTACGAAGGCCCGCCGGCGGTGCACACGGTCGCCCGCCACTACGGCGTGACGGACGGGCGCTACAAGTTGATTCACTATTACGATCTGAATCAGTGGGAGCTGTTTGACCTGGTGAACGATCCGCAGGAGATGCACAGCGTGTACGGCCAGCCGAGTTATGCGGCAGTGCGCTCGCGGCTGGAAGAGGAACTTTCGCGTTTGCGCGCGGAGTTGGAGGTTCCTGCGGAGACCGTTGAACCAAGCGGCGCGCCGGCGGAATGACATGAGCGAGCCGCGATCATCGTGGCTCATCGCCGCACAATCGCAGCCCCACGGCGATTTGTGCGAATTCTTTCTTGGGCTCTGTCGAAACGTGCATTCGGCCTGCGACTAGTTGATGTTCGCACGGCATTTGCAGCTATTTTCCAGGCCCGATAACCGGTCCGCTCAAGACACGTAAGGAATCTTCCCATGCGTTTCATGGTCATCGTTAAAGCCAGCGCCGACACCGAGGCGGGCGTCCTGCCCAGCGAGCAACTGCTTCGGGAAATGGGCAATTACAACGAGGAGCTGGTGAAGGCCGGCATCATGCAGGGCGGCGAGGGGCTGCAGCCCAGCTCGAAGGGCGCCCGCGTGAAGTTTTCGGGGGCAAATCGAACCGTCGTCGACGGTCCGTTCGCGGAGACCAAGGAGCTGATTGCCGGCTTCTGGCTGTGGCAGTGCAAGGACCTGGCCGAGGCGATCGCGTGGGCCAAGCGGTGCCCGAACCCGACCGGCGAGGAGTCGGTGCTGGAGATCCGCCAGATTTTCGAGGCGGAGGATTTCGGCGCGGAGTTCACGCCGGAGCTGCAGGCCCAGGAAGATCGGCTGCGGGCGGAGATTGCCGCGAAGGCCAGATAGACGGGGGGGACGGGAGACGGGGGACGGGGGACGGACAGAATCAGAATCTTCCCGTCCCCCGTCCCCCGCCTCCCGTCTACCGTCCCCGATCTCCCCGAAGCAAGCTGCTCCGCATCAGAAAATTTCGAATCTATTCCCGTAGCGCGTCGAAATTGCGTCGGCCCACTCGACAAGTTCCAGGAAGCGCGGGTGTGAGTTCCTGCAAGAGGTCGCCATGAAGTATCTGTGCCTGATCGCTGCCGAAAAAGTGATGGAGCAAATGGAACCGGGCGACGCCGACCGGCACTTCGAGGAGTATCGCGAGTTCACCGATCAGATCCGTACAAGCGGCCACTTCGTCGCGTGCAACCGCCTGCAACCTCCCGCGGCGGCCACGACGATTCGCGTTCGCGGCGGCCAGGTGTTGGTCACCGACGGACCGTTCGTCGAAACCAAGGAGCAGTTCGGCGGCTACTACGTGCTGGAGGCCAAGGACATGAACGAGGCGATTCAAATCGCCGCCCGCATCCCCGGCGCCCGCTTCGGCTGCGTGGAAGTGCGGCCGGTTGCCGAGGATGCGCAGACGCTGAACGCATTGGGGCTTTCCCAGTAAGCGAGACCGAACAGTCCGAACACTTTTGAAGCAACTCTTCGTCCACCACTATCAGCTATCGAGGGAACAAGTCATGCAATCGGAACCGCAGCAGGAGCACCAGTGGCTCCAACAACTTGTCGGCGAGTGGTCCTTCGAGAGCGAGTGCAGCATGGGGCCGGACCAGCCTCCCATGAAGGATACCGGGTCGGAATCAGTCCGCTCCCTGGGCGGGTTGTGGACGCTGGGCGAATGGCACAACCTGTGTGACGGCAAGTCGGCCGTCAGCATCATGACGCTCGGCTTCGACCCTGTGCGGCAGAAGTTCGTCGGCACGTTCGTGGTCTCGACGATGACGCACATGTGGGTCTACGAAGGCACGCTCGACGCCTCGGGCAAGGTGCTGACGCTCGACACGGAGGGACCCGATTTCAGCGGCGGCCCGAACCTGGTGAAGTACAAGGACGTGATCGAGTTCGTCAGCGACGACCACCGTACGCTGACATCGCACTTGCAGGGCCCCGACGGCGAATTTAAACAGTTCATGATCGCCGACTACCGCCGCAAGAAGTGAAGCCAGCGCCATTCCGTACGGCAGGCGCCGCAAATTCCAGCAACCCTGCCCTACCCTGTCCTGTTCGCATTGGGGATCGACATGAAATATATGCTGCTAATCTACAGCGACGAGAACAGTTGGTCCGACGGCGAGCGCGAAGCGTGCTTCGCGGAATCCACGCAACTGTGCCACGACTTGGCCGCCAGCGGCCAGTTCCTGGGCGCCTCGCCGCTGCAGCCGGTTGCCTCGGCCACAAGTGTACAGATTCGCGCGGGCAAGCGGCTGGTGACCGACGGCCCGTTCGCGGAGACGCGCGAGCAACTGGGCGGATTCTTCATGATCGAAGCCCGCGACCTGGACGAAGCGATTGGAATCGCCGGACGGATTCCCGGCGCCCGCAAGGGGACGGTGGAGGTTCGACCGGTGGTCGAGCTGGCTGGATTGCCGGAGGCCATGTCCGGGGCCGAAGCGACAAGCGTAGCGCACTAATCAATGCCACGCAGCGCATTGCCATTTAGCCCGGCGGCTAAATGGATGGTAGCGCCGAGGCCGATTGATTCGCGTATTGCACCTCAAACCCAACAGGATGCACGATGAACGTTACCCCCTATCTCGATTTCAATGGTCGTTGCGAAGAGGCGATCGATTTCTACAAGCAGGCCGTCGGCGCCGACTCGGTGCAGATGATGCGATTCAGCGAGAGTCCCGAGCCGTGCGACATGGCGCCGGGCAGCGAAAACAAGATCATGCACGCGTGCCTCCGCATCGGCGAGACGCAGCTCATGGCCAGCGACGGTTATTGCACCGGCAGCGCCAAGTTCGAAGGCATCAATCTGGCTCTCCAGGTGGCGACGGTTGCCGACGCCGACCGCGTGTTCGCAGCGCTCAGCGAGGGCGGCCAAGTGAAAATGCCGCTGACGCCGACGTTCTTCTCGCCGAAGTTCGGTATGCTGGCCGATCGCTTTGGCGTCAATTGGATGGTACTCGTTGAGCAAAAGCAGTAGCCGGAACGGCTCGACGAACTCGCGGAGATTCGTTGAATGAGGTTGTATATGTTGATCGTAATGGCCTGAGCACTTGCAATCGCGTTGATTGTGGTTGTGCTGTCAGAAACCACGAAAGGCACGAAAGGGGCGAAAAATAAGCGATTGGAGAGGGCGTTCGGTCGCCGCATGGCCATCCGTTGCTAGGGACGACCACGACCGCTCTTCGCAAATTGTTTCTCGACATCTTTTTCGTGCCTTTCGTCTATTTCGTGGTTGTTATTCTGGCTGCATCTCCCTTCCACAAAAAGGCAGCTCCCTATGACGCAGGTGCGAGTCCTCGTCGGCACGCGGAAAGGCGCGTTCGTCATCACCTCCGACGGCGCCCGCGAGAAATGGCAGATCGCCGGACCGTATTTCGGCGGGTGGGAGATCTATCACATGAAGGGGTCGCCCGTTGACCCCAACCGCATCTACGCCTCGCAGACCAGCGGCTGGTTCGGCCAGGTCGTGCAGCGCTCCGACGACGGCGGGCACACCTGGGCGCCCGTGGGCAACAAGTTTGAATACGATGGCGACCCCGGCACGCACCAGTGGTACGACGGCACGCCGCATCCGTGGGAGTTCAAGCGGATCTGGCACTTCGAGCCGTCGCTCTCAGACCCCGACGTCGTGTATGCCGGCGCAGAAGACGCGGCGCTCTTTCGCAGCGACGACGGCGGCGGCACGTGGCAGGAATTGGCGTCGCTGCGGGATTGCCAGGGACCGAAATGGGCGCCGGGCGCCGGCGGCATGGGGCTGCACACGATCCTGATCGATCCGACTGATCCGCAGCGGATTTACATCGCCATCTCGGCGGCAGGCGCCTTTCGCACCGACGACGGCGGCGTAAGCTGGCGAGCCATCAATCAGGGGCTGCGTTCGGAGTTCATGCCCGACCCAACGGCCGAGGTGGGGCACTGCGTGCACCGCATCGCGTTCCATCCATCGAAGCCGGGCGTGCTGTTCATGCAAAAGCACTGGGACGTCATGCGCACCGACGACGCCGGCGGCCAGTGGACCGAAGTGAGCGGCGACCTGCCGACCGACTTCGGTTTTCCGATCGACGTGCATGCCCACGAGCCGGAAACGATCTACGTGGTCCCCATCAAGAGCGATTCGGAGCACTATCCGCCGGAGGGCAAACTGCGCGTGTACCGCAGCCGCACGGGCGGCAACGAGTGGGAGCCGCTGACCCGTGGCCTGCCGCAAAGCAACTGCTACCACAATGTGCTGCGCGATGCGATGGCCGTCGACAAACTGGATCCCTGCGGCGTGTATTTCGGCACGACGGGCGGGCAGGTGTACGCCTCGGCCAACAACGGCGACGATTGGGCGCCGATCGCGAGCGACTTGCCGGCGGTGCTTTCGGTCGAGGTGCAATCGATTGGGTAATTTCAGATTTGGATTCGGAGGGAATTTACCACAGAGGGCACAGAGAACACGGAGGAGGGAGGAAGCCATGCCAAGTAAAGTATCAAACCTGTACGTGGATTCTTGCGTTCGCTCATAAGTTAATAATCTCTGAAATCCCACCTTCCGAATTTCTCTCTGTGTCCTCCGTGTCCTCTGTGGTAAATCCCCTCCGATGATCCGCGTCGTGTTGCCCTATCACCTGCGGAACCTTGCCGGCGTTGACGCGGAAGTGCAGGTCGACGTGCCGGCGCCGATTACGGCCAATAGGATCGTCGATGCGCTCGAGGCGCGGTATTCGACGCTCGCCGGGACGATTCGCGATTACGAGAAGCGCTCCCGGCGGCCGTTTCTGCGCTACTTCGTCTGCAACGAAGACATCTCGCACGACTCGCCGGACGCGCCATTGCCGGAGGCGGTTTGCATGGGCGCGGAGCCGTTTATGGTTGTGGGCGCCGTGGCGGGCGGGTAGCGGGGGGCAGGGGGGCAGGAGTCAGGGGGCAGAAAAAGTCAGAGAATCCTTCAGCCGGCGCGGCGTTCGTAGGGGCGGCGGAGCAGCTCCGTGCATGCCGCGACGGCCATGTCGACGGTGATCGCCCGCATGGCGGCATCGTCGCCGTGGCGGCGATAGGTGGTCGGCTTGGCGTCGCACACCGCCTGCACGCTGCGCGTAGCCGGGCCGAAGGCGCCGCAATACTCCGCGCGGCTGGGGCCATGAAGGCTGACCGTCGGCGTCTCGACGGCGACGGCCAGATGCATGGGGCCGGTGTCCGATCCGAGGAAGAGCGCCGCTCGTCGACAGAAGGACGCCAGTTGCCGGACGGTCGTCGGCGGCGCCAGGCAGGCCGCCCCCGAACTGGCGGCGACGATCGCCTCGGCCATGGGGCGCTCGTCGGGACCACCCCACACGGCCAGACTCGGCAAACCGAGTTCGGCCTGCAGTTTTGCCGCCGCCTGACCATAGCGCTCCGCGGGCCAAACCTTGGTTGGCCAACCGGCGCCGGGATTCAAGAGCACAAACCGCCCTCGGTGCAGACTGGCGGAACGCAGCGACTCATCGGCGAAGCGAGCGTCGTCCCGACGCTCCGGGAGATCATACTCGACAGCCGGATTCTCGATCCCCAGCGGCCTGAGCAGGCTGAGGTACCGCTCAATGACGTGCTGGCCCTCGACCGCCACGAGCTCGTTGTTAAGGAAACGGCTCAGCTCGCGGCCGTCGGCGCCGGCCATGCCGATGCGGCGCGGGGCGCCGCTGAGCCACGCGGCCACGGCGCTTTTGGTGAGACACTGCAGGTCGATGGCCACGTCGAACTGCAGGTCGCGCAGGCGGCGGCGCAGGTCGCGCGTCGTCCGCCATGAACGCAGCCATCGCCGCGGCGCGACGATCACATGGTCGAGGGCCGGATGGCCTTCGACCACTTCGGCCTTGCGGCCCTCGACGACCCAGCCGATCGTGGCGTCAGGGAACTTCGCCCGCAGCGCACACGCGACCGGCAGGCCGTGGACGACGTCGCCCAGCGCGGAGAGCCGCACGATGAGGATGCGGAGAGCGCGCGGCGGAACCGTTGTGGATTTTGGCGAGCGAAAGGCAGTGCTAGCGTGGGCCATGGGGCGCTCCGGGTTGGGCGCTCCGTATAGCAACTTGCCAGCAAACGGACAACATCGCCCGGCCGCGGCTCCGGCGCAGGGGCGTAAGAAGGCATTCGTAGTCTTGCTGGGTGCTGGTAAGCTGGGGTTCGG
>CAYSFP010000035.1:24696-38526 GCA_964430075.1 uncultured Planctomycetaceae bacterium | reverse complement strand
CTTTTAGGGGCCTTCCTCATACCACCGGCTCTGCCGGTGGTTCTGATTCAGCTCTTACGAAAGGCGCCAGAAACACATCGTGTAAACGCACTGAATGCCAAGCGCGGCGGATTGATCGTCTTCTTTATGGGGATCTTCGTAGTGCTTGTCGGAATCGCCTTTGTCAGATTCACACGCGACCCACTCGGCCAAACATTCGGCTCGCTCATCATTGCCCTTGGAACTTTGCTCGCGTTGAGTGGCGTGCTTGCATTGCGAACCGCCCGGCGATTTGACTTTCCAGAGCATACTGACTCTCGGCCAATAATCAGGGAAAGACTTTAGTATGAGCATCCTTGTCGACAAGAACACCCGCGTCATCTGCCAAGGCATCACCGGCAAGGCGGGCGAGTTTCACTCGAAGAACTGTATTGAATACGGCACCAAGATGGTCGCCGGCGTCACGCCCGGGAAGGGTGGGCAAACCGCACTCGGCCTGCCGGTGTACGACACTGTGCTCGAAGCAGTCGAGAAGCAGGGCGCCGAGGCGTCGATGATCTTCGTGCCCGCGGCGTTCACCGCCGATGCGATTCTCGAAGCCGCCGCGGCGGGCATCCGGCTCGTCGTGGCGATCACCGAGGGCGTGCCCGTGCTCGACATGGTCCGCGTCGCCGCACGGCTCAAGAGCGACTATCCCGAAGTGCGGCTCGTGGGGCCCAACTGTCCGGGCGTCATCACCGCGGGCGAGTGCAAGATCGGCATCATGCCCGGCTACATTCACAAGCGCGGCAAGGTCGGCGTGATGAGCCGCAGCGGCACGCTCACCTACGAAGCGGTGTGGCAGCTCACGAACCTGGGCCTTGGCCAGACCACGTGCGTGGGCATCGGCGGCGATCCGATCGTCGGCACCTCGTTCATCGACTGCCTGGCCATGTTCCAGGACGACGCCGAGACCGAAGCGATCATGATGATGGGCGAGATCGGCGGCTCGGCCGAGGAAGAAGCCGCCGCGTTCGTGAAGGAAAACGTCACCAAGCCGGTGGCGGCGTTCATCGCCGGCCGCACGGCGCCGCCGGGCAAGCGGATGGGCCACGCTGGCGCCATCATCAGCGGCGGCAAAGGGACGGCGGCCGAGAAGGTGGCGGCGCTTCAGGACGCCGGCATCGAAATCGCTGAAAGCCCTGCCGACATGGGCGAGGCCGTGGCTCGGGCGATCAAACGCAACGGAAAGTGATCGGCCCGCGAACGGACCATCCATGAATTGTCGCTAGGAGTATGGAAACGGCCGGAAGCTTATCCTGTTGTCTTCCAGAGATCGCGCTGGCGGCGATTTCACGAGTTTTGGCGGCGTCTTCCCGCGCTATCCCGGCTTGCGTTTCCGATGAGCTGGTCGGGCTATCGGCTCTTTTGGTTGGGAGTAGCGGTTCATGGGTCGCGCAAACGGCCCGATTCGTCGAGACGTTGCCGTTTCTTCAGGCATGGCGGTTAAAAATTGCAGTCCGTCCCAAGCGATATTACACTCGAATTGCTGGAATCACCCCATGGCGCGTCAACGCATCGTCGGATCAACTACGAATTCTGCAACGGGAGTCGGCTCGTGATGAAATGGTCAACGTGCATCGTGATTGGGCGGGGCGTTGCTGGAGTGGCACTGCTTCTTTTTCCATGCGTCGTCCGCGCCGACGTCCTTTTGGCCACATTCTCCCATATGGGCGAAGGGACCATTCCGGCCGACGGCAGTCCGCCGCAGTGGAGCCCTCTGTTGCGGTACAGCAATCCCGCCGATCCTCCGTTCGGGTTGATGAGCAGCGTGCCAATGACCCTTCTCGACGTGGCCAACGGCACGGTCAATGAACTCGCGGGCGATTTTGCCGACTTTGAAGCCACGGCGACGAGCGGAACGCCGCATGCCATTTGGGTCGGCTTCGACGACTTGGGCGGATCGGACTCGATTCTCGCGACGACCGAAGAATCGCTGTTTGTCTCAGGAACCGTGCACGTGCCCGGCGTGGGCATGCCGGACTTCGCGGGTTATGATTTGACGCGGATCACGGTGCTGGCGTCGTCGTTTCAGCAGACTTCGACGACGACGTACCAGGTGACGAACGAGTTTTCGGTGTATGGCGACCGCGTGATTCCGGAGCCGACCGCGCAGGGGTTGGCGGCAGGCGCCGCGGCGACCATCCTGGTCATGCGGCGTCGGGGCGTCGCTTCGTTGGCATGAAGAATGCGTTAAGAGAGAGACCCGACGCCGACTTTGGGGTTTCATGGCCGGATTGCTCGGTTGTTTCTTTCCTTGTGTCAAGGAGGTTGTCGTATGAATCGGCATATCAGAGCGTGTGGCGCCGTTGCTTTGACCGTCGCTGTCCTGGGCGTTTCGATCGCTGTTGGCGCGGCGGCCGCGTCCAAGGGCGTCGCCGTGGGCGATCCGGCGCCGGAGTGGGTCGACCTGGAAGGCGTGGACGGAAAGTTGCACGCCCTGGGCGACTTGAAGGACGCCAAAGCCGTGCTGGTGGTGTTCACGTGCAATCACTGCCCCGTGGCCAAGGCTTATGAGGATCGGCTCAATGAGCTGTACGGAGCGTTTCATGACCGCGATGTCGAAATTGTCGCCATCAACGTCAACAATGGCGACGGCGACAAGCTGCCGGCCATGAAAGAGCGGGCCGAGGAGAAGGGTTTTGAGTTTGCCTACATCGACGACCCGTCGCAGGGCATCGGCCGGGCGTTCGGCGCCACGGTCACGCCGCACGCGTTCGTGCTCGACGGCAAGCGGCGCGTCGCATACGTCGGCGCCATCGACGACAACATGAACCCCAAGAAGGTTGAGACGCATTACGTCCGCGACGCCGTGGAAGCCGTTCTCGCCGGCAAGCCCGTCGAGACGGCTGAGACGGAGCCATCCGGATGCGGCATCCGCTATGAATGATCGCCGTTGTGAATCGCGGCGACGAGCGGCGGCAGGCGCCGCCCTCGTCGCCGTTTTGTTTTGCGGCTGCGCGAAGTTCGACGCCGACGAACCTGCGGAGCGCGAAGCGTCGTCGCCCGTTAACGGCGCGCAGGACGCCTCCGAGAGCGACCCGGCCGTTGCTGACCTGTCATCGATCGAATTGAAGGCCGTCGACCGTGCAAGCTACGATGTAACGCTCGATGAGTTGCGCGGCAAAGTCGTCCTCGTGGACTTCTGGGCGACATGGTGCGCCCCGTGTCTCAAGCAGCTTCCGCATTCCGCTGCACTCGCCGGAGAGCGGGCTGGCGACGGGCTCGTCGTCGTCACCGTCAGCATGGACGACCCCGAGGACGTCGACCGTATTAAGAGTGCACTTGCCGCGCACGGCGGCCAGGCGACCGTGAACCTGGTGAGCGCCGATGGCGGCGGATCGCGCAGCATGAGCGCGTTCGAGGTGACGGGCGGCGCCTTGCCGCACTACAAGCTGTACGATCGCGACGGGGAGCTGCGCCAGACCTTTGCGCTCGACCCGTCGGCCGAGAAACAGTTCACCAGCGACGACGTCGCCGCGGCAGTCGCCGCCCTGCTGGCTGAGTGATTGCAATGAATTTCGGAGTGCCGCGAAACACGCGAAAGGCCGCGAAAATCGGAAAGTTGGCTGATCGAAAAGGAGAAACTCGCGAGTGATCGCGGCCAAGAGTTCGCTATCTAGCACCAGCTCGAACCCTTGGTAAAGGCTTCGGCATCACATTCTCTTTTCGCGGCCTTTCGCGTGTTTCGCGGGCAAAGATCCACAACACGCTTCAATACGTCAGGCCCACCCGACCAAACAGCGTGTCGTCCAGCGACGCGTCGGGCAGGTCGCTATCGAACTCCAGCTCGCGCTGGAACACGTAGCCGATTTCGAAGCGGCGGCTGAGTCCGCCGGTGATTTTGCGTTCGTACCCGGCGAGGACGCGCCAGTCGCTGTAGTTCATGACGTCCAGCTCGCCCGTCGACGGCCGCGTGATCGACCAGACGCCGCCGCCGAATTCGCCGCCAACGTAGAGCCAACGCTCGTCCTTGTCTGGCACGCTGCCGGCCGTGCGCCACAGCACGCGCGGCCGCGGGAAGATCAGCTCCCAGCGGGCGTCGGGACTCGGCTCGTGGATGACGCCCGCGATCGGCATGACCGACGCGCCCGCGCGGTTGAGATAAGCCACGCCGAGAAGCCACTTCGTCCCCGGCGTTCTTTCGTACACCGCAATGCCCCGGCCTGTCACACGCAAGGCGTCGCCCGAGTCTTGTTCGAAGTCGCTGTAGTAGCCGACCGCAACCGCGGCGTCCATCGCCCACGGCCCGGCGCCGAACTTGCGCAGATGACGGAACTCGACTGCCGCGTCGTACAGCGTCGTTGGAATGTCGAGCGCGCCGGCGTTGTCCAAGAGGTGCGTCCCGAACTGCGGCGTGACCAACAGCGGCGTGTCGCGACGAAAGAACGGAAACCCGAGCACAACGCCCGTCTCGAGATCGCCGAAGCCGAGCATGTCCGGTTCGTCGCTGAGCGGCGGCAGCCATGTGCCGGTGAAATAGATTTTCTGAAACACGCCCTCGCGGGCGCCGGGCGGCAACGGCGGCTGCGGCTCGGCTAGCATCTGGTTCATGGGGGCGATCGTGTCCTCGGTGAGCCCCGCGACGCGAATCTCCGGCGGCGCGGGCGGCTGGAGCGAGTCGAGATCGAGCGGCTCGACGTGCTGCATGGGCGCAAGGGCCGGCTGCGGAGGCTGCACTTGCTCGAGCGATCCGCGGTTCACCGGCGCCGCCGTCATCGGCGCCAAGCTGCCGGGCTGCGGTTGCACGGGCGGGACCACCGGCTGCCTCGGCGCCAGCGGCATCCCTTCGGGCACGAGCGTCCCGCCCCACGGGGACGACCACATCGACTCGGCGGGCGCTGATCCCGGCGTCTGCGCGCGAACCCCGGGCGCGGCGAGCGCCGCTGCAAGAACGAGGGCGCAACGTCGTCGCGTGAATCGAGTTCTCATTGGCTAGAAATCCAAGCCCGCGCGGAACATGAATGTGGGGTCAAGTTCGAACTCGTGCGGATGATTCGTGCCGTCGTAGATCAATTCCCGCTCGAACACATAGCCGGCCTCCAGGCGGCCGCGCGCCTGCGTGGCCGTCGCCCACTCGAGGCCGCCGATGACGCGGATGTCGTTGTAGTCGAAGTCGTCGTCGGTCGGCACGCCGCCGAAGTGGTCCGGATCGCGCTCGATGGTCCAGCGTCCGCCGCCGTATTCGCCAGCGGCGTACCACCACCACTGGCTGGTCCCGATGTTGACGAAGCGCTTGCGAATCTTGGGATTGGGAAAGATGAGGAACAGATCCCATTCCGTGTTAGGCTTCCAGTACACGCCGCCCGCGGGCAGGATCTTCACGTTGTTGCGATCGAGATACCACACGCCCACATGCACGTCCATCCGCGGCGACAGCGTGATCACGCCCAGCCCGCGACCGAGAATGCGGATCGAATCATCGTTCACCGCTTCGAAGTCCGTCCACACGCCGGTGCGGACGCCCAGGTCGGCCCCCAGCCAATCGTTGAACCGCGGATACCACGCCGTGTCGAGATACGCGTCGTACACGCGCGCCGGTAAGTCGGCTTCGTCGTCCACGGGCCCTTCGAGCCAGTTGAAAGCGAACCCCGGCGTGATCAACAGCGGCGTGTTGGGATTCCGGAAAATCGGCACGCCGAACGTGGCGGCCAGCTCCGTGCGATTGATTTCCAGATGGTCGGCGTCGTGATCGCCGAACAGGTACGTGTGCTCGAAACTAATCTGCTGCAGCAACCGCTGCAGGCGAGCAACGGACCCGTCGGGATTCTGGTAGTTGTAGGCCGAGCCGTTGCTCCACTGCGGCTGGCCAAAGGTTTGCGACAACGAACTGCCCGTTTGCGGCGCCGGCGTCGAAGGGTAGGGCGTCCCGTACATCGGCTGCTGCGGCGCGACCGTGTAGGGCGAGGCGCCGTACGGCGAAGCCCCATAGGGCGTCGCCGGCGCGGTGTACGGCACGTCGACCGGCGGGGTCCCCAGCGATGGGTTCGCGTAGGGGTCGAACAGCGGCGCGGGCGCCGCCGAAGGCTGCGGAACGGGCGGGTACACGGCGCCGCCAGTGGGGGGATACACAGCGCCGCTCGCCGGCGGATAGACCGGCGTCGTCGGCGCGGGCGTGGCCGGGTACACGCTCGATCCCGCATAGGGCGTCGCTCCCGGAACGGGCGTTGGGAACTCGACGCGCTGCGCATGACACGGCGCGTCTATCCCCCCCAGGGCCGCTGCGACGCCGAGCGCCGCGACGAGCGCATATCGTGAAGACGCCGGACGGCTCAAAGCGCATCCTCTGTCGTGCGAAAAGCGGGCAGACTTAAGAAAAACTGGCAAACTCGCGCGCCGATGAGTACCAAACGCCGCGCGAGGGCGTCAAGGCTGCTAGCTCGAGCTGCCGCGCCCGGCGACCGCTCGGCCAGAGGAGAACGCTGGGCGTGCTAGCGCCCTGTTCATGGCTGCAGGCGTGCGATTTCGGAGAAACCGCCAAGGGCGCCGAGGTCGGAGGGAAGTCAACCACGAAGAAGGCGGAAGTGAACCGCGAATCACGCGAATTGGCGCGAATCGCGGAGTTTCATTCGCGTGATTCGCGGTGAGGATTCCCTTCCTTCGTGTCTTCGTGCCTTGGTGGTTTCTCCCTCCGCCCTGGGCGCTCTTGGCGTCCTTGGCGGTTCCCTCCGGCTGTTCAGACGCCAGGCGTCGCGCTTGGCGGTACTTCGACATGCGGCGCCGGCACGCTAGCGTGCGCACGATCCCGCCGCTTCTTTTCGCTGGGCGATCGCAGCACGCGTCGCTGAGCACGGCTGCGCAGCGCCGCCAGGCAGATTTCCTGCCGATTGAACGCCAACTGGCGCAGCCGTACATCCTTGTAGCCCCAGCTTCGCACGCGATCGACGTACGCGGGCAACTCATCCGCGAGCGACCAGTCGGCGAGCTTGAGCGTGAGAATCACCCCGCGAATGGAAATGTCCTTGTGCTTCACCACGGCTTCGACGGCGTCGAGCGCGTACTTGGGCGTCACGTTCATGTCCGCGGCCAGCCAGTGCGCGCCGCGCAGCAATCGCTTCGGCGCCGTGGCCACGCGCGCCCGAACGTGGTTGAACCGTGGATGCGCGGCCACCGTCGGAGCCACCTCGGCCGGATCAACCCCCGTGACGAACAACCCCGCATCGAGCAGCGCTTGCGAAGCTCCGCCTGGTGCACAGCCGAGTTCAACAACGTGCTCGCCGCGCGCCATCGGCAGCCCCGACCACGCGAGCGCCTCGACCATTTTCAGATAGGCTCGGGAGACGGCGTGCTCGGGCAGCTCGATCGGCGGCACGCCGCCGGGCCAGCAGGCGGTGCGGCTGGTCGTTCGGTGGCACCCGAGGAACCAGTGGCCAGGTTCCACGAGCGTCGCGTCCAGCACCCAGCGGTTGCGGGGGCTCACGCTGCCGGCCTGCGAAGCATCTCGCAGCGAGTCGATTGGCGCGAGCTCCCGAAGCACTGCCTCTGCTTCAGCGGCCAACGGCGTCGGCCCCGGCTCAAACTCACGCTCGCCCGGCGTTGCGGCATCCCGTTGCCAGACTTGCAGGGCCGTGAAATGGCATGCGGCATGCGCCGCCGCGACGTCGGGCAGCGCCCACGCGGAGCGGGCGAGTTCGCGCAAGTGATCACCCTTCACCGAACCCAAGGAGAAACCATGCAGCCGCCCAAACGTCGATGGCAAGGCAAACGACTCCGGCTTCTCGCACGGAGTCGGCAGCTTAAACGTGACGAACCCCGGACGTGAAAACGCCGGCTTGAGCTCCGGCGCGCGTACGGCCAGCTCGCGCTTCAGCGCGGCTTCGGCGCCGTGCTGGCACGCCGCGAACACGAACTGTGGTTGCCAGGGGTGGGGCATCTGACCAGTCTATCAGAGCCGCGACGGGAATGTACGGCGATCCACGCCCAGTGGAGCAAACTCGACGCCCATAAGCCGAACGTCAATCGATTATTCGCTACATCTTGCCGGGAGGCCGGCATTTAGCGGCCGGCTGGCCGCAACGGACTGTGGGCCAACACGAAACGGCGCTGACCCGCAGCGGCAAACTGCACCGTCGCCCGGCGGCGATCGCCCTCGCCCGACAGAGCCACGATCTTTCCCGGGCCGTGTTCAGGGTGCATCACCGTCATTCCCTGTGTGAACTCGTTCGGCGAGATGCCCGACGGCGCCGGCGCGGCCGTGCCCGACAACTTGGCCGCCGTGGTCACCAGCGCTGCCGCATCTTTCCACCGCTGGTTCGTCTCGCTCGGATGGCCGCCGATATGGGACAGCGACGCCACGTCGCCGAGGTCGACGCCGTCGTCGTCGTCCGTCACGTGAATGTCGTCGTCCAGATCCCAACTCGGCGGATGAAAATGGTCGCTGCCCACGTGTAGCAACTGCATCTCGTCCCGCGGGATTTCAAGCAGAAACGAGCTGGGCACCGTCCGCCGGCGCTGCCCGCGAAAGTCGCGATGCACGGCGTAGCTGAGTTGCAACGACTCCTCTGCTCGCGTGATTCCCACGAACGCCAGTCGCCGCTCTTCTTCGAGCTGCTCGTCGTCGTTGATGCTCCGCTCGTGCGGCAAGAGGCCCTGCTCCAGCGCGACGATGTACACCGCCGGAAACTCCAGCCCCTTGGCGGCGTGAAGCGTCATCATTGTGACCTTGTCGGTGTCCGCCTGCCACTGGTCGGTTTCGTTGACGAGCCAGGCGTTTTCCAGATACTCCTCCAGGGCGCCCGCCCCGGGACGGGCTTCGTCGAACTGCCGCGCGTCGGTCAGCAATTCCTCGATGTTCGCGAGGCGGTTGAGATCGTCCTCGTCGTCGCTTTCGGCAAGCAGACCGCGATAGCGCGTCTCCGCCAGAACCGTCCCCAGGATCTCTTCGAGCGGCGCCGCGGCGAGCTGCCCAAAGCGGTCGATCATCGCGACGTAGTCGAGCACTTTCTTCGCGGTGCGAGCGTTGAGCCCGTCGATCGAGCTCGCCGCCCGGCAGGCCTCAAAAATCGGCAAGCCGTGGATGTACGCAAACTCGCCGAGGCGGTCGATCGTCTTCTTGCCAATGCCGCGGGCCGGCGTGTTGATTGTCCGCAACAGGGCCTGATCGTCGCGCGGGTTGTTGATGAGCTGGCAGTAAGCCAGCACGTCCTTGATTTCCTTGCGCTGATAGAACTCCTGCCCGCGGATCATCTGGTAAGGCACGTCAAACTCGCGCAGCGCCCGCTCGAGGCTCCGGGACAGGGCGTTCACGCGGTAGAAGATCGCAAAATCGCGGGGTCGGCGCCCGGCGTGGGCGATCTGGTCGGAAATGTCCTCGGCAATGCCCCGCGCTTCGTCGTCCTGCGTCGCGTACTCCACCAGCCGCACGGGCGCGCCGTGATCGTTTTCGGTAAATAGCGCCTTGGGTTTTCGCTTCAGGTTCGAGCGAATCAATTGGTCCGCGACGCGGAGCACGCTCTTGGTGCTGCGGTAGTTCTGCTCGAGGCGCACGACGCGCACCTGGGGAAAGTCGGACTCGAACTGCAGGATGTTGTTGATGTCGGCGCCGCGCCAGCCATAGATCGACTGATCGGGGTCGCCGGTGGCCGCCAGGTTCGGATGATCGACCGACAGCGCACGCAGCATCACGTACTGCGCATGATTGGTGTCCTGATATTCATCGACCAGCACATAGCGGAAACGTTCGTCGAGCTCCGAGCGCACCTCCGGATTCTGATAGAGTAAATTGGCCACGTGCAGCAGCAGGTCATCGAAGTCGACGGCGCTCGACGCCAACAGCCGCTGCTGATACGCCGGATACACCGCCGCGACGACATGGCTCAGCGGGCTACCCACGCGGGGCTCGTACTTGTCGGCCGTCACCAGCTTGTTCTTGGCCGCGCTGATCGCCGCGGCGATGCGGTCGGGCGTGTAGTGGGCCGTGCGAATGTTGGCCGCTTCGATGACGCGGCGGATCGTCGCCCGCGCGTCGTCGGCGTCGTAGATCGTGAAGTTCGGCGTCAGCCCCACGTAGCCGGAGTACTCCCGCAAGAGCCTGGCGCCGAAGCGGTGGAACGTGCTCATCCACACGCGCTCGCCGGGCGCCAGCGCTGCGAGGCGCTTGCGCATCTCCTCGGCGGCTTTGTTCGTAAACGTCAGCGCCAAGATCTGACGCGCCCGCACTCCCTCCCGCAGCAAGTTCGCGATACGGTGGGTGACCACGCGCGTCTTGCCGCTGCCTGGGCCCGCGAGCACCAGCAGCGGACCCTCGACGTGGCGAACGGCGTCAACTTGGGCGGGATTCAAAGCGTCGAGCAGAGGGTCCAATTGCGTGCGTCCTTTCGCGACAGTGATCCGTGCAAGCGCGGAGACTGCTGAGGCAGGCCCGCGCCGGCAGTCTCACGAGATGAGCCCCCCAGCGTCAGCAGGCCTTTGTCCATCCTACGCGCGTCACGTTCGCAGCGCCAATGCTAGCAGTGGCCGGCCGTTCCGTGAGATTTTGCCGAATTCTGCCGGAATTCTGCGAGAAATGAGCTTCGACCTTGGTATATTCGCGGCGTGTTAGGTTGTCGCAGCGGAGGCGACTTTCGCGCCCGCGCCCGTGCGCGTCCGTGGCGACGGCCGTCGTCACCATTTGCTGTCTGTCCGGCCCCCATGCGGTCGGGCGTCTATCCACAGGGGAGGGAATCCCGCATGTCTCGCATTCCACTGAACCAGGCCGAACTTGCCAACCAGGGACTCAACGATCGGCTGGAGATGAGCACTGCCGAAATCGGCCTCGCGGTGCGTACGACCAATTGTCTCGAAGAGCGCGGCATCTTTACGGTCAACGACCTGCTGCACTGCACGCGCGACGATTTGCTGAGCATCTCGAACTTCGGCGAGAAGACGTTGGAAGAGGTGTACAAGGCGCTGGAGAAGATTGGCTTCCCGCGGTCTGGATATGCCAGCCGTCCGCGCTAGCCGGACGAGTGCGACGCGTCGCAAAAAAATTCTTTGCGTGACCGAGTGAACGCGCCGCGGGGCGCGTTCGTATCAATCGCGGCGGACCAGAACGGCCGCCCAGCGAGTGCGGCGCTGCCGAAACGCAACGCCAGCGCTGTGGCTCATGTTGCGAAATCGCCACACGAGGGCGAACCGCGGCGGCGGCGCGCCGTCGCGCGACTCTGTGGGCTAAACTTGTCCGACTGCCGTTCGGCACGAGAGCTGCTCCCTGGCTCCACCGCGGCGGCGCAATGCGGTTGGCGTCGCCGATGCCAGCGTCGCCAGCGGCGGCGTGAAAAACCGCGCACCTTTTCCCAGCTCGTAAAGTTTCCCCAGGATGAAATCGCGACCAAATGGCACCCGCGCGAAGGTTATTCGTTGCCAACGGCCCCTGCGGGAGAGTAAACCTGAAGTAGGGGGATCACCTCCTCGATTCCTTTTTTCGAGAGCACAAACATGACCCACGCGTCCTATCGAGCCGCAGCGCTTTCTGCGGCAATCTGCCTGGCGCTTGCGCTGTCCAGCGCGGCCGACGTGCAGGCCCAATGCACAACCTGCGCGACGCCCACCGTGGCGTACGCCCCCGTGGTCGCCGCGCCGTCGACCGTCGTGGTCGCGCCGCGCTTGGGTCTGTTCGACCGACTGCGCCTGCGCCGCTGGGGCGTGGCTTATCCGGCAACCACGTACACCGCCGCGTATGCTCCCGCCTACACCGCGGCCTACGCGCCGAGTTACGTGGCGGCTTACGCGCCCACGTATACGGCGTCGTATGCACCTGCCTACACGGCTGCGTATGCTCCCGTGTCTTACACACCGGCCGCAACGCCGTACCTGACGAGTTACGCGCCGCTACAGCGCCACGCCGTCTCGTATGCGCCGACGACGGTTTATCAGCCGGCCGTCCTCGCGCCGGTCGAAACGGCGCCGGCGTGCACGACTTGCTCGTACGGATGTTCGACGTGCACCGTCGCCTCGCCGTGCGACTCCTGCGCGGCGACGCCCGCGACCGGGTACGTCGATCAGGCCGGTTACGTCGCCGCGCCGACGTCGGGTTGCTCGTCGTGCGAGGCAACCAGCGGCACGCCGGTTTACTCGGGCGTCCCCGCGGGCAGCGATCCGACAATTCCAATCCCGACGATTCCCGAGTCGACCAGCTCAGGATATCCGACTGATCCAAGACCCGAAGCGGACGATGCCGCCGCCTTCGGCCCCGACTTCCCGGCGCCGCCGCTCTTCAACGCCAACGGCGACGCCACGGCGAGCCGTCCGACGGTCGACATCCACGCCGCCGTGTATCGTCGACCCACGAACGTGACGCGCACAAGCACGACAGCCGCTCGTCCGGTCGTCGCAACTCCGTCTCGCACGGCGGTCGACAACTCCGGCTGGGAGACGGTCACGGAGTAAGCGGTTGGTCCGCCGGCTCGGCCGGGTACGTCGATCCTACAGATTCCGACCCAGACGCCTCAGCGGCCTTGTGGCCGCTGGGGTGTTTTTCGTTCACCAAATGAGTGCGTGATTGAGCATCCCCGGCGATCCGTAGGATCGCGGCTATTAGGCGCGAATTGTTTTTATGTGCATCTTTCATGCATCGACACGTCTGCCTCCTGACTCCTGCCCCCGTCCGCTCTACACTAACCGGCATGACCAACCGCGACATTGCCGCTGTGTTCGAGCAGGTGGCCGACCTGCTCGAGTTCCAGGGCGCTAATCCCTTCCGCGTGCGAGCCTACCGCAACGGCGCTCGCAAGATTGCTCAATTGAGCGAATCGCTGGCCGCGATCGCCGAGGACGAGAATCGCTCGCTCACTGAGATCGAGGGCATTGGCAAAGATCTGGCCGAGAAGATCGCGACGCTGCTGGACACCGGCACGCTGCCGATGCTGATGGAACTGCAGCAAACGATCCCGGCGACCGTGCTGACGCTGTCGCGCGTCCCCGGCGTGGGACCGAAAAAAGCCGCGCGGATTCATGCCGAACTGGGCGTGTCGACGCTCGACGAGTTGCGCGCCGCATGCGAGCAAGAGCGCGTCCGGGTGCTGAAAGGCTTTGGCGCCAAAACCGAGGAAGCGATCCTCAAAGGGCTCGCCGTCGCCGAACAGGCTGGCATCCGCATGCGCTGGGCCGATGCCGACGCGATCGCACAAGAACTTCTCGAGTTCATGCGGCAGTCGCCCGCCGTGCGGCAGATCGAAATGGCCGGCAGCTACCGCCGCGGTCGCGAAACGGTCGGCGATCTCGACATGCTCGTCGACGCCGCCGACGTCGGCGCGGTGATGGACCGCTTCGCAAGTCACGGCGCGATCGGCGACCTCATCGGCCGCGGCGACACCAAAATGTCCGTCCGGCTGGTCTCCGGCGTGCAGGTCGATCTCCGGGTCGTGCCGTCGGAGTCGTTTGGCGCCGCCCTTCAGTACTTCACGGGGTCGAAGGACCACAACGTCGTGCTCCGCGGCATGGCCCGCCAGCGGGGACTGAAGATCAACGAGTGGGGCGTGTACCCGGTCGACGACGCCGGCCAAGAAACCGGGCTATCAATTGCCGGCCGCGCAGAAGCGGATCTTTATACCGCGCTCGAACTGCCGTTTTTTCCCCCGGAGGTGCGCGAAGCTCGCGAAGAGTTTGCATGGGCCGTGATGGGCGATCTGCCCAGACTCGTCGAGCTCGCCGACATCCGCGGCGACCTGCACATGCATACCACGGCCACGGACGGTCAGGGGACGCTCGACGAGATGATCGCGGCGGCGCGGGCCCGCGGTTTGGAATACATCGCCATCACCGACCACTCGAAGCGCGTGTCGATGGCCCGCGGGCTGGATGTCGGCAATTACGAGGTTTTCCAGGCCGCCAGGA
>CAYSFP010000035.1:0-24686 GCA_964430075.1 uncultured Planctomycetaceae bacterium | reverse complement strand
GCCCGCGGGCCATCGACACGCGGGCTGGATGGCGACCGCCTGCGAAGGCAATGGCAAGAGATCGACGCGGTTCGCAAGCACTACGACGACATCGTGATCCTGAAGGGCGTCGAGTGCGACATTCTCGAACGCGGCGGCATGGATCTGCCCGACGACGTGCTGGCCGAGGCCGACTTTGTGATTGCCAGCGTGCACTACGGTCAGCAGCAGTCGCGCGAGCAGATCACCGAGCGAATCCTTGGCGCCCTCGAGAATCCGCACGTCGACATGCTGGCGCATCCCACCGGCCGTTTGATTAACCGCCGCGACCCGTACCAGGTCGATCTCGACGCGGTGATCGCCGCTGCTGCGCGCCTCGGCAAGTTACTCGAATTGAACGCCAACCCCGCGCGGCTCGATCTGGACGACGTGCATTGTGCGGCCGCGAAGCGCTGCGGCGTACCGATCGTGATCAACACCGACGCCCACAGCACCGTCGGCTTCGACGTGATGAAATACGGCGTCGTACAGGCCCGCCGCGGCGGCCTCACCGCGGCCGACGTGGCGAACGCGCGGCCCTGGGCCGAATTCAAGCGGCTGTTGCACGGTGAACCCATTTAGCAGCGGGGCTCGCCCCGCTCGGCCCGCAAGCGGAGTGGGCTAAAGGAATTCGAGCGACGCAATTCCTAGGTTCCGGCGTCGAGCGCCGCCGCAATGCGGGCTCGAACGGCATCGATCGTCGCACCGCGCACGAGCAGACGCTTCGTTGGGCTCGTCGCGCCGCTAACAAGGGAGATGTTCGACGCCGCGACGTCGAGAATCTCGCTCATGACCTTGATCACGGCGCGGTTGGCCTTGCCGTTCTCGCGGGCCGCGGTCACGTCGATGCGCAAGGCCCCGTCATGCTCGCCGGCAGGTCCATTGCGACGGGCTGAGGCCCGCACGCGAACCGGCACGATGACGCCGTCGGTCGTTGCCGAGAGCGCGATCATGGCACGGCGCCCTCGAACAGCGACGAACCGATCCGCACGATCGTGGCGCCTTCGGCAATGGCCGCTTCGAAATCGCCGCTCATCCCCATGGACAATTCCTCCAGTACGACATGACTCGGAGCCTGCGATGCGAGCTCGTCACGAAGTTTGCGCAGGGCGGCGAACGTCGCACGGGCGGCGCTCTCGTCGCCCTCGAGCGGCGCCATCGTCATCAGGCCGGCGACTCGTACCCGGGAGAAGCGTTCGAGCGACGGCAGCAGGCGGCGCACGTCGTCGGCCGCGAAACCCTGTTTGGCGGCTTCGCCGGAGCAGTTGACTTCCAACAGTACGCGCGGGTGGAAGTTGAGCTGCGCGGCTTCGGCGTCGATTTCCGCCAATAGCCGCTCGCTGTCGACGCTATGAATCAACTCGACCAGCGGCAGCGTGCGGCGCACCTTGTTGCGCTGCAGACGGCCGATGAGGTGCCAACGGGCGTCGGCAAGCGGCGGCGCCGCGGCTTTGCTCCACAGCTCCTGCGGCCGGCTCTCGCCAAGATCCTGGCAGCCGGCCTTGAGAACAAGAGCGGCCGTCGCCGCGTCGACGTATTTCGTGACGGCGACCAGGCGGACTGCGGCCGGGTTCCCGTGGGTACGAATTGCGGCCGCTTCAATGCGATCGCGAATGCGGGCGACGTTGTCTGCAATTCGGCTGGCGTGCATGCAAGAGAATCGTGCGGCGCGTGTACCCGCGGCTTCCCCCCTCCCGAGCCCTCTCCGCCGAGGGGAGGGGGCCGGAGAATTGGTGAGGGGCCCGCGTACTTAGCCGTGCACTTCGACGAGCGTCTCCGTCTCGCCCGAGGGTGCACTGAACCGGGCGACGAGAAACTCGTTCGACGTGTTGATGCCTAGAAACGTCCGGTTGCCGCGCGGGCCCTGGCTGCGGTAGATCGCCCACTGCTTCTTGCCGCATTGCACACGGTAGCCGATCGCCACATCCGCCGGCTGGATCTCCAGCGACTCGGCGACGGTCAGTTGGCGCCACGTGCACTGCTTGGTCACGCGTTTCCGGCGGAGGTCGAAAAACAGCGGACAGGCGACCGCCCGGGCCGACGTCCGCTGGTCGAGCCGCAGCGCGCCGTCCGCACACGTGAGATCGCCCATGCGCGGGTCGAGCCGCCACTCCGGCAGCGCCAGCGGCATGACCCGTGCGACGGGCCGACCGCCGCACGAGACGACCGCGTCACGGGTCTCTTGTTCGGCTTGCCACTCGAAGCCGGACGACAGCGGCAGCTCCCAGGAGTGCGTCAACGTCGCAATGGCGGGACTCTGCAGGTGGTCGATCATCAACAGAAAACCATCGTTGCGGGCCAGCAGAAGCTGCCGTTCCAGCCGGGCGCCATCGGAGAGCGGCAGGATGAACTCGGCATAGTCCGCGTCGCGATCGCTGAACCAGCACACGTTGTCCCAGGAACCGGCCGACGTGAGCACGTGTCCGTCCACGCTCGACGCCGTAAGCACCTGGCCGGCGAGCAGCGGCGTCCCTGCGGCGACGACGTCCAAGCGCATCGCCGACGTCGAGTAATCGACGGCCACGGTCGTCGCCCGGCGCGACCAGCTTGATCGGAGCAAGGCGAGTGCCGCTTCGTCGCTGTTGGTCGACGCGCGCGGCAGCTTTCGTTCACCGCCGGGGACTTCCTCGGCGATTCGGCTACGGAACAGCGACCGCGCAGCCGCTCCATGAGCGTCGCGGCCGCTCCAGCGCACCGCGGCGGCGAGGAAATCGGGCGTCCACGCCGGCACGGACTCGTTTGCAAGCAGCGCCTCGCCATCGGCAAGGGACCAGCGCACGGCCTGTCGCACGACCGCCTGATAGCGCTGCTGAGCATCAGCCTTCCAGGCGAACGCCTTGTGCAGACCGCCAACGGCCCGGGCTCGCGTCCAGCATGCCGCCAGCGGGCGGAGGATGTCGAATTGTCCCGCGCGAGGCAGGCCACACTCGTCGGTCAGCTCGGCTAGACCTTCCACGAGGCGGCGCCGCCCGGGTCGGCGGTGGGCCGCCATTTGACCCATCTCGGCGAAGTAGTACGAAAGAACCAGCGGCAGCTCCCCGGCGATGAGCTGCTGGGCCAATGCCGCATCGGCTGGGCCGTCGAGGTCGACGTCCCAGGGACGCGCTTCCTCGGCCGTGCCGGCGAGGAAGTCGACGAGCTCCCAGCCTAGCTCCGCGTCGAGCTGCGCTCCCAGCTCGTGGACCACATGAGCCGCGGCGAGGCAGCCGATGGCAAAATCAACGTCGGTGTCGCCTTCGCCGGCTTCTTCCAACCAGGCTGACGCCGCTTCCTCGAGCGCGGTGCGACGCTTGCCGCGGGCGAACTTGCTCGCGCTCGCCCCGCGGGCAAGCTCGTCGGCGATATCGAGCAAGCCGCGCGTCTCGTCCGACAGCGACTCGGCCCTAAGACCCCACGCGAGCGGCGTTCCGGCCGCATGCACCAGTCGCGCCAGCGGCGCGGCGGCCTCTCGCTTTTCGAAGTACAACCGCCAGGCCGACGGGGCGTCGCCGGCGCCGCGGCGCAGGACTTTGGGCGCGGCGGAGCTCCAGAAGTCGCCGCGCGCCGCGTGCTGCGACGGGCGGCGGTGCAGCTCGCCACGGCGGGCCGGCGGAGCCTCGTGAATGGCCCCGTTAGCGGCGCCGTTGCGGATCAGGGACTCGTCGTTGGAGTCGAGAATCGTGGCCATGGCGGCTTGCACTTGCGTGCATCCTGCAGACTGCGTGCGTAAGATCGGCATACTCTATGCGTCCGCCGGGCACTCTCGGTCCGTGTGCGACGCGTCGAAGTAGGCGAGCATTGTAGAGGGTTCCGACGGTCGATTCACGGGGTGAGCAGCAATTTCGTAGCAAGGCCGGGCGGCGTCGCGCGTTCACGCCTATAATCAAGGGATTCTGCACGTCGCGGAGGCACACCGCGTGCGCAAATTCCAGGAGCGGGCCATGAAAATGCGGCACGAAGCACGACGAGCGGCAACGACGGCGCTGGGGATCATCGGCTTTTTCCATTTCGCGGCGGCGGCATGTTCTCAACCGATCGGGCCGCCGCCGTCGGCCGCCGAGGCCGCCGAGGAAGCGCCGAAACTGCCGGCCCCCGAGGGCGCCAAGGCCATGCCCGAGCCCGATCGCGTGTGGATCGACGCCGAGCGGCATGAAGTGCTGGTGGACGGATACATCGCCATGAACGAAGGCTATCTGGAGATGTTTGCGTGTCCCGTCGGCACGAAGGAGCACGAATCCGTCGTGGCGGTCGACACGCGGGCAGCCACCGTGCACGCGGCGCTGTTGGCCGTCGGAGCGGTCGAGGGGCATCCGGTGCGCTACAAACCCGAGTTCGTCCCGCCCACGGGAACGGAGATCGAGATCGAAGTCCGCTGGCTCAACGCGGAGGGAGAGTGGCAAACGCGACGCGCCCAGGACATGGTCCGCAACGCGAAGACGAAAGAACTGATGGAGCAACCATGGGTGTTTGGCGGCAGCGGTTTTTGGACGGACGAAAAAACGGGGAAGCGGTATTACATGGCCGAGAGCGGCGACTTCATTTGCCTCGCGAACTTCACCACCGCCACGCTCGACGTGCCGATCGAAAGCACGCAGGCCAACGAGGGGCTGTTGTTCGAAGCCAACACCGAGCAGATCCCCGAACCGGGCACGCCCGTGCGGCTCGTGCTGCGGCCGGTGCTGGAGGACACGAAGGCAACGAAAACTAGGCCCGCGCCGGAAGACGCAGGGGAGGCGGGGAACGGCGGCAAGTGATGGATCGTGATCCTCGATGCCAAGGAATTCACTCGATGCGCAAGGTGTAAATAGCCGCGAGCCTACGGCTCGCTGGGGCGGTGCGTTGGGGACGGGGCTTGGCAGTGGTATGCTGCGCGGTGCGCCCCTGCGAAGCGTCGCTTCGCGGCTATGAGGGGAGGCGCATCGATGGGCGTTCATGCGAGCGTCGTCGCTCAGTTGCCGTCTGTTTGCGCCACGCTCTGGTCGCGGACGTCGTAGCAGTACACGAGGTTCTGGTCGCGCAGATACAGCATCCCGTTGCAAACCACCGGGTGCGTCCAGATGCGGCCGCGGTCGGCGCGAATCTCGGTTTGCGGAGCCAATTTGAAGCGCCCGTGCTCCTTCCACCCCTCGGGCGAGGGCTCGACCAGGGCGACGTCGCCCGTTTCTTCGCCCAGGCAATACAGGCGGCCGTCGGCAAACGTGACGGAACCCATTTCCATCACGTCGCGTTCACGCCACGCTTGCTCGCCGGTTTCGAAGTCCTGGCACACCCAGCCGACGCCGTCGGAGTGGCCGTAAATGTAGCCGTCGAGCAGCACGGCGCCGCCAAGCTTGTTTTTCATGATCTTGTTGTCGTAAACCACTTCGATTTGGTGATCGGGGCCGACGCGGATGAGCTTGCAGCCCACGCCGTAGCCGCTGCTGGCGAACACCTTGTTCTCGCTGACGATCGGCGTGGGAATGGCCGCGATGGGTTTCGGCCAGGGCTCGCTCCAAAAGATCTCGCCCGTCGCGGGATCGAAGCCGACGACCTGATCGTGCAGGAGTTGCACCGCCTCGTCATGGCCGCGATGCGAGGTGAGCACGATCGACGAGTAATGGGCGCCGGGTTGAACTTCGCTCTGCTGCCACACGACGTTGCCGGTCGATTTATCGAGAGCGGCCAGGGCGCCCTGCTCGCCGCCGGGCGTGCAGAGGATGAGATTTTTGTAAATCGCGGGCGACTCGGAGTAGCCCCAGTTGGGAATGCCCCCGCCCAGGTCGAGCAGCGACTTGTTCCACACGACTTCGCCGGACGTGGCTTTGGCGCACAGGAGGTCGCCCTTGCCGCCCAGCGCATAGACCAACTCGCCGTCGACGGTCGGCGTGCTGCGGGCGCCGTCGCCCCAGTCGTTGGGATAAATCTCGCCAATCGGGGCCACCCAGATTTCCTGGCCGCTGGTCGCGTTGATGGCCAACAGCACTTCCTGGTCGTCGCGCGTGCCGATGATAAACAGCACGTCGCCGACGATCGCGGGTCCCCCGTAACCTTTGCCGCAATCTTCGTACATCCAGACGCGCGGGGGTCCGCCTTCGGGCCAGGATTTCAGCAGGCCGGTCTCGGTCGACTTGTCATCGCGGTTGGGGCCGCGCCACTGGGGCCAATCGTGGGCCGGGGCGGTGGGAGCGAGGCAAGCGACGGCAATCAGCGTGAGCGCAGCGGAGCGTAGCAGGGTCATATTGGGGAACTCTTGAAGGTCTGAGGCCGGAAGGGGCGGCCACTCCGGGGCGGGTTTGGCGGGCATCGTACCAAAGCGGCGCGCCGCGGGGCAACTCGGTCAAGTGGGCGTAAGTCGTGCACGTGCTGCACGTGATGAAACCCCGATGGGACGCGATGGTCTCACGAACACGTTTTTGGCGACATAATTCGGCTGGTTCGCTCGGCAATTCTCGGGAGAAATGCTTCTCTTTATGTCGCTGGGAGGCATGGTTTTGTCGCGGTGAGCGTCGTTGGATGGCGGGCGCATTTCCCCGGGGACTTCATGATGGGTAAGCGGCCTGGGGGACGCGGCGACGGTGCGCGCGATGTTACGGACGCGTGATTTTGTTCATTTGTACACATTCGAATCTACGCGAAAGCCTGGCCTGGTTTCAACAATAATCTTGGACTCTCGCCAAGGCGCGAAGGCGCAAAGGAAGACGCAAAGCATTGCAAAGATCTTCTTTGCGTTCCGCCCTTTACGCCTTCGCGCCTTGGCGAGAGACAATTCCGGAGCCCTGCAAGCCGGCTGCCTGCTGGCATCCCTGGCGGGATGCGATTCCCTGGCGCAAAGCACTATGGCTGAAGTTGCGCGAGAAATTCGTAAAGTGCGTCGGGGTTCGAGAGGGGCCAATCGCCGCGGCCTTCCGACCAGTCTTCGAAGCCGGGGTCGAACGTCACCCTCGTCACTTTTCCGTCGCGATCCTCGAACTCGATTGGTGCCAGCGCCGTCCACCCGCCGGCTCCATCCGCCTGGCGGCCATGTCCAACGCTGGGGAAGAACGCCTGCAGTTCTTTGATTTGCGATGGCTGCGTGAGGACGGTCGTGACGGGCTCGTCGAGATCCAGTTGACGAGTCCGGTCTCTGTCAAGGGTAAAGTGCCTCGTGACGGTCGCTTTCACGAAGTCGGCATTGGTCTCGGTACAGCCCGCGGCCGCCAAGGATGCGAATCCTGCCAATACGACGCACGAATGCACGGGCGTTGCCATCGCTCAACCTCCGTCGGGACATTGCGCCTGACTGGGATAGTCTCTCGCAAAGGCGCGAAGGCGCCAAGCAAGACGCAAAGCATTGCAAAGATCTTCTTTGCGTTCCGCCCTTTGCGCCTTCGCGCCTTGGCGAGAGACAGTTCTCACTGTACTACGGCAGCGTTTCGCGGGCGACGTCGCCGGGGTCGCCCATGGAGGGTTCGTAGGGCCGCAGGATGAACGAGTAGCTGCGGGGGACGGCCGGCAGCGTGTACTGCGGGTGGGGTTGGGCGCCCCAGGAGTCGTCGCCGGCGACGCCCATCTGGGCGCCGTCGAGGTTCCAGGTGATCGCGTCGCGGCGGGGCAGCTCGTTGGCGTGGCGCGCGGCGGCGAGGTCGTCCATCGTGTAGGGCCAGGCGCTCGTGCTGAGATACGGCTGACCGACGGCGAGCAGGCCGGCGCCGGCGTCGTCGGCCAGCAGGATCCAGCGGACGTCGGTGCGGTTGCCGTTTTCCTGCGGGCGGGTGTAGTTGTGCCAGAAGTCGTCGAGCGAGGACTGGTAGCGGGAGACGAAGGCGCTGGCCTTGCGGTCGACGTAGTTTTCGTGCGGCCCGCGGCCGAACCAAGTGATGTTTTTCAACTCGCCGGGGACGGCGAGCTGCATGCCGAAGCGGGGGAGCTCGGGGCGAGTCGGATCGGGCCGGAGCGTCATCGTTACTTCGACCCAACCACGGGGGTCGATCAGGTATTCGACGCCCAACGACGAATTCCCGGCGGGAAGGTCCTTGGAGAATGAGAACAGTCCGCTCCCGTTATCGAGTTCGACCGCTTCTGCCCACGCGACGTTCGCCTCGGCCCGAGCCGCTTTCCACGCGCCCAGACGGCGCGGCATTTGGTTTCCCTTGTCATTGTCCGTAGGTACGCGCCAAAAGTTGGCGGCGAGGGGCGACGCGATGTACTCGCGCCCGTGAAACTTCAGCGATGACAGTGCCCCGGATTCGTCACACGTCACAGCAAAATGGTCGTTGGAAAACGTGCGGGCCGTCTCGTCAGAATTAAGCGGCCCCGCGTCGGCCGGCTCGCCCGACCTGGCCGCAAGGGGCGACCCAAATGGCAATCGAAATTGTTCGCGCGCAACGACATGTCCCTTGTCGGCCCACGGCAGATTGTTTCTCAGGGCATACGTCACTGTGAGAAAGTACTCCCGACCAGGTTGGATTTTTAGGAGCGGCAGCGCAACTGCTACCGTGACGTCGTCGCCCGCCTCGATGTCGCCATCGTCGAGTTCCCCCTCGGCGATCGGGACGCCGTCCTCTTCAATCCGCCAGGAAGTCTGCAACAGCAGCAGCGAGTTGAAGGCGTACTTGTTCTGGATGCGAAGCAGCCCCCGGTGCAGGTCGACTGCAGAAGTCTTGACCGGCTGATAGGCGTACTTCAATTCCAAGAGCGACGGATTCGGCGTACGGTCGGGCCGCACCAGCCCGTCGAGGCAGAAGTTGCCGTCGTTGGGCTGGTCGCCGAAATCGCCGCCGTAGGCCCAGTACGGCCGACCCTGGTCGTCGGTTTCGAGCAGGCCGTGCTCGACCCATTCCCAGACGCAGCCGCCCTGGAGCTGGGGCCAGGCGTCGATGGCGTCCCAGTAGTCCTGGAAGTTGCCGCAACTGTTGCCCATGGCATGCTGGTATTCGCAGAGAATGAGCGGACGATCGGGGTCGCGGCGGGCGAAATTGACGATCTCCTCGATGCGGGCGTACATCGGGCAGCGGATGTCGGTGTTGCGGTCGCGCCAGCCGGCCTGCTCGTACTGGACGGGGCGCGAGGGGTCGCGCTGCTTGATCCAGTCGTAGGCGGCGTAAAAGTTGACGCCGTTGCCCGCTTCGTTCCCCAGCGACCAGACGATGATCGAGGCGTGGTTCTTGTCGCGTTCGACCATGCGGATCGTGCGATCGAGATGGGCCTTGCCCCACTTGGGGTCCTTGGCCAGCGACTCGTCGCCGTAGCCCATGCCGTGGGATTCGATGTTCGCTTCGTCGATGACGTACAGGCCGTACTCGTCGCATAGCTCGTACCAGCGCGGGTCGTTGGGGTAATGGCTGGTGCGGACCGTGTTGACGTTGTGCTGCTTCATGAGGCGGATGTCCTGGATCATCGACTCGGTCGAGAGCGTGTGGCCGGTGACGGGGTCGTGCTCGTGGCGGTTGACGCCGCAGATGCGCAGCGGCTGGCCGTTGACGCAGAGCTGGGCGTTTTTGATTTCGACTTCGCGGAAGCCGACGTTCCAGGGGATCACTTCGATCACGGCGCCCTGGTCGTCTTTCACGGTGAGCAAGAGACGGTGGAGGTTGGGGGTTTCGGCGGTCCACTTGGCGGGGTTTTCGATTTCCGCGCGAAGCGTGCCGGCGGCGCGGCCTTGCTCGGTGATTTCGAGCGGTGCGGAGACGGCTGCGGCAATTGTTTTGCCCTCGGCGTCGAGCAGCTCGAGCGCGACGGCGAGTTTTTCCTGGTTGTCGGCGGCGTTGGCGACGGTGACTTCCACTTCGAGCACGGCGTCCTCGTACTGCTCGTCGAGGTCGGTTTTCACCTCGAAGTCGTACAGCCCGGCCTGGGGGATGGAGCGGAGCGAGACGTCGCGGAAGATGCCGCTGAGGCGCCAGAAGTCCTGGTCCTCGAGGTACGAGCCGTCGCACCAGCGGAAGACCTGCACGGCGAGTGTGTTGTCGCCGTCCCGTAGTTTGTCGGTAAGGTCGAACACGGCCGGCGAGCGGCTGTCCTCGCTGTAGCCGACTTCCTGGCCGTTGACCCACACGTACATGGCGGACTCGACGCCGTCGAAGTGCAGATGGACGCGGCGGCCGGCCCACTCGGCGGGCACGGTGAACGTGGTGCGGTAGGAGCCGACGGGGTTGCCGTTGGGGCCGGCGATCAGCGGCGGGTTCTTGTCGAACGGATACGTGATGTTCGTGTAGATGGGCTGGCCGAAGCCCTGGCGCTCCCAGTTCGAGGGGACCTGGATGTCGTGCCATTCGGAGAGGTCGAAGTCCTCTTTGAAGAAGTCGAGCGGCCGTTCTTCCGGCGTGCGGACCCAGTGGAACTTCCACGTGCCGCCCAGGAGCTTCATGTGCGGCGAGTTGGTGCGCGTGCCTGCGAGCGCGGCGTCGCGCGTGTCGAAGCGGTAGAACGTGGCGACGGCGTCGAGCTTGTTGCGGCCGATGACTTCGGGGTCTTCCCAGTCGTTGGCAGGTGCGGTTGCGGCGGCGGCGAGGATGAGCAAAGCTGCGAGCAGGCGGGGGGCGTGGTTCAGCATCGGGAGAGTTCCCTGTTGGGAGCAAGGTCGAAAAGGCCGCAAGGGGAGGGCGGCGCTCGTTTCCGGCGGCGCACCAAGGGGAAGAAGACAGGCGTTGGAGGAGGATCGGGACGCAGCACGATTGTAGTCGTCTCGCTCCGCGAGACGAAGGCGCCTCTCGTGGAGCGAGAGGGCTACTTTGGAGCGTTACGGCGCCGCCTGGCGGGTCCAGGTTCCGGGTTGGAGGACGCCGCCGCTGCCGTCGGCCGTGGCCGCGACGGAGAGGCACTGCAGGGCGCCGTTGAAACTGCCCAGGCCCCAGATGATCACGTCATTGCCGCCGTTGGCCAGGTCGTAGTCGTCCGGATCGACCAGCATGAACCGCATGCCGCCTTGTCCGAGGGGGATCCAACCGTCGTCGGGAACCTGCACGCCGCTGACATAGGACTGGCGCCAAGCGGTGGGATTGGCGTTGATGCGTTTGACGGCCAGCTCGACCGCGGACTGGGCCAGCAACTGAGCACGCGCCATGTCCTCGCCGCCGGCGAGCGAGCGGGTCTCGGCGAGCGACAGATGCATCGCCGCCAGCGCGAGGATGCTCACGATCATCGACACGCCCAGCACGGCGACATAAATCGTGCCGCGACGCGGACGGGCGGCGGATGGGCGATTAATTGGCATTGAGCAGCACGGCGGCGGTGAACTGGGAACGATCGTCGCGCCCGTCGCTGCGGTCGCCGACGCGGAGCTCGATCGCCAGCGGCATTGCCGGCGGTACGTTGTCGGACCGCAACGCAGTGAGCATCGTCGTGTCGACGTGATTCGGCGGTGTGGAAACCGTAACTTTTACGCGTTTTAGGCGAGCGAGGCCGAGGGGCGACGTTGGTAACGCGTCCGACTGGGCATCCACTTCGTCAACGCTAATTAGATAGCCCCAGTTCGCATAGTCCGTGTGATCGATGTAGCCGGGGTTGAGCGTTTTGAGCTCGCTGTACGGTTTGGCCAACTGCGCGGCCATGATTTCCTGGGCGAGGGCGAAGCGGATCGAGCGCTCGGCGTTGGCGCGCTGCGCGCGCAGCGCCATGCCGACGGCATTGAGGGCGCCCACGACGACCACCGCCACCAGCGTCGCAGCAACGAGCACCTCGGCCATGCCGAAGCCGCGGCGCGGGGAGCGAAGGCGGTTTGCGCGGGCGGTTGGGAAAGAGCAGCGGTTCATGGGGTGTTCATGAGCCCCTTGTTTCGAGTCTCGGAGAGACTCGGCCACGTGGACGCGTCTCTCCGAGACGCGAAAAAAGCCGCTTTCTATGGAGGTGATGAGAGCGCGAAATTCTCCACGCGCGGGAGGATTTCGATCCATGCGCCGCCATTGGTTTCATCGAATCGCTGCTCCAGCGGGGCGGGGTTGCCGGGCGAGCCGTCCCAACGGTACTCGACTTTTTTGCCGTCGACGTTGGTGAACATAATGCTTGCGCCGTCGTAGACGACGTCGGTCGCAGTGCGGAGGTCGCTGGTGATTTGGGCCAGGATTGCGGCGCCGCGGCTCTCGTCCCGCGCCAGTGTGTCGACCCGGAGGCTGCGGACGGCGATCGACAGCGCACCCGTCAGCCCGGCCATGAGGATCGTGGCCGCGGCCATCGACATGAGCAATTCGACCAGCGTGTAGCCGCCGCGGGCCTCACAGCGCGGTGATCGTGACATGGCCTGCCTCGTCGATGGCCACCTGGCGAGTTCGTGCGCCGACGTTCAGCGTGATCGACCCGCCGTGCACCGGCTGCCCTGCGATGCCAATCTGGAGCGTTGGATTCGAATTGAAACTCACCGCGGCGACGTCGGCGCCGTGCTCCGTTTGCAAGTTTACCTGGTAGATTCCGGTGCGTCGCCCGGGACGTGGGAGCCCTGGAGCTTCATAGGCGTTGGCCGCCGCGTCGAACGTAAACGACTGCACGGTACTGGTCTTGCGCGCATGCTGCTGCAGCAGGCGAATGTCCGCGGCGACGCGGCTCGCGGCGGCGTCGGCCCGAGCGGCCTCGAGCGCCGCGCCGAATCGGGGCGCCGCCGTCGCGGCCAGGACGCCGATAATCAGGATCACGATCACCAGTTCGACGAGCGTAAAGCCGTCGCGACGGTTTCGCGCGCCTGTTTGCAAGGTCCATCGATGGGGCACAAAGCGCCTCCTCGCCAATCAGTCCGGCGCCTGGCACGACGGCGCCAGCGCCGAGCCATTCCGGACGGGACGATCCGCTTGGCTGTAGCCGTAACGGATCGAAATGATATCGTCGATGGCCGCCATGAAAGCGTCGACCACGTTGGCGTCCCACTGGGAGCCCGCGCCGTCGCGAAGGATCTCGATTGCCGTGTCGTGCGGCATGCCGCAGCGGTAGGCGCGATCGCTCGTCATCGCGTCGTAGGCGTCGGCCACGGCCATGATGCGCGCGTCCAGCGGAATCTGGTCGCCCGCCAATCCGTCCGGATACCCGCCGCCGCGCACCGATTCGTGATGATGCAGCACGGCGGGCAGGACGTAATTGAGCTGGTCCAGGTTACGGAGGATCGCCCAGCCCTCGTCCGGATGGCGTTTGATTTCGGCGAACTCCTCGGGCGTGAGCTTGCCGGGCTTTCGCAATGTGGCGTCGCTGACGCCGATTTTGCCCACGTCGTGCAGCAGACCGGACAGATAGATCCGTTCGGCGGCCGCGGCGTCGTAGTTCATCTGCTCGGCAATCCGCTGCGAGAACAGGGCGACGCGCTCGCTGTGGCCGCGGGTGTAGGCGTCCTTGGCGTCGAGGGCCGTCACCAGCGATCGCACGGTGCTGATCAGCAGCCGCTCCTTCTCGCGGAGCAGATCGAGATTACTGGCGTGCGAGGCCAGTAGCGTGGCCGCCGTGCTAAGCAGCGACGCTTCCCATGTGCCGAATTCGTCCGCGCCGAGCTGCAACAGCGGGCTGGGCGTCCACCGGCGGCCAAAGTTCGTGCGGTTCACCGCGACAAACCAGCCAAAGTGACGGTCCCCCACGCTGATGGGCGCCATGAGAAACTGGCGAACGCCTCCCGAGGCCTCGCCGGCCGCGAGATCGTTGCGCACGCAAGGACTCGTCTGGGCGCGATCGCGATGCTGCCGCGCGACGCGCATCACGGCGTCGGGGTCGACAGGCGCTTCCTTATCCGGCTTGGCCGGGCAACTTTGAACCAATCGAAGCTCGCCAGCCGATGTCGAACGCACAAAGAACACGGCTTCGGCCCCGATCATCTCACGGAGCTCGGCGATGGTCTGCTCGACGATCGATCCGATGTCGAGGGAGGTATCGCTAATGACCAGTCGCGTCGCCATGTGGCGAAGAAAGGTGAGCTCTTCGAAGTCGTCGGTCACCTGGTGCGAGAACACGTAGTTCTCTTCGCGAAGCCACTCGACTTCCTGTTGCTGCGCACGGTCGCGCAGCACGGCGTGAGCCAGTCGGACGGACAGCGGCGCGACCAGGGCGTCGACCGTGGCCACGGCAACCGCGGCGAGTGCTCCGGCGGCGTCGACGATGGGCGCGGCAAGGAGCGCCCCGGCATCGCCGATCGGCGCTGTCGCGGGCCGCAAGTCGGCGCTGACCGCGTCGAGCAACTCCACCAGCGGCGCCGAAAGATCATGGGCGGCGTCGCCGGATTCCAGCGCACAGCTCCAGTAGGCGTCGTCGCGGACCCACGCGCTGACCGGCCGGTCCAGCGCCGCCGCGAGCGCTTCGAGACTTTCTTGTGCGACGGGCGCCAGGGGCGCCGGTGCGAGTTCGAGAGTCACAACGCTACTCCTCTCCAGGGCGAACGGCCCGCCAAGGCTCATCCTGCAAGGAAGCGCACGACGGGCCGCGTTTCAACACTAGGTTATGGGGGGGAGGCGTGCGATGAGCCGCTCCGCAAGCGCCAATGACGCGGCCTGGAACGGTTTTACCGCCGCGCGGCGAGAACAGCCTTGCGGCTAACCACGAATCGCCCTCGCCGGGTTGGCGAGGTGCGCAAACGCGCCCCACACTTCTAGGGGGACGGCTTGCGACCGCAACGTCAAGCGGCCGCCGCCCGGCGCGGCGCAGCGACGAGCGAACGACGCAAGATTCCTAACCGCGTTATCTGATTCCAACCGTAGAAGGGGATGGCGCCATGGTACGCCGAAGTGGCTTCACGCTGATCGAATTGGTGGTCGTCATTATGATCCTGGGCATTTTGGCCGGAGTGGCCGCGCCCAAGCTGTTGAGCACCTCAGGCACGGCCACGGACAACGGTATCAAGCAAACCTTGTCGGTCGTGCGCGACGCGATCGAGCTGTACACGGCCAAGCATGGCCAGCCGCCCGCATGCACGGCGACCGGCGCCGACTTCAAGCTGCTGTTGAAGGATTACATCCGCACGTTTCCCACGAGCCCCGTGGGCACGAAGGACGCCGACATCAAGCCGTCCGAGGACGCGCCGCTCGTCGCCGACAACAGCGAGGGCTGGATGTACAACGCCACGACCGGCGAGTTCATCTGCAACTGCACGACGGCGTCCAGTTCCGGGCCCGCGTATTCGACTTTCTGAGACAGAGACATTTGCGAGAATCGCGACATGAATCCATCAGATCAACCCAAGCTCGGCAAGGCGCTGATCGTGGACGACAACGTGGCGCTGGCGCGCGTCACGCAGTTCGCCATGAGCCGCGCGGGATTCGACACGTCGATTGCCGGCAACGGACGCCTGGCGCTCGATCGCGTGACGAATGAGCGTTTCGACATCGTGATTTCCGACCAGCAGATGCCCGAAATGACCGGGCTCGAGTTTCTGCAGCGGCTGCGGGCGCTGCCCGAGTATGCCGAGACGCCGATCATTCTGCTCACGGCCAAAGGCCTGGAGCTCGAACTGCCGCGGATCCAGCAGGAGCTGGACATCGACGCCGTGTTTCCCAAGCCGTTCAGTCCCTCGGCGGTCGTGGAGACTGCCTGCCAATTGCTCGGGGTCGCCGTTTAAGCTCGTTGCTTGGTGCGCCGTGAGAATCGCTTGCCGCAAGCCATGTTCGCCCGTCGTGCCAATTTGGGCCTGTCGCGCAAGATTGTCGCGTACTATCTCCTGTTCAGCGTTGCCGGCATCTGCTGGCTGACCGCGGGCGCGCTGGTGATCGCCCGGGCGGTGACCGACGAGCGGTCGAGCTCCGTCTGTTTGACGCGGATCGACGGCGTGGCCGCCCTGCTGGAAATCCAGCTTCAGCGCGATCAGGCCATCGCGATGGACCGCATCCTCGCCGATTTGCGAACCGAGTGCCGCGCCTCGTGGTGTGCGGTCCTTGGCTTCGACGGAAAAATCATCGCCCATACGAGGCCGGAACGTGTCGGCAAGTCGCCGGAGGAGCCCTCCGGGGGGCGTACCAAGCTGGACGCCGCGACGCGCCTGGCTTATCTGTCGCCCGCTGGCACGACGGTTCACGAGTATCGCCGTCCGCTTAGCTCGGGCGCGCGGCATCTCGGCGAGCTGCGGATGGCCGTCGATCAGCCCTCGTGGTGGTCGACCGCGCGGGTCGCTTCGGAACTCGCGCCGCTGGCCGTTTTGGCGCCGCTGGCGCTGGTGCTGCTTGGCGCGTGGATCGTGGGTCGCATTACGGCGCCAATCGCCGCCGTCGAGGAGCAATTGCAGGCCGCTGCCCATACTCCGCCGGGGCATGAACTCGAAATGTCGGCCGTCCGCGCCCGCGATGCGGTTGGCCTCGGATGGAATCGCATTGTCGACGCGATGGATCACTTCAAGCGGCGCTCGGAGCAAGGTCACGAGGCCAGCACGATCGAAGCGGCCGCCGCCGTGCGCAGCGAGGCGATGTTCGAGGCGACCTTGCAGCGCCTGAGCGAGGGCGTCGTCGTGACCGACGCCGCCGGTCGAGTCGAGTTCGCCAATCAGGCCGTTGCGGCGCTGCTGGCGGCCGATGAGGATTCGTCTGCGTGGGCCGGAGCCTCGCTCGAAGACCGGCTGCTGCAGTTCGCGAACGATGCGGACTGTGGAGAATTGCTGTCGCCCGCGGCCCGCAGGCGTTCGGTGGTTTGCGAAGTCGCGCATCACGACGAGGACGTCCAGCGCGTGCTGCGAGTCGCACGGTTGCCGCTGGGAGAAGGCGACGCTCGCCGTCACGTCTGGTCGCTCCGCGACGTGACGCAGCAAAAGCTCGCCGAGCGCAGCCGCGACCGGTTCATCGACACCGCCACGCACGAGCTCCGCACGCCGCTGACGAACATCAAGGCGTACGCGGAAACGCTGGCCACGGCGGACGAGATCGACGTCGAGCTGCAAAAGAGTTTCTGCAACATCATCAACAGCGAAGTGACGCGTCTGGCGCGATTTATTGACGACCTGTTGAGCATCAGCAGCATCGAGGTCGGCGCATTGACGATCGACCGGCAAAAAGTTGAAACCGAGCGGATGATTGCCGAAGTGCTGGCAAAAGTCGAGCCGCAGATGCGGCAGAAGTCGATCGAGTTTCAAACCGCGCTGGCCCCCAAGCTGCCCGAGCTGCGGCTGGACAAGGACAAGATCGTCGCGGTGCTGGTGAACATTCTGGGCAACGCGGCCAAGTACACGCCCGAGGGCGGCCGCGTGTCGCTGAAGGTGAAGTGCGAAGACGGGGGCCTGCGAATTGCGGTCGAGGACACCGGCTTCGGCATCGCGGAGGACGAGTTGCCCAAGCTGTTTGAAAAATTCTTCCGCAGCGACGACCCGCGCGTGCAGGCCGAAGTGGGCTCGGGCCTGGGCCTGCCGCTTGCGCTCGAAGTGGTGCGGATGCACGGCGGCGAGTTGACCGTGGAAAGCGTCTTGAACCAGGGCAGCACGTTCACGGTGCTGTTGCCGCTGGAGGGCGACGCTCCGTAGCCCCAAGAAACGTAGCCGAGGCACGTGATGTTCCCCGTGGAGAAACAAGGCGCCGTTTGCGTGGTGCGCGTGCAGTCGCCGCTCACATCGGATCAATGCCCGCCGTTCATGAGCTCGGTGTTGACCGGTCTCGGCGCCGGCCGGCCCATGCTGGTCGTGGATATGCAGAACGTCCCGCTGATCGACAGCGGGGGTCTGGAAGCCCTCGTCGAGCTCGGCGAGCGGATCGAGCATCGCGGCGGCGCCATGAAGCTGGCGGCCGCGAATCCGCTGTGCAGCGACATCCTCCGCGTCACCGGCGTGGGCGAACGATTCGAGATTCATTCCCAAGTGAAGCCCGCAGTCACGAGCTTTGCCGAGTAGCGTACGATGACCACACTGGCCGATCCCAGCACCGAGCGACCGCGCCTCTCGCGATCGGCGCCGCCGGCGCGCAGCCCGTTGGGGCAGCGCCTGGTGGTCGCCAATCTGATTGCTCCCGACGAGCTGGAAGCCGCGCTCTCGCGCCAGGAGCAAAGCGGCGAGCGGCTGGGCGAAACGCTGCTGGAGCTGGGCTTTATCACCGAAGACGAGCTGCTGCCCTACATCGAGTCGCAGCTCGGCGTGCCGGCGGTCCGACTGCGCGAGGGGTTGCTCGATCCCCAAGCCGTGAGGCTGCTGCCGCGGCAGTTCGCCGAGCGGCTGGGCGTGATTGCCTTGTTTCGTGTCCGCGACGAGCTGACGGTCGTTACCGACGACCCGCTCGATCTGGAGCGAATCGACCGCATCGAGCGGCAGACGGGCCTGACCGTGCGGCCCGCGTTCGCGTTCAAGGCCGCCATCGAAAAGATGATGCGCCGCGCGTACGAGGACGATTTCCACGTCGACGCCGTGACCGCCGATCTCGATGAATCGGCGCTCGAGCTGCGGGCCGACGCGGACGTCGACATCGCGTCGGTGCACCAGCTCGTCGAAGGCAGCCCCGTCATCAACCTAGTGAACTACCTCGTGCTGCAGGCCGTGCGGAAAAATGCCAGCGACATCCATATCGAACCGGGCCGCAAGTTCGCCACCGTGCGTTACCGCGTCGACGGGCAACTGGTCGAGGTGCTGCGGCCGCGGCGGGACATTTATCCGGCGATCGTTTCGCGCATCAAGGTCATGGGCAAGATGGACATCGCCGAGCACCGCGTGCCGCAGGACGGGCGCTGCCAGGTGGTGGCCGACAACAAGGAGGTCGACCTCCGCATTTCGACGCTGCCCACGGTGCTGGGCGAAAAGGTCGTGATGCGCGTGCTGGACAAGCAGCGGCTGACGTTCGATCTCGATCGACTTGGCATGCCGCCGGGCGTGCTCACCGTGGTGAAGGACCTGCTGCGCAAGCCCTATGGCCTCGTGTTGGTCACCGGCCCCACCGGCAGCGGCAAGACGACCACGCTGTATTCGGCGCTCGAGCTGATCAAGAGCGTCCACCGCAACATCGTCACGGTGGAAGACCCGGTGGAATACCAGATCGAGCTGGTCAACCAGGTGCAGGTCGAGCAGGTGCGCGGCGTGAGCTTCGCCGGCGCCCTGCGATCGATCCTGCGGCAGGACCCGGACGTGATCATGGTCGGCGAAATCCGCGATCCGGAAACCGCGCAAGTGGCCGTACAGGCGGCGCTCACCGGCCACCTCGTCCTCAGCACGCTGCACACCAACGACAGCGCCGGCGCCGTGCTGCGGCTGATGGACATGGGCGTCGAGAGCTATAAGTTGGCGGCCGCACTGGTGGGCGTCGTGGCCCAGCGTCTGGTGCGCACGATTTGCCCGCACTGTCGAACGACGCACTATCCAACGGCGGAATACCTCGAAGCGCTCCACTACCGGGGAGACAAGCGGCGAAGTTTTTCGCGCGGCGAAGGGTGCCGCGAGTGCTTCGACACGGGGTTTCAAGGCCGCAAGGGCATTTACGAAGTGTTGCCCACCGACGCCAGCCTGCGGAGCCTCATCGCGCGCGATCCGTCGATCGAGCCGATCCGCCAGTGGCTGATCGCTCAAGGGCACCAAACGCTGCTGGAATGCGGACTGCGGTTGGCTGAGCAAGAAGAGACAAGCCTCGAAGAAGTCGCCCGCGTGGCGTTTTTTGAATAGGTCGTCGCGATTCGTTGGGAACCACGAAAATCACGAAATGGCACGAAAAATCACAGCCCGGCCGTTGGCCAGGATCACAGGGTGCGAACTCAGGACTCGACAAACAACGGGATGAAACGGGATGAATTTTGCGGTGCAGGAGAGAAGATTCACCACAGAGGGCACGGAGGACACAGAGAAGAAAGATAGAAATCGATCCGCAGATGAACGCAGATAAAAACAATTCCTATCTGCGTTCATCTGCGGAAAAAACCTCTTCTCCCCACAAAATGTTCACGGCTTGCGGAGAAATTGATGGAGAGGAGTAGCGGATGCTTTGCCGCGCTTGTTTGAAGCTTTGATAGGGGGACTCGGGCCGAGGAGCTGAATGGCAATGGCCGCCTCGTGAGCCTTGTTTTCGTACCTTTCGTGTTTTTCGTGGTCAGCAATCGTCCAACGCCTTGTTGCAAATCGATGAAGTCCGCAACGCTCAAACCACCGGCCAACGCGATGTCTTCCCCAAAAACGGCGAAGCCGGCGCGGGCGGTGCGCGCTCGCGCCGCGGCGGTCGACGTCTCGGAGGCCCGCGACAATGTGCGCGTGGGCGTGGCCCGGCGCAAGCGCGTGCGCAAGCAGGACGTGGCCGACATGACCGCCCAGTTGGCGATCATGACCAAGAGCGGCGTCGACCTGGCCTCCGCAATCGCGTCGCTGGCCGCCCAGTGCGAGCGGCCGCAGCTCGCCGCGGTGCTGCGCGACGTCAACGAGCTGGTCCACAGCGGCAACACGCTTTCCGAGGCGCTCGGCCAGCACCCCGAGGTCTTCGACGCCGCCTACGTCGCCACCGTCGCCGCCGCGGAGGCGTCCGGCCGGATGGCCGACGTGCTGAACCAACTCGCCGAGATGCAGCGGAGCGAAATGCGGCTGCGCCGCTCGATCAAGTCCCTGCTGTCCTATCCGGTGATGCTGACGGCCATCTCCAGCTCGGTGATTGCCACGCTGGTGGTGCTCGTTTTGCCCAAGTTTGCCGACATCTTTGCGCAGTACGACACGCCGCTGCCGGCGCTCACCAAGCTGTTCCTCGCCGCGTCGGTCGAGCTCCGCGAGCGGTGGTGGATCTGGGGCACGCTGGCGATCGGCGCCGTCGTGGGCGCGGTGATGTGGCGCTTTACCGAGCGTGGCCGGCTGGCGCTCGACGCGCTGCTGATCCGCGGCGCCGTTTTGCAGCAGGTCACGCGGCCGCTGCTGATCGGCCGCACCTGCCGCATGCTCGGGCTGCTGTTACAAAGCGGCGTGCCGCTGCTGCAAGCGCTGCGGCTGTGCCGGCACGCGATCGGCAATCGCGTGTACAAATCGCTGCTGGAGGAAATGATCGAGTCGGTCGTGAACGGCAATGGCATGGAGCCGCCGCTCGCCCGAGCCGACATCGTGCCGATGTCCGCCCGCGAGATGATCGTCACCGCGGAGCGCACCGGCAATCTGGCAGAAGTGGCGGCGCTGTTGGGCGCCTACTACGAAGACGAGGCGGAGACGCGCATGCGCACGCTCGTGCGGCTGCTCGAGCCGGCGATCACGGTCGTGATGGGCCTGGTGGTGGCGGTCGTCGTGCTGGCCGTGATGGCGCCCATTTTCGATCTGTCCTCGTTTGCCCAGAACGGAGGGCACTGAGATGGCCCAAGGTCGGAAGTCGGAATATCCCGCATCCAGCATCGAGAACCTCGCTCCTTCTAGCTCCCAACCCCCGGCTTGCGCCGGGGGCTATTCTCCCTCCTGACTCCTGAACCCTGAACCCTGAACCCTGAACCCTGAACCCTGGCATGAAGCTCATTGTCCGCAGCGCCGGTTGGATTGGCTTCGACCTCGGCGACGCTTGCGTCAAGGCCGCCCAGGTCGTGCGCCGCGACGGACGCTACAGCATCCGCGCGGCGGCCATCGTGCCGCGATACGAACACTGGAACCCCGCGGAGCTGACGGCCGAGAACCCGCTGCCGTCGGCCGACGAGCTGCAGGCGGCGGCTTCGTTGTGCGGCGGCCTGGCAGGGCGCTCCGCGGCGGTCGTGCTGCCGATGTCCTTGTGCGAAACGCTTCAAGTCGACGCCGATGCGACCGCCCGCGACGGCGGACTGCACGCCGTGGTCGAGGCCGAATTGCACCAATCGATGGCGGGCCACGTGGTCGGCTCGTGGCCGGCCGGCCTCCAGGCCGGCAAGGTCAACGTGATGACCGTGCCCGAAGCATGGTCGGACCAGGTGAGCGGGGACGTTGCCGCCGGCCGTTGGCTGTGCCGGGCGATCGACTCGCTGCCGTGGGCGCTGGCCCGCGCCGTCGCGATGACCGACGACTACGACCCCGAGCGCATCGTCGCCGCGCTCGATTGGGGCTACGGCCGCGCCACGCTCTGCCTGGTGCACGAGCAGACCCCTGCGATGGCCCGTTGTCTTAAGGACTGCGGATTCGCCAGCGCCTTTGCGGCGCTGGAAACGTCGCTGCGCGTGCCCATGCGCGACGCCGAGCGACTGCTCGCCACGCAGGAACTTTGCCTCGCCGTCGCCGGCGCGGGCGACGCCGATCTCGCGATTGCCGAGGCGCTGTCCCGGCCGCTCCACCAGTTGGAGCACGAGCTGCGGCGCACGCTGGGGTACTGGCAATCGCAGACGCGCGGCAAGCGGCCCGAGCGGCTTTACCTGTTCGGTTGCGGCGCCGCGGTGCGCGGCCTGCCGGAGCAGCTCGCGAGCTTGCTCGACACGGATGTGCAACTGTGGCGCATACCCGCCGAAGTTCGCGCGGACGAGGCGCTGTTGCCGCCGCCGTATCTGCTAGCGCCTGCGCTGGCCGCCTCGGCACTGGCCTGGGAGTCGTGATGCCTGCCTACGTCAACCTGATGACCGAGCGCGCCCGACTGCGAACCGCCGCGGCGCGCGTGTCGCGATGTTGGGCCACGATCATCGGCGCCATGATGTTCCTCGCCGTGCCGGGCGTGCTGTGGATGTGGCATGAGCGGCGACAGCTGATCCGCGAGCACGACGCCCTCGAAGCAAGCTACGAGCCGGTGCGGCGCCTCGCGGCCGCCAACCGCGTGCTCGCGGCCAATGCGGCGGAATTCATCAAGCGGGAAAAGCTGCCGCTGGAGCTCTCGCGCAAGCGACCCGCCATCGCGCTCGTCGCCCACGTAAGCGATGCGATCGCCGCGACCGACGGCGCCGTTTACTTGGACCAGATCGAGTTGAATCAGCGCGGGGCGACGACGACGGGCAGCGACAAGACGGTCGACAAACTCACGCTCAAGGCGTCGACGCTCCCGCACTTCGAAGCATCGCGGCTCGTCGCCGCCCTGAATCGGCCGCCGCTTGCCGGCGTGAAGATCATTTCGAGTGAAACGGTCGAAGAAGCGGGCGTAAGCCGGAAGAAATATGTGATCGAGTGCAAATTCTGAGCAGCCGCGGTCCCGCGAGGGTTTTGGCATCATGTGGGAAAAGTTGGCAACAAGCCACGAGTCGAAGCAGGCGGCCGCGCACGCGATCGGGGCGACCGTCGCGCTCGCCGTGGCACTGCTCACTTACCGCGGCGTGGTCGCGCCGCTGGTGAGCGAGGCTGACGAGCACGCTCTGCATGCCGATCGCGTACGCCTGCTCGTGGCACGCGGCGAACAGGTCGCCGCCGAACACCGGAAGCTGCGCGAGCGGCAAACGGAATTGACCGCAGTTGTGAAACGGATGTGCGACCGCCTGCCCACCGACGTCGCTGTGGGCGATTTCGTGGAACGGTCGACCGAGCTGGCGTCTCAACTGGACGTTGCGGTCGAGCAGTGTCAAAGCGGCGTCGCGGAGCTGTACGACGATCACGCGACGATCGACGTCAATTGCACGCTCCGCGGCAGCTTTGCCAGCATCTGCCGATACCTTGCCGCGATTGACCAACTTCCCCAGGCGACCCGCGTGCGGCGCCTCCAGATGGCACAGTCGCCGGAATCGGAGGGGTATCCCGTACAAGTCACATTTCAACTGTATTACCAAATCGATCCACACGATAAAGACCAACAGCGGGGGGCCTTATGAGTCGCAGCAAGCGCGACCTCGTGGGCGCCACCCGCGGCAAGCTGGCCTTGGCGGCGGTGCTGGCCGTGGTGCTGGCGTGGGTCTTGGCGTCGAACTTTCGCGGCGAACCCGTCGAAGCGGCGCCGGAGCCGTCGGTGATGGACGCCGCGGCGGTTTCGCCGCAGGCGCCGCCCGATCCGGCCGGCGCCCCCAGTCCCTCCGATGCCAAAGCGAGTCCGTTCGCGGAGTTCGCCGCGGACAACGACTGGCCGGAGGTTTCGTTGGAGCGGCTTGTCCGCTTTGATCCGCTGAAACAACCCGAGTGGCTGGCGCCGCCGCGAGCGGCCGACGAGGCGACGGCACGAGAGACCGAGCAAACCATCCAGGATCTGCAGCAGGCGACAAACGCCATCATCTTCGTCAGCGGCGGCGAGCGCGTGGCCCACATCGGGGCACACGAGTACCGCGTGGGCGACATGGTGGGCGAGTATCGAATCACCGACATCTCATCCGCAGGGATCGTGCTGAGCCCGCCCGAGGGCGATTCCGGCACGACCAATTGATCGCGGCTTGCTTCAGGGGGGAGCATGCTCGCACGTAAATGTGGTTGCTCGAAATGGCCGCGCGTCGTGCGCCAGGCGGCGCTGGCGCTCGGGGTCTGCGCGACGCTCGTGCTCGCGATGCGGAGTGCGCAGGGCCAGCAGCGGCCAGTCGAGGTCCCCATCCTCACGGTTCCGACTGGGCTGCCGCCGGCCCAAGCGCCGGCCGCGAACCCCTTGGAGTCGGCCATTTCCGCGGCGCTGCAGGCCGCAGGGGTAACGCCTCCGCTTGATGCGGCGGCGGCAGGCGCCGCGTCCGCTCAGCCGCCGGCACGCTCAAATCCATTTACGACGCCAACGTCGGCGACCGGACAGAGCGTCCTGTTGCCGTTCAACCCCGCCCGCGGCGCGCCTAACGTCGCCGTCGACAAAAGCGAGGACGGGCTCATCTCGCTGCAGGTCCGCGACGGATCGCTGCGGCAAGTCGTGGCGATGATCGCCGAGACGCAGAACCTGAACATCGTGTTCGCCGGCTCGGGCGACGTGACGGTCAGTGCGTCCTTCGACCGCCAGCCGTGGCAGACGGTGCTCGACGCCTTGGTCAACGCCTCGGGCCACACGTGGGCGCCGCAGGGCAGCGTCATCTACGTGTCGAGCCTCGAGGTGGCCGAC
>CAYSFP010000034.1:36903-39154 GCA_964430075.1 uncultured Planctomycetaceae bacterium | reverse complement strand
CGCCCCTAACTGAACACATCACAAAATATCTGAAAAGTGCGACTTGCACCCGGCCTCCAGCCGGCGTCGCCTGCGCTGTTGCCCCCTCCCCCGCGCAACCGGTAAAGTACGGCTTCGTCTCGAGCCACGACGGAGCTCGCGCCTCTCGAGCCACCCCCGCCAAGGAGCCCCCCCGAGTGTTTGTCTGCGCGTCGACCGACTGTTTTCCCGACCTGCCCAAGGATGAGGTGCTGCCCACGCTGGTCGACCTCGAATTCAGCGCCGTCGAGCTCCCCATTCGCGACGACGCGCGGGCCTGGTGCTCGCCATCGCTGCCCGTCGAAAGCCTCGACCGCGCCGTCGAAGCCTTTCGCGACACGCACCGGCTGACGATCGCCGCGCTGGCCGTCGAGCCGTCGGCGACCGGTCCGGGCTACTACGAGCAGTTCACCGCCTGCTGCAAGCTGGCCAAGGCGCTCCGCGTGGTCCCGCTCGTGGTGCCGGCGGCCGAGCTAGGCACGCCGTTCAACGAAGAAATTGAGCGTCTTCGCGAACTCGTCCGCATTGCGTCGCTTGAAGGCTGCCAGGTGGCCATGCGCACCGAGATCGGCTGCATGAGCGAAGACCCCGACACCGCGGTCGTGCTGTGCAACAACGTGAAGGGGCTGGGCCTGTGCCTCGATCCCAGCCACTACATCGCCGGCCCCCGCCAGGGCCGCGACTTCTCGAAGGTGATGCCGTACGTGTTCCACGTGCGGCTGCGCGACACGACCAAGAGCAAGCTGCACGTCCGCGTCGGCCAGGGCGAAGTCGACTACGGCAAGCTGCTCGGGCAGCTTGAAAAGGTCGGCTACAACCGGGCGCTCACCATCCACATGGCCCCGCTGGAAGGCCACGACCATAAGGCCGAGGTGCGCAAGATCCGGTTGCTGCTGGAGAGTTTGTTGTAAGGCCGGATTTGGCGTCGCCTTGCCACTCACGCACCAACCACGGGACAATCCTGAAAGGATTGCATCTTATAGCCTGGGGGTTGATCGCACCGCGATCTACCCCAGACGGCGCCGTCGTCGAACCAACTCTTTCAGAGTTGTTTTGGACGCCAACCCGATAACCAGGGGTAGATCGCCTTGCGATCAACCCCCTGGCTGAATGAAGGAACCCTGTCGGGATTCTCCATGCTTCGCCGGCATAATCGCACCACGTGTAGGCTCCAATTTCGAGGTTGAAATTAGGCCAGCCCATTCGCTAGGGTGGACTTCGGCGCCGCCTGTCGCGCGCCCGTCGGAGCCGCCGCATGCGGCAATACTCCCTTGACCGCCGTGCACCCCCCAGTGGGCAACATGGACGCCCTTGGGGATCCCAAACGCAAAACTCATTGCCACATGGCCTTGGCAGCGACTTTTTCGCGTCCAACGCGCTCCGCGACGCGCCGCCACAACGGCCTGGGCCGCGGGAATTATGTCGCAAAAAACGTTGTTTCGCGACAAAAACCGCCGGCTCAGCCCGTGAACAACCGCCGGCGCGCCACGTTCTAGCCCATCCAACGCGAGTTCCCAGCCTTCCGGCGCCCCGCCCGAGAAACTGGTAATCTCGCCCGGGGTTGCATAGGCTGAGGGGCGGACGGCGCCCTTGGCCGATCCTCATGGGCAACTCCAACGGGACCGCGCCAGCAACCGCCGCCCGACCCTCGAACCAACAGCAGATCACTTGGCATTTACCGACTCTACCGTCGAGCGGTTCACGGCCCACGATCCGGACGTGCGGCTGATGCTCCGCGTGCGCGACGACGACGCCGAGGCGTTCGAAGAATTGGTCCTGCGCTATCAGAATCGGCTCGTGTCGCTGCTGGCCCACCTGACGGGCCGCCGCGACAACGCCGAGGACCTAGCGCAGGACGTGTTTTTGCGGATTTACCGAGCCCGGAAGCGATACTCGCCGGGCGCGAAGTTTTCCACCTGGTTATTCACGATTGCCCACAACGTGGCCTCGAACGCCCAGCGGACGCTCGCCCGCCGCAAAGAGGTGCACCTCACGCCCAAGAGCCTGAGCGAATCGGGCGGCAACCCGCTCGACTCGGCGGCCGTCGATGCCAGCGGCTTCATGCCCGCCCGGCAGTTCGACAAGAGCGAGCTGCGGGACGTGGTGAAGCAAGCGGTCGCCACGCTCAACGAGCGGCAGCGCGAGGCCGTGCTGCTCAACAAATTCGAACACCTCAGCTACGAAGAAATCGCCGAAGTGATGCAGATGAGCCCCTCGGCGGTGAAATCGCTGC
>CAYSFP010000034.1:11508-36893 GCA_964430075.1 uncultured Planctomycetaceae bacterium | reverse complement strand
TGACCCGCGCCCGCGCGAACCTCCGCAACATTCTGGAACCCTACTTGCAGCAAGGCGTTAAAGCCGACGCCCTCCGCGGCGATTAGGAAATGCGGAAGAGGAACCGCCAAGGACGCCAAGAGCGCCAAGGTAAGAGAAGAAAGAGAAAAGACAAGACAAGCAAACCACCAAGGCACTAAGACACGAAGGAGTGAAAAGACTGGAAAGAAGGAACTGCGAATCGGAGGGAACCACGAAAATGACGAAAGGAACGAAAAAGAGTCGGTTGGATCGTTTCGCTCAACAGGCATCGTCGTTTGATCGATGCCGATCGTGCTCAAGGGCTCTTTCGTGCCTTCGTCATTTTCGTGGTTCCTCCTTCCTCCAATCGCGTGATTTGCGGTTGAAGACTTCGTTCTCACACATCTTCTTCGTGCCTTTGTGCCTTCGTGGTTAGCTCCCCTCCGCCCTTGGCGTCCTTGGCGGTTCAATCCGAAACAACATGCCCGCCCCCTACAACCTACCCGACGCGGACCTTGAGGAGATCGTCGCCTATCTCGACGGCGAGCTCTCCAGCGACGCGTCTGCGCGCGTCGAGCGGCGGCTTTCCTCCGACGAGGACTTTCGCCAGGAGCTGCAGGGCATCGAACGGGCTTGGCACGCGCTGGACGAGTTGCCGATGACCACCGTCGACGACCGTTTTTCGCGGACCACGATGAGCCTGGTCATCGACGCGGCCAACGACGAGCTGAAGCACCGCTCGGCCTCCATGGTGCGGTGGCGTCGCTGGGCCTCCTCGGCCGTTGCCGCCGCCGTGGCCGCGGCGCTCGGTTTCCTTGCCTTCCGATTGGCATGGCACGACCCCAACGCGCCGCTGCTTGCCGATCTGCCGGTGATCGATAATGTCGATCTCTACGGTCAATTTCGCAACGTGGACTTCCTTCGCCAGTTGCAGGCCGACCTGGGCCCCGAGCTGCAAGCCCTGAGCGGCGACCCGCTGGATCTCGCGATCCGCCGGGCCCACTTCGCGGCCGTGGCGTCGCCGGAAGCAGGGAAGCAGTGGCTCGCCGAGCTCAGCCCCGACGAACGCACCCACCTGCGAGCCAAATACAATCGCTTTCTCGAATTGTCCGCCGAAGAACAAGAACGGCGCCGCGCTTTGCACGACGAAATCGTCGCCGCCCAGGATTCGACCCAATTGCAGCGCACCATGCTGGCGTACCAGCAGTGGCTCGGCGGCCTGTCGCCGCCGCGGCAATTCGAACTTCGCGAGCTGGACGGCGCCGGCGAACGCATCGCCCAAATCCGCAAATGGGCCGACGAGATGCGGGACGACGTCTTGCTCACGCTGACCGACGATGAGCTGAAGGCCCTGTTCAACGCCCTGCGTCCGTCGTTCGGACGGCTGCTGGCTTCGCTGCCGCGCCACGCGCGACGCGACGACGATCGCGAACAGCTCAAGCTCCTGACGGAGTACGGCCCCTTTCGCCGGGCGCTCGCTGAGCAATTCGCCGAGACCGGGGATCGCGATTGGTTCCTGGCGGCGGTGCTTGCGGCTTTGCCGGAGCGCTCGCAAGACCGATTCGCCAATTTGTCGCCGGGCGAAAAAGTCGAGCGATTCCTCACGTGGACTCGGCAACACACGACCTGCCGGGGCGAATTGACTCAACAGGACCTGGAAACCTTTTTTTCGGAAGAGCTAAGCCCCGAAGAGCAAGCGCAGTTGCTGACTCTGCCGACCAACGAGATGGAGCAGGCCCTACGGATGATGTTTCGCTGCCAGCCGAAGAGGGGCGCCGACGGCAGTCTGATCTGGCAGGCCGGCGGCCGCGGCGAGGGATTGGACGCTGGCTCCAACGAGGACGGCCGCTTCGATCGCGACCGCCGCGGCGAAGGCCAGCGCGGCCGGCGGGGCGAACGCGATGACCGCCACGACGAGCCGGGTCCCCCGCGCGGCGCTGGCGGTCCCGTCGGCCATGATCCGGGCGGCCGCGATCCGGGCGGCCGCGACGCCGGGCGCCGCGGGTTCGAGGGCCCGCCAGGACCACCGCACGTCGGGCGACCGCGCCATGGCGGTCCTCCGCAAGGGCGCTGAGCGCCTCGCGTCGCGCACCGGCGCCGCCGCACGTGTCGCGGTGGGATGATCTGGGCGTATTTAACTCGGCCGGCGATCGGCCCGCCGCAACAGCCCCGCGGCAAATCCGACGACATCGCCGCGCTCGCGGCAGATTGCGTCGTACCGGTCCCAGTCGCTGCTCAACTCGGCGAGCGACAACAGCGTCGGCGCCAGCCGCGACAGCTCGCTGCCCGCGGGAACCAGCTCGCCATATGCCCGCAGCGCATCTGCAGTCCGACCCGCATGAACCAGCAAATTCAGATACGCTTCAACCGCCGCAGCCTCGGGTTGAACGCCATCGCCCGCTGCGATGGCGCGCACGGCGAAATACTCGACCGCCGCGTCCACATCGTGTCCGAGCATCGCTTTCAGGTACAGTCGGTTCGCGTGATACAGCTCCTCGAACGGCGGCTCGCCCGGATACTGCAAATCGGCCGGCAAACGCGAGCCGTATTCGGCGAGCTCCAGCGCCTTGGCCGTCAGAGCACGATCGGTCAGCAGCCGGGCGTAGCGCATCGTGCTGGCCAGGTGCGAGGCGTCGAGATGGTAATCGCCGTGGGACTGCAGCTCGGGATGCTGCGCGATCAGGTCCCCGACAGAGATGCTGGCGGGCGACTCGCCGCCCAGCCGGTGCAGGTGCCCCCGCAGGTTGCCCTGCAGTTCCTGGTACACGTGCCGCACCAGCACCGCCGCGCAGGAGCGTAGCTCCGCGACGGAGAGCTGCGGGGCCATGCCGTCGAGCGTGGTGATCGCGTTGCACGTGCCCCGGCGGCCCAACAGCCAGGCGTAGCCTCGCTCGGGGTCCACCGCCTCGAAGAGCGCGAGCTCGATCAATGCGTCGACTTCGTCGTCGGCAGGCCGCATGCATGCCATTCGCTCGCGGAGGGCGAGCTTATCGCCCGCCGGCCGCAGGTAGGTCCACGCCTCGCGCAAGCGACCGGCTTCGAGAAACAACGCGCCCACCTCGCGGCACGCCGCCAGGTACGCGGCTTCGAGCTCCGAACGGAGCGGCTCCTCGATCTCATCGATCGGCGTGCGGCGATCGAGCGCCAGCCCCAGGCGCCGCCGCTCCTGCATCAGCCGAAGATCGAACAGCCGGTGCAGCTCGCCGGCGGCGACCAGCGATTTGGCCGCTTCGTCGAGCAGGCGGTCGGGTTCGGCGGCGAGTGCGGTCAGGTCGTCGAACATGGCAGGAGAGGCTGTCGGCTCTCGGCTTTCGGCCGTCGGCCAGACAACGGCAAGAATAAATACGAGAAGACAAACCACGCTCAAAAAAAATCGGCTGTCGGCCAAGGGTTCTGGCCGACAGCCGATAGCCGAAAGCTGATGGCCCGTGCGCTACACCTCGTAGCCCGCACGGTACTGCGGCTTCACGAGGCTGGCGAGGCTGGGGTCGTTGGCCTTGAGATTCTCGGCGTCCCACTCGATCTTGCCGCCCTTCCACAGGGCCAAGTTGCCCAGCAGGATCGTCTGGAGCATCGGGCCGGCGTAGTCGGGGATGTTCGACTCGGTCCGCTTGCTGCGGTCGTGAATCGCGTCATAGAACTCGGTGACGTGCGAGCGTTCGACGTCGCCCCGACCATCTGGCGGCTCGATGTAGTTGGCCTCGATCCACTCGACGCCGCCGCTCAGCTCGATGCCATCCTGGGCGTAATCGCCCGCGGCGTACATCGTGCACTTGTCGCCCACGATCAGGCAGCCGCTCTCGGAAAGCTTCTTCGGCTGGCCCTTGTCGTCGGTCTTGCCGGCCAGGAACTCGGCGTAGAGCTCCTCCGGCGGCGTCTGCGACTTGTCCGCCCAGTGCAGGGTGAACGCCGGGCGGCCATTGCGTTCCGGCATTGCGAAGGTGAATTTTGAGCTGTTTGGGAAGCTGTCGTGGTTGTTGGGCGAACTGGTCGCCTCGCAGGACGTCGGACCCTGCATGTCGAGCGCCATGTGCGGCAGATTCAACGTGTGGCACGCCATGTCGCCCAGCGAGCCGGTACCGAAGTCCCACCACCCGCGCCAGGCGAAGTCGTGGTAGGCGCCGGCGGCGAAGTCGCGCATCGGCGCGGGGCCGATCCACGATTCCCAATCGAGCGTCTCGGGCACAGGCGTGCCCTGGGGACGCTCGCCGCCCTGCGGCCACACGGGGCGGTTGGTCCACGCCCACACGTCCGTCACCTTGCCAAGCTGGCCAGCTTTGATCCGGGCGGCGGCCTGACGCATGGTGGGCAACGCCGTGAACTGGTTGCCCATCTGCGTGACGACGTCGTTCTCGCGGGCCAGTCGGCCCAGTTCGTGGGCTTCCCAAATGGTGCGAGTAAGCGGCTTTTGCAGGTAGACGTGCTTCTTCATCCGCATGGCTTTGCCGGCCATGACGGCGTGCGTGTGATCGGGCGTCGAGATCACCACGACGTCGATCTGATCGCCCAGCTTGTCGAGCAGCTCCCGATAATCGGTGAAGGCGTTCTCGGTCCGCACCGCATTGCTGGCCCCTTCGAGAAAGGTGCGGTCGACGTCGCACACGGCGTAGATCTTGCCGAACCGACGGGCTTGCCGCATGTCGCTTTCGCCCTTGCCCTTGACGCCAATTTTGGCGATCTGCAACTGCGAGTTCGCCTGTGCGCGAGCCCGGGAGGCCACGCCGCCCGCCACCCAGAAGCCGGCGCCGGCCGCAGCCGTGTGCTTGAGAAAATTTCGACGCGTAGAATTCAGCTTTTGCGACGCCATTGTGATTGCCCCGTGCAAAGAACGAGATCGGATCGGTTCCGCCTCAGCGGAGAAGAATGGCCGGGGATACATTTTACCGCCCGCAGCCAAACCCCGAATTTAGCCCAACGCGCCCCGCGAAACAAGCAACCGCGGCGGCTCAGCCCCCGGGAAACTATTTCTCGACCCCTCGCTCTGCGGCCTGCCCTGACGGTCGCACCCCCGCTTATTGTCGAGCAGCATCCCCCGTGGTTAGAGTGTCCACTGCGAAGCGGCCTGTCGACATTGTCACGATTCGCGGGGGCATTGATCGCCGCACCATCATTCCCCGCGCATTCCCCGCGCGCTGCCCAACGACGCTCGCGTAGAATATTGCGGGTTTCGGCACGCGCCGTTGCGTTTTGTTTGATTATTTTGGCGAGGATTCTCACCGTGATTGCATCGACCCTCCTCTCCCACGCGCGGGCTGCGGTCCTTCCCGCGCTGATTTTCACAATTGCCGCAGCAAACGCCCATGCAGCCTCGCTCGAAGACCGCGTCGCCGAGCTGCGCGGAACGGTGAAAAAGGACGCCCAGGGAACGATCGTCGAGGTTAATCTGGACAAATGCACGCCCACGGAGGATGACATCGAGCTGCTCGTCGCCGAGAAGAATCTTACGAAGCTGGTCCTGTGGGGCGCGGGGATTTCCGACGCCACAGTCGCCAAAGTGGCCACGCTGCCGAAGCTCGTCGACCTGTCGCTCCTGGGCACGCCGGTGAGCGACGATGGCTTCGCCGTGCTCAGGGAGGCGGGGGCGCTCAAGATGCTCAATTTGCACGGCTGCACCGAGCTGACCAACGCGGGCATGAGGAATCTCGCCGCGCTCACCAACCTCACGCACCTGAGCGTGCCGTACACCTCGGTGACCGATCCTGGCGTGGCCGAGGCGGCGGCGCTGCAGAATCTCCGGCTGCTCGATTTGCGCGGCTGCCGCATTTCCAATGATGCTCTGGCAATCGTCAACAAGCTGCCCGCGCTCGTCAGCCTCAAATGCCGTAGCTCCGCCATCACCAACGAAGGATTGGCTCATCTGGCGGGCGCGACGAAGCTGCGCGGCTTGCACCTGGAAGACGCCAAGCTGACGGACGAAGGCGTTCAACAGCTTGCCGGCCTGACCGCGCTGGACGATCTCAACCTGCTCCGCGTGCCCATTTCCGACGTGGGCCTCGCCGCGCTGAAGGACATGACCAAGATGCGGCAGCTCAACCTCCGCGGCACGTACGCGGCCGACGACGGTTTGGCGCATCTGGCGGGCATGAAGGAGCTGTTCAAGCTCGACCTCAGCGAGACTCAAGTCGCCGGCTTTGGGCTCGAGCATCTCGCCGACTTGCCCAAGTTGCAGTGGCTCAACCTGTGGAACACGTTCTGCGACGACGCCTCTATGGACTTCGTGGCCAAAATGTCCGCTATGCAGGAGCTCAACCTTGATGGAACGTTGATCGGCGACGAGGGATTGGCCCAGCTCCAGTCGCTAGAAAAGCTCAGGTCCCTATCGCTCGCCGGAACCAACGTCACCGAGGCGGGCGTGGCCGACCTGCAGCAGGCTCTGCCCAGCGCGAACGTCAAGTTCTAGCGGCCGCCTGCCGTTGCGGCGGCGACCTTGTCTGCTGGCGCGAACGCGTACTGGTAAAAGCCGATGCTCTTGATTTCGCCGTGCTCGAGCGGCGCATTGGCCAATTTCACCAGCTCGTTGCGTAGGCGGCTCAGGCCGGGTTGGCTGAGGTCCTGTTCCGTCATCAAGCGCACCGCGAGAACCGAGCGATACCGGAACTCGGGCTCGTTGAGTTTCAGGATCGTGGCCACGCGCGCCCGGTCGCGTTTGGCAACCTGGCCGAAGGCGTGAAACTCCAGAATGCCCCCGTTCGTGCCGGGCAGCGTTCCGGGCAGCGTGAGGCGAAACTCCCCGAGATCGATTTCGTCGAGTTGGACGAGATTCGTCTCCTCCTGCTTGGCTTCCAGGAGCGAATTGCCGTTGAAACAACCAGTGGCGGACGCCGCCAGGCCCACCACAACGGCGCGGGCGAACCCGCCAGCCCGAACAGCATGCCAGCGGGTGCAGGATGGCAGGCAGGCAACGAAACGCATGGCCCCTACGACTCGCACAACTGGTCCAACGACACATGACGGGCGCTCCGCGCGCACCTCGTCCCCGGTGCAAGCGTAGGGCACCGGCGGCGCGCGCCGGGGTCGGCCTATAATTTTGATGACGAAGTTTTGATCGATCCCGACGTCCACGCCTTGAGCGCACAGCCTGTGAAGACGCCGAATCGGCGGAGAGCCCTCGCCGCAAAGGTACTGATCGTGCTGGTCTTCGGCGCATCGCTCGCAGGCTGCGGCGGCAGCGAGGCGTTGCTGCTGGGTTCGTATTTGGAAGAGCTGGAGCTGGACGCTCCCCTCGAAGCGGCCGCCTATGTCTCCTTGGGCCAGTTCGACGTCCCGGCGGCAGTGACCATCAGGGCGAGCGGCGAATCGCCAGCGCGGACCATCTGGGTCGGCGTTAGCTTTGAGCTGCTTGCCGAAGCCGCGCCAAAACATGAGGCCGCGGTGCTCGCGGCCGCGCAGCGACGACGCGGCGCGTTGAACGACGCCTTGATTACCATCATCCGGACGAGCTCGACGGACGAGCTCACCGATCCGCGACTGAGCGCCGTAAAGCTACGCATGACCGAAGCCGTCCGACCGATGTTGGGCGACGGATTGCTGCGGCAGCTCGTGCTCGACAACATTGACGTCTCGGTGCTGTGATGATGCGAACTGCGAAACGAAGGATGCCGGCCGTCGGTCGTCTGCAAGCATTGGCGGCGGGGATCGTGGCGGTGAGCACGGCGCTGGCGCCGACGGCGACCCTTGCTTCGGGCTCGGCGCCGCCCGCCCACGGCGAGGCGGCGGAAGAGCCAGCGGCGCCGCAGCGGACGGACCTGCTCGACGTGGGCGCTTTTCGGATCCGGTTTTCGCAACCTACGGACGGCGAAGTCATCGACCTCCGGTTTGGCGTCTGCTTCGTCCTGTCGTCCAAGACCACGGCGGATGACTTGCATCAGTTGCAGCGGTGGACTCACCGCCTGCGCGATCAGGTGATCATCGCCGTGCGCAGCGCACGCCCGGAAGACTACAACGAGCCCAACCTGCGACGACTCCAGCGGCTGATCATGTTTCGAGTGAAGCGGCTGGACGCGTCGACGCACATTCTGGGAACGTACCTGACGAATTTCTCCCTCGATCGCGGCGAAACCGTGGCCGATCTGATGGTTCCGGCAATCACGCCCTCCGCGGCGCCGCCGAAGCCCTCGGGCGGCGGGCACTAAAGGGGATACGCAACAAGGCGGCCGCACGCAGAGGCTAGTTCTGCGTGGCCTCGCCTGGTCGCGAGGCCAGCGACTCGCCCGGCGCCGCCTCGAAGAATGCGAACAAGTCGGCCACTTGCTCCAGAGTTAATGCATTGAGCAGGCCCGCTGGCATCGCCGAGATGTCGCTGGGGCCCATCTCTTCGATGTCCTCTTGCGCGACTTCGATCTTTTGTCCCGTGGACAACAGAATCGTCACGCCCGCTGCCCCCCGCGGCGTCACCAGTCCCACGTAAACCTTGCCGCCGGCAACGACCTTGCGGCTGGCATACTGGTCGGAAACGGTGTGCGAAGGGTACACGATCGACTCGAGGATCTCCTTGCGCTGGAACCGCTGAGCGACCGCGGTCAGGTCGGGGCCGAGGGTCTCGCCGGTGGGGCCCACGCGATGGCACGCGGCGCATTGCGCGGCGGCGAACACCTGCCGCCCGCGCTCGGCGTCGCCTTGCTTGCCCGCGGGCCCTTCGAGGAAGGTGACCAACTCGTCGTAGCTCCACTTGTCGCCGGCTTCGTCGGCGGGAAGCTCTGCCGGTCGGGCGTCGGGGAACTTGGCCGCGTACCACGACTGCCACCGCGCCAGGTCGGCTTTCCAGATATTCGATGCGGAGTTGGCCGCCTGGCCGTTCCAATGGGCCAGCAGGTTGGCGGCGTGTTCGCCGCCCTCCCTGCCGAGCCTGAGCCCGGAAAGGATCGCGTTGCGATACGGCTCGTCCTCGCTGGGCCGCTGGGGCACCTTCGTTAATGCGGTCAGCACTTCGATGGCCATCGGACCGCGGGCCGTTTTGAGGGCGTCGACCAGGTACGACCAATTCTCGCCGCCTGGGTGCTGAGCCAGGCACATGGCCACGGGATCGCGGTACTCCGGTTCGTTCAGGTAGATCGTCCGCAAATGCTGCTGCGAGGCAGCGTCCTGGCTGCCGCCCAGCACCGCGATGATGCCGACGCGCAGCCGCCGAAAGGCGTCGCTTTCGGCGCAGCGGGGCGCCACGCGGCCATCGAGTTCGCGAATCGTGGCCAGCACGTCGGCGCCGGGATCGTCAGGAAGTTTTGCCAGGACGGAGAGCGCCGTCGCGGGCCACTTGTCGCCGCCGCCGAGAATGTGCTTCCGCTCAGAAAGCGTGAGCTGCGTGAGAAAATCGCGGGCGAAATTCTCAATATACTTGTCCACGCTATAGCCGCCGGAGAATGTACGGGCCTCTTCGTAGTGTTGCAGCAACTTAAGCTTGGCCGAAGTGGTCCACCCGCGCGTCAGCCGCGCCGCGTAGGCGCCGAGATGGATCTTGTCGTGCTGCGAGAGGGCCGGCTTGACGATCTCGACCGCGAACTTGTCCGCGGCGCCGTCCACCTGCAAATGCACGAGCAGCCGCACCAGCTCGCGATTGGCCAGTTGATCGGCCGTGGGATACATCGCCAGGAGCTGGGCCGCGACGCTCGGCGCACTGTCCGGTCCGAGGCCGCCGTGGAGTAGCGCGAGCTGCGTCACGCGGAGCACGTCGAGTCGTTCAGCATCGGACAGCTCGGCGTCTGCGAGGAACTCTTGGCAGCGCTGAAGGACCGCCTGCGAAGTCTCCGCCTTGCGCTGCACGTTGACCAGCGCCGTGGCGCCGTAACAAAATGCGCGCGGCCGGCTTTCCTGCAGCACCGCCGTGGACCACGACTCCACCGGCATCTGCTCCATCAGCAGCCGCGCCGCATAGGCGACGAAACGATCGGGGTCATTCAGCAGCGGCAGCGCCGCTTCCGCCGGCGGCAGATCGGCACGTCGCGCCAAGGATTCGCAGGCCAGCCGGCGGACCAGTGCGTCCTGATCGGCCAGCAGCTCCACCAAGGCAGAGGTCGTTTCTGGCGTATCGCTCTGATACATCAGCCGCGCTGCCTTCGCACGAATTGCAGATCGCGCATCTCCGGCGAGTTCAGCAAGCAAGGCGTCGTCCGGCCGCGGCCCAAACACGATGAGCAGATCGATGGCACGCTGGCGGGCCACGTCCGATCGCTGCGAATTGCGGACGACTTCGAGAAGCTGCGGGCCCCATTGATCGCCGAGCTGCTGCTTGACCGCCGCGATGCGGGCTCGCGCCCAGTCGGCTTCGAGCTGCGGCTGGCGCAAGGCCCGTTCGATGCCGTTGCCCATGTCGGCCAGCTCCGGCGGAACCGTGCCGGTGTAGCGAATACGGTAGATGCCGCCGTCGGTGCCGCGGCCGCCGGTGGAGAAGTAGAGCGCTCCATCGGGCCCGACGGCAATGTCGGTGGCGTTGAGCGGCCGGCCCGCGAGGAACACCTCGGGATTGCCGACCAGCGTGGCGCCTTCGCGCTTGAACGAGATGGCATAAATGCGGCCCGTGGCCCAATCGCAGCCGAACAGGGCGCCGCGGTATTTTGCCGGGAACGCGAAGTGGTCGTAAAACTCCACGCCGGTGGGCGAGCCGGGGCCAATGTTCACCGCCGCGGGCAGGCTATCGAGGTAGTACTCCGGCCACTTGGCCCAGCCGCTCCGCCAGCCCATCTCGGCGCCGGCGGTGATGTGATTGACGCGCGTGGGGCGATACCAGGGCGCGCCGCGGTCCCACTCCATATCGGCGTCGTAGGTAAATAATTCGCCCTGCGGGTCAAAGGCAAAGTCGTAGGAGTTGCGCAGGCCGCCGGCCACGAGCTCGACGAACGTGCCGTCGGCGTTGGTACGAAAGATCGTACCGCCGGGCGCGGGAATGCCAACTTCGTGTCCGCCGGCGTCCTCGAACCGCGGCTGCACGAGGTCGCCCTCGTACCACCGGTGGTACGGGCTGCGTACGGTCGGCGTGCCGTCGGCGCGGGCGAAGTCGCCGACGATGACATACAGGTAACCATCGGGCCCCAGCCGTACGGCATGGGCGCCGTGCTCGCCTTTGGAACCGCGGAAGCCGACGAGCTTGACCACCTCGTCGGCGACGCCGTCGCGATCGGTATCGCGGAGGCGGTAGAGCGCGGAGCCTTCGGGCCCGTCGCCCACGGCGAACACGCGGCTGCCCAGGGCGAGCAAGCCTTGCGCATTTTTGACCTGGTCCGAGTAGCTGGTCACGCGGTCGTGGATGCCGTTGCCGTCGGAATCGGACAGCAGCATCAAGTGGCCGCCTTCCTGCGAGGCGATGATATTGCCCCGGGAATCGAACGTCATCGCGATCAGCGATCCCACTTCCTCGTCGCGCATCAGCCGCTCGACGGCGAACTCGCTGTCGATCACGAAGCGGGCGCCGTCGCCCTCGGTCAACACCTCGTTGCCCCACGGCAGCGCGAAGCCGAGATTGCCGTAGCTCTCGGCGGCCACCCAGTCGCGGTCGTTGAACTGCGGGTCCGTCCAGCTTTGAAACTGCCGCAGGCTCGTTTTCCAGGTCTTGTCGGTGGAGTACGCCTGATAGGTGCCGCCTTGTTGCTTCACGAGCACGCGGGCGGCGAGTCCCGCGGCGCCGACCTCAGAATTCGTGACGCGCACCGCCACCACATTGCGGCCGCTGCGGAGGTACTTCGTGATGTCGAACAACTGCATCTGTCGCCAGTCGACGCCTTCGCCCACGGGCTGGCCGTTGACGGCCAGGGCGAATTTATTGTCGGCCGTGATGTGAATGACCGCCTCCTCGGCCGGAGAGGCCTCGAAGGTCTTGCGGAAGTAGCAGTCGCCCACGGGGACTTCATTCCGCGTCTGGGCGGGCGACCAGATCCACTCCGCTTCGCCGTCCGCGGCGTGCGTCGCCGCGGCCGTGTCCATGAGCAGCAAGCAGGTCAAAACGGGGCCAAGCAATTTGCCAGTACGAAGCATCGGTGAATTCCTTTTCAACCGTCGGCTTGCCGCCGGAGGTGCATGGGCGCACCAGCGGCGCGGGGGAAGGATAGCAAGCGGGGGCGACGCGCGACAACAGAGGTCCCGCGACGGGCGATGGGGCACGCGAACGTTTGCAAAGGCCCATCATCTAGCCGCGGGGCTCGCCCCGCGCGGCGCCGTCGCAGGGCAAGCCCCGCGGCTGAATCGGCGTGGAACTCTGTGGATTATGGACTGCCAGCATCCGCAGCGGCGGAGACCTGCGCCTGATCTTTACTCTCATTGACCCCGCGCGAAGAATTGGGCTACGATCACCGGCGCTGGTGCATTCTGCCCAGTTTCGGCCGTCGCCCCATTCCTCCCGCGACGCGCTGGCGCGCATCCCCACCTCCCTCCCGAAGCCAATGGGCCGAGACGTGATGGCATTCTCAAAGCTGCTGCGGACCCCTTTGCTGGCAATGCTCGCACTCTTGGCGATCGTCCTGGCGGGATGTTCGTCGCGAGACGCCGTCGCCCCTCAGGAGTCGTCGTCGTTCGTTCTGGGCAACGCCTTGGAAGAGTTCGATTCGCCGACGCTCGAGGATCTCGACAAGCTCACCTGGAAGGACAGCCCCGTCGTCGAGGCCATGGAGCGGTTGCGTGCAGAGCGGCAGGAGCAGGGCGAATCGGAAGTCTCGGTCGACGAAGCGCTTTCGCTGCGCAACGACTCGCCCGAAGCAAATGAGAAGATCCTCGATGCGCTCGGCGTGCTGCCGCCCACGGACGGCGCTGGCATCGACTACGACGCCAAGATGGTCCGCCACGCGGGCGGGGATCTCAACAGCACGAATCCCGTGTTCATGAGCAGCGTGACCGACAGCGAGTTTGCCGACCTGACGGCCATCAACCTCATCATCTTTGATCGCAACCTCGACTACTTCGCCCCGAGCGAGGTCGTCGAGAGCTGGCAGACGTCCGACGATTCCATGATCGATCGCTTCGTGCTGCGCGACGATTTGACCTGGTCGGACGGCAAGCCCTTCACGGCGCACGACGTGGAGTTCACGTTCAAACTGATCATGTCGGATCACGACGAGCTGGTGATCCCCGCGGTGCGCGGCAGCGGCACGGAGCAGATCAAATACATCAAAGCGTACGACGACAAGACGGTGGTCGTGTTCCACAAAGAGGCGCTGGCCACGAACTGGGGCAACATGAATTTCCCCATCCTGCCGAAGCACGTTTACGAGAAGTCCGTCTTTGAGGACCCCTCGCTCAAGCGCAGCCAATATCACACGCAGCAGGAAGCGCATCCCGTCACCGCCGGGCCGTACGAATACGTGAGCCGCAAGCGGGCCGAAGAGTTCGTCGTGCGGCGCCGCGAGAGCTACTTCATGCATAACGGCAATCAGGTGCGTCCCAAGCCGCATTTTTCTGAGGTTCGCGTGAAAGTGATCGAGGACCTCAACACGGCGCTGCTGGCTCACAAAGCCGGCGATGTGATGCAAATGGAACTGCGGCCCGAACAGTGGGAAAGCCAAACCACCGACGACGACTACTACGCGATCAACACCAAGGTCACGGCGCCCGAGTGGACCGAGTTCCACCTACTATGGAACGTGAAGAGCCCGTTCTTCAACGACGCGCGCGTGCGGTGGGCGATGACTTACGCGGTGGACTATGACGAGTTGCTCAAGACAGTCTTGCGCGGCCTGTGCGACCAGGGACGCGGCACGTTTCACCCCACGTCGTGGATGTTTCCGAAAGACGCGCCCGAGGCGGTGAAACAAGACCTCGACAAGGCCGAGGACCTGCTCGCGGAGGCGGGCTGGACCGACAGCGACGGCGACGGCATCCTCGACAAGGAAATTGACGGGCAGATCGTGCCGTTCGAGTTCCAGCTCATGACCTATCAGACGGAGACGGGGCTGCAAACCGCCACCTTGATGAAAGAGTGCCTGGAGCAAATCGGCGTGATCGCCAATGTGAAGCCCACCGAGTTCGTCGTGATGCAAGAAAAAGCGTTGAAGCACGAGTTCGACGCGTCCCTGGGCGGATGGTCGGCAGGCACCGATCCGGATATGCAGGAGAACATTTACGGAACCGACGCCCAGCGGAACTACGGCCAGTATTCCAATCCCGAGATCGACAAGCTCTATGTCGAGGGGCGGCGTGAACTCGACCGCGAGAAGCGCGCGGAGATTTACGCGAGGATCCATATGATCCTGTGGGAAGATCAGCCCGTGACCTGGCTGTTCTATCGCAATGCCTTCTTCGGATTCAACAAGAAGGTGCGGGGCTATAACTTTGGCTCGCTCGGGCCGTTTAAGTACTCGCCCGGCTTTCACAGCCTGTACGTCTCCGCGGCGGCGCCGTAGCGGGCCGTTGCCTTGAATCGACGCGCCGTCGCGTCGCCGCCATGACCAGCTACCTCATTCGCCGCCTCGGCATCGGGCTGATCACCTTGCTGCTGATCACGCTGCTGATGTACGGCCTGATCCGCGCCATGCCCGGTACGCCGGTCTCCGGCGAGATGGCGCAGATGAACCCCAGCAAGCAGCTCAGCGCGGAGGCGATCGAGAAAATGAATCGCCTCTACGGGCTTGATAAGCCGTGGTACGAAGCATATTTCACGTGGATGACCAACCTGCTGCGGTTGGACTTGGGGGTCTCGTTTTCGCGCAACAACAAGCCGGTGACGGCGCTGATCCTGGAACGGATGCCCGCGACGCTGCTGCTGTCGACCACGTCGCTCGTGCTGGCCTACGTGCTGTCGATACCCATCGGGTTGTGGTCGACCGCCAAGAGCGGAACGGTGGCTGAACGCTCGGCAAGCACGCTGCTGTACATGATGTATTCGCTGCCGGCGTTTGTGGCGGCGCTGTATCTGCAGCTCTTGTTTTACGTGAAGCTGGATTGGCTGCCGCTGTACGGCATGACGAGCGACGATTACGCAACGCTGAGCCCCACGGGCAAGGCGTGGGACTTGCTCCGGCATGCCGTCTTGCCGGTGGTGTGCTTCACTTATGGATCGCTGGCCTATTACTCGCGATTCATTCGCGCGAATATGCAAGAGGTCGTGCGTCAGGACTATATCCGCACGGCCCGGGCGAAGGGCGCGTCGCCGCGAACCATCATCTGGAAGCATGCCTTTCGCAACACGCTGATCCCCCTGGTGACGCTCATCGGCTTGTCGCTGCCCGGGCTGCTGAGCGGGGCGGTGATCCTCGAGCAGATCTTCTCCTGGCCAGGAATGGGTCGGCTGTACTTCGAATCGATCGGCCTGCGCGACTACAACGTGATCATGGGGCTCACGCTGATGTTCAGCGTGCTAACGCTCGCCGGGCAGTTGATCGCCGACGTGTTGTACGCCGTGGTCGACCCGCGCGTGACGTATCAATGACGTCCGCCAAACAATGACGTCCGCCCAACGTGAATTGCCGATGGACGCGCCTGCGACGAATTCCGCTGACTCGCTAAACTCCGCTGCCGCGATCGAGTCGCGCGGCTTTTGGCGCGAGACGTGGCGGCGCTTTCGCCGGCGGCGGCTGGCCGTGGCGGCGCTGGTGTTCGTTGTGGGGCTGACGATGATCGCAGGGGCGGCGCCGCTCATCGCCGGCACCAAACCGATCGTCTGCCGCTACAAGGGCGAGATCTATTTCCCGTGCCTGGGCTATTACAAGCGGGGCTGGGAAAATCCCATCTTTGCGAAGGACCGATTTCGCGGCCGCTATTACGAGAATCTCAAAGCGAACGATCCCGGCAGTTGGGCGATCTGGCCGCTCGTCTATCAGGACCCCTACCGCCGAGTTCGCGAGGGCGAATGGCCCGGGCAACCTGAAAATCCCTCCGGCGTCAACGGAGCGCCTAATCGCTTCAACTGGCTGGGAACCAATCAACAAGGCTTCGACGTTCTCGCATCCATGGTACACGGCGCCCAAACGGCCGTGACCGTCGGATTCGTGTCGATGAGCATCGCCGCGGCGATTGGCGTTACCGTCGGGGCGCTGGCGGGCTACTTTGGCCGCTGGGTCGACGCTCTTTTGAGCCGCATCGTTGAAGTCGTGATGTGCGTCCCGGCGCTGGTGCTGATCCTGGCTCTCGTCGCGTTGTTGCCGCGCGTCACCAACGTTCACCTCATGGTGATCGTGGGTTGCACGGGATGGACCGGCATCGCGCGGCTCACGCGCGCGGAGTTCATCAAGCTGAAGCAAATGGAGTTCGTGGCGAGCGCCCAAGCCATGGGCGCCGGACCCTGGCGGATCATGTTTCGCCACGTGTTGAGAAACTCCCTGGCCCCGGTGCTCGTGCCGATCACCTTTGGCATCGCCAACGCGATCCTGATCGAGAGCGGATTGAGCTACCTGGGCTTCGGCGCCTCGCCGCCCAACCCGAGCTGGGGCACGCTGCTGTCCGCCGGCCGGCGGAGCATCGAAGACATGTGGTGGCTGATCCTCTTCCCCGGCGCCGCCATCTTCCTGACGGTGCTGGCGTACAACCTGATCGGCGAGGGATTGCAGGAGGCGACCGATCCCCGCTTGCGGCAGGACGCACACTGATTCGGAGGAGATTTGACCACGGATTACACGGATTTCACGCGGATGGGAGGGAGAATCAAGAAACCTATCGTAGAACGAGCTTTGCAATGCATCATGAACAATTGACGGGAGACATCATCGGCGCGGCCATGGAGGTGCTGAATGATTTGAAGCCTGGGCTTGATGAGAAGCTGCTCCTCAACTTCAAACACGCCTCACTGCAGTGGAAGCGGATCAGTCGCTAACCCCTGCTTCCAATCCGTTAAATCCGTGTAATCCGTGGTCAATAAATCCGTGGTCCGCCCATGACAGCCGTCATCGACGTCGAAAACCTGAAGACCCATTTCCATACGGATGAAGGCGTCATCCGCGCCGTCGACGGCGTGTCGTTTCGCATCGAGCCGGGGCGCACCCTCGGCATCGTCGGCGAGAGCGGCTCTGGCAAGAGCGTCACCTCGCTCTCGATCATGCGGCTGCTCGCCTCGTCGGCGCGGATCGAAACAGGCCGAATTGCTCTCCTGGGCCAGGACCTGGTGAAGCTGCCCGAGCCGCAGATGCGGGCGATTCGCGGCAAAGACGTCAGCATGATCTTTCAGGAGCCGATGACCTCACTGAACCCTGTATTCACCGTCGGCGACCAGGTGATGGAGGCCATTCTGCTGCACCAGCGCACGACGAAGGCTGAGGCTCGCGCGCAGACGATCCGGCTGTTCGAGGAGGTCGGCATCCCCAATCCGCAACAGCGCGTCGACGCGTATCCGCATCAGCTTTCCGGCGGGCAGAAGCAGCGCGTGATGATCGCGATGGCGCTTTCGTGCAATCCCAAGCTGCTCATTGCCGACGAGCCAACGACGGCGCTCGACGTGACGATTCAGGCCCAGATTCTCGACATCCTGCGGCGGCTCCGCGATACGCGCGGCATGGCGATCCTGTTCATCACGCACGACCTCGGCGTGATCGCGGAAATTGCCGACGACGTGCTGGTGATGTACCGCGGCGAGGAAGTGGAATACGGACCGGTGCTCCAAATCTTCGAGCGCCCGCAGCATCCTTACACCAAGGGGCTGCTCGCGTGTCGACCGCGGCTGGATACGCCGTACCGCCTGCTGCCGACGGTCGAGGACTTCATGGAAACGCGCGTCGCCGACGGCCGCGTTGAAATCATCGAGAAGCCGCTGAGCGACGAGCGGCTCAATCAACTGAAGACGCAAGGACGCGGTCGACTGCTGCACCCGCAGAGCGAACTCGCGGCGATGGATCATCCGTGGGTCGCGGGCGAGCAGGCGGCTGATACGCAGACCGTCGACGAAGGCGCGAAGCCGCTGCTGGTCGTTGAGGATTTGCAGGTGCACTTTCCGATCCGACGCGGCGTGTTCTCGCGGGTCAGCGGCCACGTGCGGGCGGTCGACGGCATCAGCTTTCGCGTTTATCGCGGGCAAACGCTCGGGCTCGTCGGCGAGTCCGGGTGCGGCAAGACGACCGCGGGGCGGGCGATCCTGCGGCTCATCGAGCCCACCGGCGGGCGCGTGTCGCTCGACGGCGTCGATCTCGCACGGCTCAATGGCCGCGAACTGCGCCGCATGCGGCGGCGGATGCAGATCATCTTTCAGGATCCCTACGGATCTTTGAACCCGCGGATGACGATCGAGGCGGCGATCACCGAGCCGATGATCATTCAGGGCTTAGTCAAAAACCGCCGCGAGCGGCGCGATCGCGCGGCGGAGCTGCTCGAAGAAGTCGGCATGCTGCCGGTCCATCTGCGGCGCTACCCGCACGAGTTCTCCGGCGGGCAGCGGCAGCGCATCTGCATCGCGCGGGCGATTGCCGTCGAACCGGAGTTCCTGATCTGCGATGAGTCCGTGTCGGCGCTCGACGTGTCGGTGCAGGCCCAGGTGCTCAATCTACTCAAGCGGCTGCAACAAACGCGCGGGCTCACCTATATCTTCATCAGCCACGACCTCAGCGTCGTGAAATTCATGGCCGATATGATGGCGGTGATGAATCAGGGCAAGATCGTTGAATTCGGACCATCCGAGGCGATTTACCGTTCGCCGCGCAACGACTACACGCGGCGGCTGATCGGGGCGACGCCCAGCGACGACCTGGAGCATATCCGGCAAGCCGTCGCCCGGCGGGAGAAGTTGAGGCAACGGCAGCAGACGTGAATCAACGCCCCGCGGCTCGCAGGGGCCGCCCCTCGCCAACGAAGCGCGGTTGAAATTGAAGAATGATAAACTGCCCTGCGGGCGTGCTTTCGCCGCGCATGAGCACCACGTCCTCCCTCCCGTAACCGGCGGCATGCTCGCCGCGGGAATTGAGAAAGATGTTGTCCAATCGCGCCGCCAACTCGCAGTTCGTTCTGAAATCCACGCCGACCTGCTGAGTCAGCACGTTCTGGCCGCCGGCGTGGTTCAGGCTGCGCACGCCCGTTGATGAGATCGCCGGGGCGTCGGCCAGCATGAGCTCCTCGGCCGCGCCCGTGTACTTCGGCAGATGATAGCCGCCGCGGCTGTCTTCATATCCCGCGCGGTAGGCATAGCTGACCGGCAACTGCTCAAGGAGCCGCACCAACTGGGCGGGGCTTGCCGTGGCGAACTCGGCGTAGGCGGGAAGGCGAGGCACGCGCTCGCCGCTGGCGATCTGGTCGGCCTCGATGGAATCGGGGCACACGAGTCGCCAGGTCAGCTCCCCGCGATCCATGCCCACGTGATCGGCCAGCGCCAGAGCGAACAGGCTGACGCTTTGGTTCGGGGCGACGGGCGGCAGCCAGTGGCCGTGATTCGCTTGGTAGTCGTAGAGCCCGCTGCCGAGCACGCGGAGATTGTCCTGGCAACCGGCGCGGCGGGCCGCGTCGCGGCTTTCCCGCAGCGCCGGCGCCATGAGCATGCCGAGCGCCAGCACCACGCCGCTGGCGACGGCCATGTCGGTGAAGCTCCACGACGACGATCGGCCGGCGACCGCGGACATCGCCGCTCCGTCAGCGCAGCAAGGACGCCGCTCGACGTTCTCCACCATGCAGCAGGTGCGGGTGACGAGATCCCGCGGAGGCTCGTCGATGCACCTGGCGGGATCGCCCGTCGCGGCAAAGCACTCTTTGAGCCGCTCGAACTCGCGCTGCCACTCGGCGTCGGTTTCCAGGCGACGTTCGACCTCGGCCCGCCGCTGGGGGCACAGGTCGTCGAGCAGATAAGCGACCAATTCATCCGTCATGACAGGCGACCCCCGGCGGGTCCGATTCGTCGCGTGCTACGCTCTTGACCCCTACGAAACGAGCCTGCCGCACGTCCTGTTTGGATAGGTGCGGCAGGCTCGTTCAATTTTAGCGTATGATAGGACTTCCGGCGTCCTTGGGACCGCGGCAAACTAGGCGCGTTCTTTGACCGGCTGCAGCTCGCGCCACGAGGCGCCCAACCGCTGCAGGGCCGAGTGGAGACGGCTCTTAACCGTGCCGACCGGAACGGACATGACTTTCGCGGCGTCACGGTATTTCATCCCTCGAAAGTACACCAGATTGACCGCGTTTTTGAGCGGCTCGGGCAGGGCATCGACTTCTTCGCGGACCCAGGCGCTCGCTTCGCCAGCCTCGGCCGAGTCGGCCGGATCGCCGGCGTCGCCGGCCACCAGATCGATCAACGTCCCCACGTTTTCGCTGCCGGCGCCGTTGGGCTGGTTCAGGCTCAACCGGCGGTGCCGGCGATTGCGACGCTGGGCGTCGATCGCCTGGTTGGTCGCAATCGTGTAGAGCCACGGCCGGAACTTCCGGCCCTGCTCGAACGCGTCGCGCTTCACGTGCACCTGCAGGAAGGTGGCCTGGAACACGTCCTCGGCCAACGTGGCGTCGCCGAGGAACCGCCGGAGGTAATTGTACAACTCGCGCTGGTAGCGCGAGACCAGTTCGGTGAACACCGCGGGATCGCGATCCGCGCGGTACAGGTCCAGCAACTGCTCGTCGCTCACGTTCGACAGGTTCACGTCTGCCAGGTCGTGCTGACCGGCGGCCGCGAGTGCGCCGTCCAAACGTGCGTCGTCCAAACGAGTGCGTACATCCTTGGGTTGCTTGATCATTTCTACGAACTCCTCAATCGGAGAGTTCGACGCCTCACCGGAGAAAATCCTTTCTCCCGGCCGTCCCGGATAACTCCCGCCACCCTGCATCGTAACAGATGTCTCTTCCATGGGCGGCGAGACTGGTTCTCCCGGGGGATCAACCCTGGTCGAACCGCGGCGGCTCGCAAAATCGCGCCCGCCGACACTCGACGAGACAAGTATCGCTCGGAAAGTGCGGAGAATTACGGAAGCAAGTGGTATGCCATGACGCGTCTGGGGGACGAGAGCCCGCAGACGGGGACGCTGGATTCGGCGGTAAAACGAGGAGGGGAATGGTTTTACGTGGCGTAGGGCGGGTTGGTTCGGTCGGCCGGTACGGCAGGCAAAACCTGCCAAAAGTGCAGAGGGATACAAAACGGCAGTCCCGGACTGTCGCGAAATGAGATGCGGGGGTGTTCGGTTTTGGAACACTAGCAAGGCTGTCAGCGTGGATAGGCGGGGGAGGTGGACACTTCGGCGTGTTTGCAAGTCGCGCGTGGACAGGACATGTGGACAGCGATTTCGGAAGTGCTGGACTGGCAAGGATTTAGGAAATCGGCGGCGGCGATTTTGTGTCCACTCTGTCCACCTGTGGTGCGCGCGGGGGTCAAGGGGTTGTTGGCGTTCGCGGGGCGAGGCAATCCGCGGGATGGGTGGGGCTGATTCGGACGGGAGGCGATTCGGAGGGGATTTTTTGCCGCAGATGAACGCAGATGGGGGAGAACGATTTCCAATTGGATAGGCTATGGGCGGCGATCATCGGCATGCGTTTGCATGTATCTGCGGATAACCGGCGGAAGGCGTTGTTGGGCACGCGCGGACATGCAGCAGGGAATAGGGCTTTGTGCAAAGCCCAGGAGATAATGATTATTTGTATACTATTCCGAGCGGCCGATTTCTAGACTTAATCCGCAACAGGGGCAGATCACGCTGGCCTTGTTGGCCGGGATCGTCGTCGCGGCGTGTGACATGGCCAAGGCCACGCGTACGCGCGTTGATTGATGTCGTGCGGTGATTATGGCCTTCGGCCAAAGGGTGCATGTGGCGCTGCGGTCCTAGGGCGGCGCTGCGCTTGCCCTAGGCTACGGTGGGAGGAGGCCTTCGGCCAAGAATGCCATTAGATCGGGCGTCGCCGCGCGCTACCTGAGGCTGGCGAGCAGCTCGGCGAGAGCGATGATCTCTTCGTCGCTGAGCTGCTCGGCGAAGGCGGGCATGCGGGAGCGCTGGTTGTGGCTCTTGGGATCGCGAATGTGGTCGGCGATCCACTCGACGGTTTTGTCGGAACTCGCGCCGATGTGGGACAGGTCGGGGCCGCGCATGCCGCGGCCGGGGCCGCCGCCATCGCCGGGCGGGGGACCCTCGGGGCCGCCGGCCAACGCGTCGCCGCCGATGCTATGGCAGCGCTGGCAGCGGGCGGAGAACAACTCGCGGGCGGCGGCGAACTCGTCGGCCGGCGCCGCGGCGGCGGGAGCCTCCGGTTCGACGAGGGCGGCGGACGGAAGTTCGGCGACTGGCTCGGCCGGGGGCCATTCCGGGGACTCATCCGCCGAGGGTGAGTCCATCGGGACCATCGCCTCGTAGCCCTGCGACTCGTCCATCAGGGCAGGCGACCCGGCGGACGTCCCGTCGGCGGCGATGGCCGGCGGACTTGAACTTCCGGTGGCGCTGGCAGCCAGTTCCGGGGTTTCACATCCAGCCGCGACCAGCAGACTGGCCGTAGCCAGCGCCGCCAAGGCGCCCCAGAACCGCGGCCAACGCAACAGGCGGCTGGCAAGACCGCCAATTTTACCGTGCTGAACCATGAACAATGCGTCCTGTGGATTGCCTCTGTGCGTGATGGAGTCGCGAGAGCCTGAGCCGCTTCAACCCGTTCTGAGGCGATTGGTTTCGGGGCGCCCAATGGAATTCTCCCCGCGGGAGAAGTGGAGGCGGACCGGCGCGACTTGCCGCGATCGCGACCATCGGCCAGCATTGGACGGGATGAAATGTTCGTTCGCAAGAAGTGAGCCGCTGCGATGGCAAAAGCACAAGGCAAACCGACCGAGCCCATCCAGCACTACCGCGACGGATCGATTTGGGCCAAGGGCGCGTAAGAAATCGAGGCCCAAGGCGAAGTAACCTGGGGGGCGCCGCGCGGGCAACATGGTCGCGGGCGGGGTTTTATCCTATCCTGCCAGACAGGGTGCGGGTCGAATGCTAGCGATGCGGTCTTCCGTTGAACTCGTGGGAGAGCCCGAAATGAGCGGATGCCAGAGCGATCGAACGCGACGCGGCACGTGCCGCGCGGCCTTTACATTGGTCGAGTTGCTGGTGGTGATCGCCATCATCGGCGTGCTGGTGGCGCTCTTGTTGCCGGCGATCCAGGCCGCGCGCGAGGCGGCGCGGCGGAGCCAGTGCACGAACAACCTGCGCCAGCTCGGGCTGGCGATGCTCAACCACGAGTCCGTCAAAGGTCGCTTCGCGCGGAACGAGCAGTACATCAATACCTACCGGGGGCACACGGAACGCCGCGACCTGGCTTCGCACCTCGTGATGGCAACTCCGTATATCGAAGCCTCGAATCTGTACGGCGTGCTCGACCTCGCCGAGAACGCCCAGACGGTTCCTGGAATGCAGTTGGTGGGCGGCGTCCCCTTGAAGGAGTTGCCGCTGGCCGTGCTCACCTGCCCGTCGGACGAGAAAACAGGAGTCGTCAATCCGCAAACCAGCTATCCCAACGCGTGGAACGGTCTGATCCGGCCGGGGATGGTGGCCACGACGAGCTACAGCGGCTCGATGGGCGCCCAGCTCATGGGCTGGGGCGGCTGCAACGTCAAGACGCTCGTCGGCTACACCGGCAACGTGTACGGCCGCAGTCCCGTTTATCCCGGCGACGACTGGTTCAACATCGCCTCGGGACAAACGGCCTGCGGCGGCGGCGGGAACCAGCGCGGCGACTGCCCCGACGCCCAGACGATCAGCGGCGTGTTCGCCCGCACCGCATGGGCGGCGTCGATGCGGGAGATCGAGGACGGCGGCTCGAACACGATCATGATGGGCGAAATCCGGCCGTCGGCCACGGCGTTTGCCTGGGTGCACGGCTGGACGATGTCCGAGGGCCTGTGGTTCGCCACGACGGCGCCGATCAACTACGAAACCGATCCCGAAGCGCTGCCCCGGCCGGCGCCGGTGTGCCGGCGGTGGGATCAGGATTTCAATACGGCCAACGGGTTCAAGTCGCGGCATACCGGCGGCGCGAACTTCGTGTTCTGCGACGGGTCGACGCACTTCATCAACGAGAATATCGACTACACGTCGTATCAGCGGCTGGGCGCGCGGAGCGACGGCGAGTCGACGGGTGCGCTGGAGTAGCGCTGCGCGAATCATTGTCCAAAAGGAGACGCCGTGGCGATCATGTTCGTTCGTCTGCGAGCTTGCGTTTTGGCTGCCGTCGTGGCCGCGAGCGCATTCGGGTGCTCGGGCTCGGACGGGCCGCAGGTTTACCCCGTGACGGGCTCCGTGACGCAGGGCGGCCAACCGGTCGAGGGGGCCGTGCTGGCGTTTTTTCCCGCGGCTGCGGATGAAAGCGGCGCCGCGGCGATCGGCGGGCAGGCGCAGACGGGTCCGGACGGCAAGTTCGAGGTCACCGGCTCCGCCAACCAGGGCCGGGAGGCGCTGCCGGGGCTCCCGCCGGGCGAGTACAAGGTGACGGTGATGAAGATGGAGACGCCGGCCGGGGCGCCGGCGGTCGACAAACCGCCGAAGAATCTGCTGCCGCCCGAGTACGCCATGGTGGAAAGCACGCCGGTGAGCACGACAGTGACGGCCGAGGGGCCGAATACGGTGGACGTGCCGTTGTAGCGCGTGGCGCGGGGGGTCACGCCGCTTGGAAAAGCATGCTGAAATGGGACGCGGATGAACGCGGATTTAGCGGATTGACGCGGATCGGAAGGAGATGGGAGGAACGCTCACAACCACTGATTAACGCTAATCCGGATGATAAGTGGTTATTAGCGTCTATTAGTGTTCCTTCTCTCAATGCATTCCTGGTCTCGATCCGCGGCCATCCGCTAAATCCGCGTTCATCCGTGGCCCTTTCCGCCCGCACAGATGCGTGGATCGCCCACCGCTCAAGAGCGCGTCTGCTCGGTTGCTTCCAGCACCGGCGGCGTCGAGGCGTTGATCGCGTCGATGAGCTGCCGCAGGCGGCCGAAGTTGCGGCGGTTGAAGTGGAACGCCAGCCGTGGGAGCTCGACCAGCTTGAAGTCCTCGCCCTCTTCCTTGAACGGGCCGCGCTGGACGAAGTCGCCGCTGACCAGCAGGTCGCGGAAGTTTTCGTTGATGTAGGCGAGCGTCTCGTCGCCGAGGGCGCGCTGCAGGCGGAACACGAGCTGCTTGCGGACGAATCGCATGCTGTGCAGCACGTGGTAGAACTGCATGATCTCGGCGACGGTTTCCTCGACGCTGTCGCAGACCTTGTACAGGCTGAGGTCCGCGGGCGAAATCATGCCGTCGGCGAGCAGGCGCTGGCCGCAGAATTCATTCCACTTGGTCCAAAATGTGCCGCCGGGGGCGTCGAGGAAGACGATCGGCACGAGGTCGCGTTTGCCGGTCTGGATGAGCGTGAGCACTTCGAGCGCTTCGTCCAGCGTGCCGAAGCCGCCGGGCAGGCAGACCACGGCGTCGCACTCCTTCACGAACATCAGCTTGCGCGTGAAGAAGTACTTCATGTTGACGAGCTTGGGGTCGTCGCGGATCACTTCGTTCGCGCTTTGCTCGAAGGGCAGCATGATGTTGAGGCCCATCGAGTTCTCGCGGCCGGCGCCGCGGTGGCCGGCCTCC
>CAYSFP010000034.1:0-11498 GCA_964430075.1 uncultured Planctomycetaceae bacterium | reverse complement strand
CCATGATGCCGCTGGCGGCGCCGGTGATGACCAGCCACTCGTGGTCGGCCATGGCCTTGCCCAGGGCCATCGCCTGCTGGTAGGCCGGCGCGTCGGGCAGGGTGCGGGCCGAGCCGAAGACCGTCACCTTCCGCCGGTCGCGGTAGGCGGCGAACACCTTGAACGCGTAACGCAGCTCGCGGAGCGTGCGGCTGATGATCTTCAGATCGCCGCGGTCGGTGCGGTCGGCGTGCAGCTTGTCGGTGCTTTCGCGGATCAGCGCGATGAGGTCGGCGATCTCATCGGCCTCGAGCGGCGGCACGACGGGCGGGAGGGAAGGGTCGACGGAGGACATGGGGAAGGGATTGCGGAATGCGGATGGCGGAATGGGCGGCAACGCTAAATCATGGCGATTGGGTGGTGTATGTAACAGAGGCCGCTCGCATCGAGCGGGAACTAGCCCCCGGCGCAAGCCGGGGGTTTCGGGCTTCCAGTCAACTCTTCCGGCTCCCTCCCCTCGGCGGGGAGGGCTGGGGAGGGGGGGATGAAGCGCCGGTAAGCTCTGATGATCGATTGCATTCAGCGCGTGTACCTGCTTCGCCACCCCTCCCCTAACCCCCCCCCATCAAGGGGAGGGGAACAGAAGGGATTCCGCGGGGGTTTCGACTATACCGAATTCTTGCTCCCGGCGTGACCGTCAACAAAAACAGCCCGGCATCCGTGCCGGGCTGTGTCACCGATTTTGTTCGTGAAAACCGCGATCTCGCCGCCGCCCAGGCGTCAGGCCGAGGGGCGGCGGTAGAACTGGTAGGCCAGCAGCACTTCGTACAGGTCAGCCGAGACGGTCACCTCGTCGTCGGCAAAGTCGCCCAGCCAGGTGCGCTGGGCGTTGTGGGCGTCCGCCAACAGCGGCAGAACCTCGGCGAGCGGCATCGTCACGCAGGCGTTGCCGGCGCCGTCCTTGGCGAACTTCGGGGCGGCGGCCTCGTCCGGGCCGCGGTATATCTTCAGGTTGCACGCAGGCATACGAAGGGCAATCCTCGTGGTGATCGAAAATGCGAAACGTCGGGCGGCGTCAGCGGACGACGCTTCAACCGGCGGCACATGCCTACGCACGCCGCTCCCCCTGCGCGTCCTTTGGTATCGGCTGGCGCGAGCGAAGGGCTTAATACCGTGGGCGCGGAAGTGCGCAAAACGCCTGCTTTCGCCGCTAGCACGGGCGTAGGGGTGGGGGCGCGTAGGGGGAATTGCCGCAAGAGTGCGGTGGAGGAAGGCGTCTCGCGGTGATGGGATTCGGCGGCATGGGGCGCGCTCCGCTAGCGCGTCGCGGCTAAACGCGATGAGAGGTCGGGGGCGCTGGGGAGAACGGGCGTCTTGTACTGGAGAGCGGTGCTGGCATCGCCTACGATTGGGGCATGGATTTTCGCGAACGATTACAGCGCGCGACCCACCGCGGCCAGCAGGCCCGCGACGCCGCGGCGCGCGAGGCCGCCGCCCGGGCTCTCAGCGAAGAGGAATGCCGGCGCCTGCACCGGGACTACCGGCTGGAGCTGGTCGAGCACATCGAAACTTGCCTGAAGCAACTCGCCGACAACTTTCCCGGCTTTCGCTATGAGGACCTCTCGAACGAGCGCGGCCTGGGCGGGGCCGTGCGGCGGGACGACCTGGCGATCGTCGGCGGCCGGCGGGAAAACTTGTTCAGCCGCCTGGAGTTGGTCGTGAGCGCGCACAACCAATACCACGTCATCGACGTGTCGGCCAAAGGCGCCGTGCGGAACAAGGAGAATTTCATCCGCAATCACTACCAACTGCTCAAGGACGCGGACCTCGACCAGTTCCGCAATCTCGTCGAGCAGTGGGTGCTGGACTACGCGGAGCAGTACGCGGCGAGCGCGTGAATCAGCATGCCGCCATCAAGGGCAACGCGGGAATGGGACGCGGATGAACGCGGATTTAACGGATCGACGCGGATCGGAAGGAGATGGGAGGAACGCTAATAACCGCTCATCAACGCTAATCCGGATCAGTGGCGATTAGCGTTTATTAGCGTTCCTTCTCTTTCCGTCCTTTGTCTTGATCCGCGAAAATCCGTTAAATCCGCGTTCATCCGCGTCCCATTCACTCGTCCACGCCGACGAGGTTTCAATCGTCCGCGGGGGCCAGGGCGAGCTCGCGGAGGGCGTCGAGGCATTCGATCACGGTGGCCGGCGTCGTTTCGCTCCAGCCCAGGCGGCGCTGGGCGATGATCGCCAGCTTGAATTGCTCGAACGCGTCGGCGATGTCGTCGGGCAGGTCGCCGACCTCGACGTTCAAGCGGCTGCGCGATTTGGCCGGCGACGACTGCGGTGCAGGGGCTTCGTACGCATCGTCGCCGGCGGTAAGTTCTTCGGAGCCAATGGACTCGTCGTCTGACTGGTCGGCAGCGTGTTTGCGCGGGGCGGCGACCGCGGTTTCCGCGGGAACGGCGATTGGGTCGCCGGCTTGTTCTGCGGCGGGGACGGGGCCGGCGTCCTCGTCGAACGGAGCGGTCGAGGCCAGGTCTTCCGGCGGGTCGCCGGCGTTGCCGAGCGTTTCCCACCGCTTGCCGCGCATTTGGGACACGGACCACCCGTTCAGGATGGCGCCTTCGAGCCACATCTCGGCGTCGTCCCAGTCGAGGCCGGCCTGGAAGTGGCTCCAGTACAGGCCCTCGTACTGATCGAACACGGCGCCGAACCGCTGGAACACGCGCCGCAGGCGGCCGACGTGCTGGCTGGTGACGTGACCGACGAGCTGCGCCCAGGCTTCGTCGGAGTACTCGGCGACCGGGGCGCCGCCGAGCTCGAGGGCTTCGCGCCACTGGCAGATGATGCGGCCCTTCTCCCAGTTGGTCGTGCTGACCAGGCGATTCCACTGGCCGACGAACCGGCCGGCCACGTCGCCGTCGGCGGCGGGCGTTTCACCTTCAAGCGACGGCTGATCGACGGCGACGGCGGAGGATGCAGACGAGGACTTCGACTTCTTCGCGGCCATGCCCAAAGCTCCTTGCGACACGAGACCCCACGCGCGAACGCACGGCCGTGCGTCGCGGGCCGCGGATTCTAACGCGCCGCGGCGAGCGGCAACATGAAGCGCGCGCGGCGTGCGCGCGGAAACTCGAAAGTCGCGGCGCGGTAGACGAGGAACATGCGCCAAAGCCGGCAAACTTTGCGACCGCCAGCGCCGCGCGGCCGCACCGTTCTGCGCGCGATTGTGCAGATCGCGGGGGATAATGTGTCGATCCTTGGCGCGCCACCGGACGGATGATCGACACGCAAGTGAGAATAGCCGCGATGCTACGCATCGCCGGAGCGGCGGCGAGGAGCGCGGCGACGCGCGAGATTAACGTCGCCCGGTGCGCGCCAGCGATGCGTAGCATCGCGGCGATCTTGCCCTTTCGCTAGGATCGGGCGGCGTCGTTTTCGATCTCGCCTGTGGCGCGCTCGTCGGCGAGGAAGCCGCAGGTTTTGTGCGAACCGTCGCAGAAGGGCCGCCGGGCCGAGTGGCCGCAGCGGCAGAGGGCGTAGTTCCTGCTTGGCGGCAGGAGGAACTCCTGGCCCGTGGAATCTACCAACCGGAAGGGCCCGCCCTCAAGAACCAACGGGCCATTGGCGCGGGTGCGAATCGTGAGGTCGGACATGACGTTCGGGAGCGGCTATTGTTCGCGGTAGAGCAGGAACACCACGCGCTTCGCGCCGCCGCCGCTGAAGCCAGCCGAGCCCGCGGCCGGCGCTGCGTCGCCAGCGACGGCTTCGGCCGCGCCGCTCTGGACCACCCGAGCGCGGCCGCCCGGCGCACGCCACGCGCGGCCAGGACGTGATTCCGCGTTAAGATCGTCGGTTAATTCCGCGGTCGTCGCGTCGGCGGCGGGCGCCGCGGGTTGTTCGCGCAAGCGCAGGGCGGCGGCGACCGCGTCGATCTGCGCCGGCGTCGCTTCCACGACATAGGCGAGCGCCGCATCGGTCGTCTCAGCGGCGTCGCCAGCGAGCACGACGGCGACATCCGCCGCCACCTCCGCAGGCAAATCGTCGTCCATCAGCGCAATACCCGCGCTGGCCAAGGCCTCCTGAAACGCGGCGGCGACGTCGTCGCCGGCGACATCGACGCGAATCGTTTCGAGCGCCGTCGCCGCCTCCGAGGAGGGCTCCTCAGCCGCTTCTGCGTCCGCGTCAGCGGAGGCCGCGGCGGGGGGCGGCGGGGTCATCTCGCGAGCGGCGGACGGCGTCGCGCGTACCGGCTCGTCCTCTCGATCCCCGGCGACGCCTCGTCGGGCGTTGGAGGCCGGGTCCCGCACCTTCGATGTGTCGGCGAGTTGCCCGCTGCGATCGGGATCGCGCTGGCGCGATCCGGCGCCGTCCTGGACGGCCATCGCTTCGCCGTCGCCATCGGCGCTGCCGATTTTCTTTTCGGAGTTTCTGACAATATCGCCCCCACGCGGCGGCTGTTGCTCGCCGCGAAGCACCATCAGCATGAGCGCGGCGGCCACGGCGAGGCTGGCCCAAATCAGGCCCCGTGATCCGGAGGATCCGCCGGACTTCGTCGCGTCGTCGTCGCGCACCGGCATGGCGAGCACGCGAGCGCGGTCGAGCGTGGGAGAGTGCTGCTCGATGTCCTTGAACACGGCCGCGGCCAGGTCGCGGCCGAGCCGAGGGCGGGGGAGCGACTTCACGGCCTGCGAGGCGGCGCGCAAGTCGTCGAGCAACTGCCGCGCTCGCTCGTCGGTCCGCAGCCGCTCTTCGACGAGGGCACGCTCGGCCGCGGTCACCTCGTTATCGAGATACGCGCTGAGCAGCTCGTCATCGAATTCGTGGGCGGTGGACATGGGAGTGGGCAGTGGGCAGTGCGAGGGTTCAGGGTTCAGGGTTCAGGAGGGGGATAGCCCCCGGCGCGAGCCGGGGGTTGCGGGTTTGGAGCACGTTTGATTTCGCTTCAAACCCCCGGCTCGCGCCGGGGGCTAATGTTTGGCGTGAATTTGGGTGTTTTGCATTTTCTTGTCTTTGCTGAACCCCGAACCCCGAACCCTCTTTCTCTAGTGTGACGCTTTTTCTTTCGCTTTGGCTTCCGCTCGATCGCCCCACTCGGCGTCGAGGAGTTGTTTCAGTTGCTGGCGGGCGCGGTAGATGCGGCTCTTGACCGTTCCCAATTCCAGGTGCAGGATTTCGGCGATTTCGTCGTAGGGACAGCCGTCGATGTCGCAGAGCAACAGGACCTCCCGATGTTCTTCGCTCAATTGAGCCAGCGCGGCCCGCACGGCGTCGACTTTTTCTTGCGACAGCGCGGCGCCTTCGGGACTCTGATTGCGATCGCTAGGTTCGCCGCCGCTGTCGGTTTTGATTTTGTCGATCGATTCTGTGGTCTTGGTCCCCCGAATCTCGCTGTAGGCCATGTTCTTCGCGATTTCGTAAAGCCAGGTGTAAAACTGGGAATCGCCGCGAAACGAATCCAGCTTCAGGTACGCCTGCACGAACGCCTTCTGCACGACATCCTCCGCAACGTGGTGGGAGTTGATGCGGCGCAGCGTGGCGTTGAACAAGCGGTCCTGGTAACGCGTGACGAGCTGCCCGAACGCATCGCGGTCGCCGCCGCGGGCGGCTTCGACCAGTTGTGCGTCGCGAGGGGCGTTGTCGGTCACGCTTGACCTGCTTGTGGTGTAGATGCGGCGGGCAGGAGAAAAGTTCCGCAGGAAATCGTAGGGTAAAAACAGGCCGGCGGCGGGCATTTTCCGCGTCGATCGGCATTTTCAGGCGTTGGCCGGGTTCTGTCAAACTCGGGCGAACGCGGCGCCGCGACCGACGGCGTTTGACGAGGTCCAGGCATTTAGCCGCGGCCCTTGGGCCGCGCGGGGAGGGGCGGGGGGTGAAAGCGCGCTCGCTTGTGCTCGCGGCGCGGGGCAAGCCCCGCGGCTAAAATTGGCGAGGCGGATTTGGGGGGAGGGCGTATGGGTGCGCTGGGTTGGATTGATGACGAGCTTGCGGCGCTGGCCGCCGGCGATCTGCTGCGCGCCTTGCCGGCAACGCTCGGTCGACAGGGCGCCGTCGTGGAGGTCGACGGGCGGCGACTCGTCAACTTTGCGTCGAACGATTATCTCGCCCTGGCGGGCGACGAGCGGTTGATTGCCGCGGCGGTGGAGGCCTGCCGCGCCGCAGGCGTGGGACGCGGGGCGAGCCCGCTTGTGTGCGGGCGGGCGGCGGCGCACGAGGAGCTCGAACGGCGGCTGGCGGCGTTCGAGGGCGCCGAGGCGGCGCTGGCGTTCCCCTCGGGGTTTGCGGCCAATGCGGGAATCATTCCTGCGCTGGTCGATCGCGGCGATTGCCTCTTCGCTGACGCGAAAAATCATGCGAGCCTCATCGACGGCTGTCGGCTGGCACGGGCTGCCACGCACGTGTATCCGCACGGCGATGCGATCGCGCTGGCCGCGCTGCTGAAGGAGCACGGGCCTGGCGCACGCCGGCGCCTCATCGCCACCGACACGCTCTTCAGCATGGATGGGGATCTTGCACCGCTGGCGGAGATTGCGGCGCTGGCCCGCAAGTACGACGCGATGCTGCTGCTCGACGAAGCGCATGCGACTGGCGTGTTCGGAGCGCACGGGCGCGGGGCCGCCGAGGCGTGCGGCGTCGCGGACGAGACCATCATCCGCATCGGCACGCTGAGCAAGGCACTAGGGTCGGCCGGCGGGTTCGTGTGCGGATCGCGGGCGCTGGTCCAGTGGTTGGCCAATCGCGCGCGATCGTACGTGTTCTCGACGGCACAACCCGCGGCGAGCAGCGCGGCGGCCATGGCCGCGCTGGAGATCGTCCAGCGAGAGCCGGGGCGGCGTGCGGCATTGCTCGCGGCGGCGGCGAAGCTGCGAACGCGGCTGGCCGAGCTCGGTTGGAACACCGGGGCGTCGGCGAGTCAGATTATTCCGATTGTCGTGGGGGCGCCGGCGGCGGCTGTCGCGCTGAGCGGCCGGCTGCGAGAGCGCGGCTATTGGGTTCCGGCGATTCGGCCGCCGTCGGTACCCGCGGGGGAGTCGCTGCTGCGGCTGAGCCTGACGGCGGGGCACACGGAGGAGATGCAGGAGGGGCTGTTGGCGGCGCTGGGGGAGCGGGCGTGATCGCGGTGGAGACGGGGGTCGATTGGCAAAACCCCCGGCTTGCGCCGGGGGCTGCTGCGCACGCGAAATCGACGCTTTTCGCGCGGCAAGAGCCCCCGGCGCGAGCCGGGGGTTGGGGCGGCGCAAGTCGCCTCCCCGTAAAAACTTGACGCTGCGTTTTGGGCTACTTACCATCGGTAATAGAGGCTTCTGCACCACCCGCCGATTCTGCGCACCCGGCGTTGCCGAGCCGGCGCGATGGATCGATCGCCGCCGCGAAGGAACACTCGTTTGACGCTGGTTTTTCAGATTCTCGTGGCGGTCGTCGTGCTGGTCGGGCTGATCACCGTGATCATGTCCGTCAAGAATTGGCACTGGGCCCAGATGCTGCTGCTGTTGGGCATCTTTTTCCTGTCGGTCGGCAATCTGCTGTTTGGCCTCGAAGTGTACCGCATCCACAGCAGCCTCCGCAGAAAACTGCCGATTTTTGAGCGGCAGATGGTTGAGCTGCAAGAGGAAAGCGACGCCTTGCAGTACGGCGGTCCCTCCACGATGTTGCCGCGGATCTTCGACGAGCCCCTGGCGTTCGACGTCGCGGCCGAAGGCCGCATGCCGAGCATGGCGGTGTGGACGCGGCGGCTGCAGGACATGGAGCGGGAGCGCGGCAGCGTGTGGCGGGGCGTGAGCCCGGCCAGCGCGATCAACCCGCAGACCAACCGGCTGACCGTGAAGCTGGCCGAGCCGCTGCCGCATGGGCTCGAGCAGAACTCGATCGTGTACATGTTCGAGGAGGGCGAGCCGAACGCGGCGGCGCCGCAGGAGGGGGCCCAGTTTCTGGGCGAGTTCCGCGTCGTGGCGGTGCAGCCGGACACGGCCGAGCTCGAGTCGGTTTATCGGTTGGACAATCGCACGGGCAATCGGATCGCGAGCAGCCAGCGCCCGTGGATTCTCTACGAGACGATGCCCCGGGATCAGTACCAACTGTTTGCGGGGAAGACCGAAGAGGAGTTGCGGCAAATGCTGCCGGCGGCGACGGTCCAGGAGTATCTCCGCCACGGGACGCCGGCCACGCCCGACGACGATGACCTGCACCGCGCGGCGTTCGACGATCAGGACCATCGCCTGGGACCCGAGTCGGCGGGGGGAGCGGCCAAGTGGCTCTACGATCGGCAACTGCGCGACTACGACTACTTGTTCGACGCGGCCAACCGCGAACTGGTCGAGTTGACGGCCGAGCAGGCCGCACTCGCCGAGGACGCCAAGAAGCTGGCCGAGGCGCAAGCGATCGCCACGAAGGTGGGCCAGCAGCGCACGGCGGAAAAACAGGGGCTGACCCAGGATCTGGCGCACCTGGAACAAGACGCGGCGGCGATCCGCGCGTTGCTAGCGACGATCCAGCGGCAACTGGCCAATGCCCAGCAGAAGGTCGCCCAACTGCTCACAGGCAACGCACAAATGGCGAACCAACTGCGGCAAGCCCAGTTGGGGACGGTCAACAACCTCGGGGCGCCCGCGCTTGGCGGAGCCGTGGGTGTGCCGTAGCCACCGTCTTAATGATCACTGCGCAACTAATGAGCCGGGCTGGCTATCGGCTCTCGGCCAGACCGAAGACGACGGCCCACGATCTGGCCGACAACTGAGAGCCGCCAGCCATGCAGTCAACGGATCATTGACGGCGCAGACTTCAATCCACGCTCTCGCGACGCGTTTTCGAGCTTTCCCGGCGTCACGACGCCGAGTATCTTTGGCCACGCTTGCGCCGGCGCCGTAGAATCGTTGAGGGCGCCCGATCGCATGCCGACGGGCGCGTTTGTTCGTCGCCGCGCCTCTTGCGCGAGAACCTCACATATCACGGGATGAATCCTGAGCCTATGGGCCTCTACGACCGCGAATACTCCCGGGGGCCCGAGCCGGGATTGCATCTTTCGGCGCCTCAATCGGCGACCGTGCAGTTGGTGATCGCCACCGGCGCGGTGTATTTGGCGCAGCTAGCGTTTCCGGCGGTGAATGAGCAGCTCGCGCTGCGCGCCGATTGGTACGCGCAGCCGTGGCGCGTGTACCAACTGCTCACCTATGGCTTCCTGCACAGCGTCGACGATATCGGGCACATCGTCATCAACATGCTGGTGCTGTACATGTTCGGCCGCGAGATCGAGATGCGGTACGGGCGTGCGGAGTTTCTGACGTTCTACCTGCTCGCCATCGTGATCGCCGGCGCCATTTGGTCGCTGTGCGAGATTCCGTTCGGACCCCATAGCGCCCTGGTGGGCGCCTCGGGCGGCATCAGCGGCATCTTCGCGCTGTACGCGCTGAATTTTCCGCACCGGCAGGTGCTGTTCATGTTTGTGATCCCCATGCCGATGTGGGTTGCGGCGCTGATCGCTCTGGCGTTCGATGCGAGCGGCGCCGTGCAACGCTCGGGCAACGTGGCGTTCACGGCCCATCTGGCCGGCGCCGCGTTCGGGCTGGCGTATTATTGGTTCAACTGGCGGTTGGCGCCGTGGATGACGCGCGGGGCGAGCGTGATCTCGGCGCGGTCGAAGCCGCGGCTGCGGGTGGTGGATCCCGATGACGGCGACGTCGACGAACCGGACGAGCTGAGCACGAAGGTCGACGCGATTCTGCAAAAGATCCAAGAGCAGGGCCAGGACAGCCTCACCTGGAGCGAGCGACGGCTGCTGGAGCGGGCCAGCCGGAAGTATCAGCAGAAGCGGAAGTGATTTTCAATCTCCTCTGCTCCCCTCTCCTTGACGGAGAGGGGTTGGGGGAGAGGTGTGGCGGGGGTACACGCATTGCCATTTGCGTGATGGAGCGAATGTACCCGCTTCCTCCCCTCTCCCCAGCCCTCTCCACCAGGGAGAGGGAGCCGGAGGATCTTGGTGGGGGTTAATTCTTCTGGTTGCTTGCAGTCCTCTCACTCATGCGCGAGCCACTTCACGGACAAACCATTGTCGTCACCGGCGCCACGGGGTTGGTTGGCAAGCCGCTGGCTGCTTCGTTGGAGCAAGCTGGAGCGCGAGTGATTCGCGGCATTCGCGGTGCGCCGTACGATTCCGACGGCGAGATGCTATGGAACGCTGCGACGGGCCAGATCGACGCCGAGAAACTCGAGGGCGCTGCGGCGGTGGTGCACCTGGCGGGCGAGAACATTGCCGGTCGCCGGTGGACCGAAGCGTTCAAGCGGGAGATTCGCGACAGCCGCGTGAACGGCACGCGGTTGATCGCCGGCGCGATCGCGAAGTCGGCGAGCAAGCCGGCGCTCGTGTGTGCCTCGGCGATCGGCTACTACGGCGATCGGGGCGACGAGATTCTCACGGAGAACTCGCCGCCGGGCGATGATTTCCTCGCCGACGTGTGCCGCGAGTGGGAAGCAAGCTGCCAGGCGGCTCGCGACGCCGGCGCCCGCGTCGTGAACGTACGGATCGGCATGGTGCTGAGCCCCGACGGCGGAGCGCTGGCGAAGATGCTCACGCCGTTCAAGCTGGGGCTGGGCGGGAAGCTCGGCGATGGGCGGCAGTGGATGAGCTGGGTGGCGCTGGACGACGTGGTCGCCGCACTGCACTTTCTTGTGGCGAACGCGCTTGTTGCAAACAGTGCAATCAGCGGGCCGGTCAATTTGACGGCCCCGGAGCCGGCGACCAACGCGGAGTTTACGAAAACGTTAGGTCGCGTCCTGTCGCGGCCGACGGTGTTTCCGATGCCGGCGTTCGCGGCCCGGCTGGCGTTTGGCGAAATGGCCGACGCCCTTCTGTTGTCCAGCACGCGGGTCATGCCGGAAGTTCTCACGCGCGCGGGATATAATTTCCAGGACTCGCGCCTGGAAGCGGCGCTGCGGCGGCTGCTGGGGCGGTGAGCGGCGCAACACGCGCGCGGGCAGCCCCGACCAAGCTTGGTCGGGGCTCGTGCGGCCGGAGACCCTCCCTCCCACCTCTCTCCGGTAGTGTCCTAAGAGTGTGGGGGTGGACCGCTCCGGTCTAGTGCCGCCGCATGCGGTCCTTCCACCATTTGGTGGGCTGTTTCATCGCCCACACAGTGAAGGCTACGCCGAGTCCGGAAAACGCGAACCCGAGGGGTATGTACCACCCGCCCTTCACCAATGAGGCCAAGAAGATGAACAGAAACATGGCGATCAGAAGAGGGCCATTGATTCGGCCGATCGTGCGGGCGCGTTTTTCATCCTCTGTGAGCCATGACCTTTTCATAACGCCATTCTACCGCCCCCCTCTCGGGTGATGGACGCATGGGCCGCCAATTCTTCCGAAACAACCCGCTCTTTGTCCCACTGCTGTGCATCGCCTGGGGCGGGACGATTGCAGCGGGGCAGCCCCGACCAAGCGTGGTCGGGGCTCGTGCGGCCGGAGACCCTCCCTCGGGCGTAAGAACACGTTCGTATTTTATGCAGCGGTGGCAAGCGGCGTTTTTC
>CAYSFP010000033.1:0-39172 GCA_964430075.1 uncultured Planctomycetaceae bacterium | reverse complement strand
CGAACCCGCAACCACCGGATCGACAGTCCGGTACTCTAACCAATTGAGCTACGGCGCCGGAGATTCGACACAACTCGAATGTCAGGACGGAGTTGAGGCCTGCCAGCGTCGCCCTGGGGGGCATGGCGGCGGCATCTCTTCTTGAAGCGAAAATATAGCCGCCGGTCGAAGCATCGGCAAGCGTGCCCGCCATGCCGGTCGTTGCCAAATCGGCGCCCACGGGGGGAGCGAGTCGATAGCAGACCGGCCGGCCCCTTGGGTGGAATCCCTCCTCCCACATAAAGCGGATTTGGTCCGCGAAGCCGCCCGCAGGGCCCTTCAGAATCGACGTCCGGCAACCGCCACAGCTTCACTTGCCGGGAAGCTGCCAAACGCTCGTATCAGCCGGATTCAGGCGTTGTTCTGCCTCGGCGGCGCGTTGCGCCAGGGCAGCCGCTGCCAAATCGTGCGGAAACCGGCTGGCCAGTTCCCGCGCCTCGCGTCTCGCCTTGTCACTGTCTTCCCGCTCCAGGGCGGTCAGGGCGGTCTCGTATCCTCGGCAGCGTTCCTGCCAATCGGCTGGGGCTGCCGCGACAATTTCATAAAGGTCGATAGACTGCTCGATGTTGACGGCCCTGACGCGGGCGAGCCGCCGCGCCGCGATCCCCGGCGGCAACAGCGCGAGCGTAGAGCCTGTCACCAGGCAATCGGCCCCGAGGTACCGCGTGGCGCCCTGCGTGCGCGACGCGACATTCACGGTATCGCCCAGGGGGCCGTATTTGAACTTCTGCTGCGACCCGGTGTTGCCAACGCGCGCGACGCCAGAATTGAGTCCGATGCCCAGCCGCACGGGGCTTCCCAGCTCGACTTCCCAGCGGGCGCTTACGACCTCAAGCGTTTCCAACATCTGCTTGGCCGCGAGGCAGGCCAGCTCGGCGTGGTCCGATTGCGGGACCGGCGCGCCCCACATCGCCATCAACTCGTCGCCGATGTAATCGACCAGCACGCCGTCGTGGGCCAGCACGCAGTCGGACAATGCCCCCATCGTGTCTTGAATCCACGCCATTGTGCGGGCCGGCCCCAGCCGCTGGCTGATGCGGCTGAAGCCGCGGATGTCGGCAAACAGGACCGTCACATCGGCGTCGCGCCCTTCGAGCAGGCGCGGATCGCGCTCCAGTTGGTCGGCCAGTTGAGGCGTGAAGAACTGCTCGAACTGGACGCGCGCTTCGAGGGCTGCCTGCTCCTCTTTGACGCGCGCCAGGCCGGCGGCGATGCCGCTGGCGAGCAGCTCGACCAGCTTGGCTTCAAATGCGCTGATCGCGGGGGCGCCGGCGGCTTGGCCGCCGCTGCGCCGGTCGCCATACAGCGCGCCGATCACATTGCCCTGCCCGTCCAAGATGGGCGCCGCCACCAGGGCGCTCACATCCTGCAGGCTTCGCGGCGTATCGGCGCCGATGGGCGGCACATGGCGGAACGTGCGCCGCTCGCGGCGCACGCGGCCCAGCAGCGTCTGGCTGGGCGCCCACGTCTGTCCCTGCGCGGCGGCGTCGCGCGCGGTGGCATGGAGAGCCTCGACGCGCCACCGCCCCTCCTCGCTGCAGCGCAGCATTGCCGCCGCGTCGAGTCCCACGATCTTCACCGCCGCCCGTGCGGCTTGCTCGGGAAAGTCATGGGAATTGGCGGCGCTTTGGAACACGCGCAAAACGGTTTCCAGCCACGCGAGCAGCGAGTCCTCGCTCACCTCGGCATCAAGCCGGACGAGCGCTGCCGGCGCCGTGACCCGGCCGGGCGGAATCGTCCGCTCTGGGAGGCCCTCCAGAACGAGGTCGTCGTCCTCGGGCGGATCGACGCGCACCGCGTACTCGTCCGAACTGCCGAATTGCACAAGCACCGAGACGGACGGCGTGGCGACGGTCGACTCGCCGGGCGCCAATTGCTGCGCCCCGAGGCGAATCGGCAGGGAGCGGCTCAGATTGGTGATTCGCACCTGATCGCCGCCAACCCGTGCGACTTCAACGTGCGAACGCGACACGCCGACGTCGTCGATCGGGGCAACGATCACGCGCGCGCCGCGCGAGCGATCGAGCCGCACCGGCGGCGCCGGCTCGCCCTCGCGTTGGCGACCGACATCAAGCACCGCATCGAGCATCGTGGCCAAGACGCGCTGCCGCTTGCGATAAAAGTAGACCGGAAACGCCGGGGGCGGCTCGGTGCGGGCGGTGCTGGTTGATGGCGGCGGATCGGGCATGGCGCGGTGCAGCGACGAACGGGCGGGGCGGGCGTCGTACCGGTTCATCGTAGCCCGCGTCGCGTCGACCGCAAAGCTCGCCCGGGAGGCGCGCCGGCGCGCGTTATCGAGCAGCATCATTGTCGAAACGCCGCGCGACGGGTTACGATCGATCGGCCGCGAATGTCGTCGCCTCCCGTTCCGCACCGCGTCTCATCGACCACGTCCGTTCCGCCAGTCCGAGTCTCGCCATGAAGATCGTCGAAGTACGCGCGTTTTTGATGTCCTGTCCCTTGCCCGAACCGATGACGCTGCCGTTCCACAACGGCGAGCGGACGATTCTCAAACGCGACGCGATGATGATTCGCGTGAAGGCGGATAACGGGTTGACGGGTTACGCGCCCGGCCCGGCACACCTGCGGGCGGAGCAGGAGATCAACGGGCCCATCGCGTCGTTCCTCGTTGGCCAGGATCCTTCTCGCTGGGCGGAACTCGATTTTCGGGGCAACGTCGAGACTGTGAAAACATATCGCGCCGTCGAGATTGCGCTCATCGACCTTGCGGCGCGTTACGAGGGTTGCCCGCTCTCGGAGCTGATCGGGGGGCGCAAACGCGATCGAATCAAACTCTATGGCAGCGCCGGCATGTATATGTCGCCGCAGGGCTATGCCGCGGAGGCGGCCCTCATCGCCGACATGGGTTTCTCGGCGTACAAAATGCGGCCGGCGCTTGGGCCGGGGCCGGATCTGGAATCCGTTCGGCTCATGCGGCAAGCCGTCGGCCCGGACGTTGGGTTGATGATCGACGCCCATTCGTGGTGGCGGATGGGCGATAAGAGCTACTCGTTGGAAACGGTGCGACAGCTCGCCCGCGACATGGCGGCGTTCCGCCCAGCATGGCTGGAGGAGCCGCTGCCGCCGGACGATCACGCGGCGTATCGGGCACTGAGAGCCGAACGTATCTTGCCGATCGCCACGGGCGAGCATGAGCACGACGAAGCGGGCTTCACGGATCTGATCCTGGGCGGCGCCGCCGACTACATCCAAATGGACGTCTGCTGCCAGGGCGGCTTTGCGATGGGCCGGCGCGTGTTTGAGGCGGTCGAACGCGCCGGGCTGCGGTTCGCCTTCCATAGCTGGGGGACGGCGCTGGAGGTGCTCGCCGCGGCCCAACTGGGCGTGTGCTGGCCCGCCGAAGTCGTCGAGTGGCTGGAGTATCCCGTGTACGCCAAACCGGGCCGGCCGGTCATGTATCCGTTTCCGCTGGCGGACGAGGTGCTGTGCGAGCCGCTGGAAATCGAAGGAGGCGACCTCATTGTGCCGCAGGCGGCAGGATTGGGCGTTGAAGTGGACGAGCAGGTCATCGACAAGTATCCGTTTATTCCCGGCCCCTGGTCGTATTTCCGCATCGACTCTCCGCTGGAGACTGTTGCAGTCACGGGGGATCACAGCGTGAAATGGGTTGCCGCGACGCAAAGTTAGTTGACAAGTCAAGCGTGCCGCGCCGAGCGGAAAAAAAGAGTTGCATCCGGGCGCCCGGCTACGCATGATAGCCATGCCGACGCGTGGGCGCGTTTCGTCGCGGACTCGCGCCATTCCTGCGTGGCTCTCACCGATCGGGCTGCCGCGCCGTTTTCCTGAACGAGCGGCGCGGCGCCCGATCTCGTGTGCAGTGCGAGGGCGCGGCGCCGCTATTAGCTGCGTTCCCGAGAACATCTCGCCGTCTCCACTTCGCCGCTTGTTTCGCCGCTCCACGAAGACTTCGTGGATTTCCTACCGAGTGCGCGGAAGTGGTTCGCTTCGCGTCTGTTCCGCAGGCATCGACGCAGGAGTACAATGCCGCTGGACGCCGCGCGCCCCCGCATGTTGGATTCCATGGAGGGGGCAGGTCAACGAGGCTGGCGATGCCGTTTGGGCGCCCGTAGCTCAGCTGGATAGAGCAGCGGATTTCTAATCCGCCGGTCGCAGGTTCGAGTCCTGCCGGGCGTATTTGTCAGCAGGAAAATCGCTGGAGATTTAGTTGCGGGCGCGTGTTTGACGTTCGCCCGCGCAAATGCACGAAACATCCTGCGGAAAACCCGTCCATCATCGGCGACGCGCGCCAATCCACGTTTCGTCACCTTGCCCGCCGCCTGACTGCATATCCATATTGGTGCGGCCAGCTTGGCTCCTGATGCAGCGCCTGTTGTGCCTTCAGCGCCCAATACGGTTCGCGCAGCATCTCTCGGGCGAGCAACACGATGTCGGCCGACCCGCCGGTGACGATCTCGTTGGCTTGATCTGGGTCGGTAATCAGCCCGACTGCGCCTGTCATGACGCCCACGTCCGCTTTTATGGCCGCAGCGAAAGGGACCTGATAATTGCGTGCAACGGGGATGACCGCGTGGGGAGCGAGGGCCCGCTGGAAACGTCAACAAGATCGGCGCCGCAGGCGCGGAGCTGCTTGGACAGCTCGATCGATTGCTGAAGATCCCAGCCGCCCTCAATCCAGTCCGTGGCCGAAATACGGACGAATAGCGGCATCTCGCGCGGCATGACGTGGCGGAACTCGGTCGCGACTTCGGCCACGATGCGCATGCGATTCTCCAGAGACCCGCCGTAATGGTCGGTTCGTTGATTCGACAGCGGCGACAGAAACTCGTGAAGCAGGTATCCGTGGGCGGCGTGAATTTCGAGGATTTCAAAACCAGCGGCCACGGCACGGCGGGCGGCCGCGGCAAACGCTGCGACAATCGAGCGAATTCCTTGCTGGTCGAAAGCGATTGGCGGCCGCTCGCCCTCCTGGAACGGAATGGAACTGGGCGCGATCGTTTGCCAGCCGCCCTGCTCCAGCGACAGTTGCGCTCCGCCTTCCTGCGGAATCGCACAGCTACCCTTGCGACCAGCATGCGCAAGCTGGATCGCGGGCGACGTTCCCATGCGTTTGACGAACGCGGCAATCCGGGCAAGCACGGGAATGTGATCGTCGCTCCACAGGCCGAGGTCGCCCGGCGTAATGCGGCCTTCGGGCGTCACGGCGGTGGCTTCGGCGACCACGAGCCCGGCGCCGCCCACCGCGCGGTTTCCCAAGTGGACAAGATGCCAATCGTCGGCGCGTCCGTCGACCGAGCAATACTGGCACATGGGCGAGACGGCAATGCGATTGCGTAACGTCACGCCGCGAATCGTGAGCGGGCTCAAGAGATCGATCTCAGGGACGTCGCGATCATGGTCGGCGTCGCTGGGGCATCCCTTGGTTGACGGGGCAGAATCGCCGGTCATCGTCACGCTCCTGGTGAGTGGACAGTTCGTGCGTTACAGTCGCATCAGTGCATTGCCGGCGCGATTATTTGGCCAAACCGAGCAGGCGTCAACGAGGAACTGCCGTGGCGGATGACTTTCAGGGCGCGGACGCGTCATTGATCCGCCTGCCTGTCGCGGACGTGCTCGAGGAAATCGTCGCCGCGTCACGCGGCGGCGCGGTTGTGGCGACCGCCCCGCCTGGTTCGGGCAAGACGACGCTCGTGCCCGCGGCGGTGCTCGACGACTTGCCTCCGCCGCAAAGGCTTGTGCTCCTGCAGCCTCGGCGGCTGGCAGCGCGGGCGGTTGCGCGTCGCATCGCGCTGCTGCGCGCAGGGCACGTCGGCGGCGAAGTTGGTTACCAGGTGCGGTTCGATTCGTGCGTCAGCCGCGACACGCGCCTGATTGTGGCGACGACCGGCATCTTGCTGCGGCGGCTTCTCGACGACGTGGCCCTCGAAGGCATTGGCGCCGTCGTGCTGGACGAATTCCACGAACGCACGATTGAGATGGATCTCGTCTTGGGAATGGCGTGGCGTCTGCAGCAGACGTTGCGGCCGGACCTGCGGATCATCGTGATGAGCGCCACGATCGATGCCAGGCCCGTGGCGAAACTGCTGAACAATTGCCCCATGGTTCATGCCGAGGGGCGGATGCACCCGGTGCAGGTGCGGTATCTGCGGCGGGTTGCACAACAACAACAACAATCGCTGCCGGAACTTGTGGCCGCGCACGTCCCCGATGCGTTGCGGGAAACATCGGGGCACATCCTCGTCTTCTTGCCGGGCGTGGGCGAGATCATGAGGTGCCGGGAGATGCTTACGACGCTTGCCGAGCGAGGCGGGCACGCCCTGCTTTCGCTGTTCGGCGACCTGCCGCCGGAGGAGCAAGACCGTGCGCTGTCCGACGTCGGACGACGCAAGATCATCCTGGCGACCAACGTGGCTGAAACGTCGCTCACGATCGAGGGCGTAACGGCAGTCATTGATTCGGGACAGGCGCGGCAGTTGTGCGTTGCGCCGTCGACGGGGTTGCCGCGTTTGGAACTGACGCCCGTGTCACAGGCATCGGCCGATCAGCGTGCAGGTCGTGCCGGCCGTACCGCGCCGGGAACGTGCTGGCGATTGTGGACCGAGCCATCCCACAAGTCGCGACCCGCGGCGGAAACGCCGGAGGTGCTGCGGAGCGATCTGGCGGAGACGCATTTGCAGCTTCGGGCGTTGGGCGAGGGCGCCGATTTTCCCTGGCTCGATCCGCCGCCGGCCGAGACCCTGGAGAACGCGCGGCGACTCCTGCGGCTGCTCGGCGCCACGAACGAAACGGATCGCGTGACCCCGTTGGGCGAGGCGTTAGCGCGTTTGCCGGCCCATCCGCGGTTGGGGCGATTGCTGGTGGCGGGTGCGAGTCGCGGCGTTCTCCGCGAAGCCTCCCTCGCCGCGGCGCTGCTGTCGGAACGAGATCCGTTTCGCTCCGCCGAACACGCGGGCCGCGGGCCGCGCGACTATGGAGCTATTCGCAGTCGCTCGGATGTCGTCGACCGCGTGTTGGCGCTCCAGGCGTTTCATGTGGGTGAAAGTATGCGGGGTCCCGACCTCGAACTTCACCCAGGAGGCGCGCGCAATGTGCTCCGCGCCGCCGAGCAGTTGTTTCATTTGGCCGAGTTTTCCCGCGCGCCTCGTGCTGACGAACCGGGCGAGGCCCTGATGCAGTGCCTCTTGGAGGCCTTCCCCGATCGGCTGGCCAAACTGCGGCCCGGAGGACAGGACCGGGCGCTGATGGTTGGCGGACGCGGCGTGCGGATCGATCGAACGTCTCGCGTGCGCGGCGAGCCTCTTTTTCTGGCCATTGACGTCAACGACGCCGGCGGCGAGGCCCGAGCGAGATTGGTCTCCGCTGTGGACCGGGCGTCGCTGTCGCCGGAAATTCTACAGTCCCGCGAGGAGTTATTCTTCAATCCCACGCGAGGGCAGGTGGAAGCCAGATCGCGAATCTACTGGGACGATTTGCTGATCGAAGAGACGCCCGTTGCCATCGCCGATACGGACGCCGCGGGTCAACTCTTGGCGAAGGAGACGCGTCAGAATCTTGCGCGTTTCTTGCCGGACGCTCAATCCGCCGCGGGCCGCTTCCTCGGTCGCGTCGCGTGGCTGGCGACCGTAATGCCGGAGCTTGGCCTGCCGGCCTTTGATGCGAGCGCGAGGGATGCGATTCTTTTGGAAATCTGCCGCGGCCGGCGTTCGCTCGAGGAGCTGCAAGTTGCAGATTGGCTGCCTTGGCTCCAGGCCGCCGTGGGATACGACCGGCTTGCGGAGATCGACCGACTGGCACCCGAGTCGATCGAAACGCCCAGCGGCAACAACCATGACATCACCTATGAATTGGGCAAGGCGCCAACGCTCGCGGTGCGAATCCAGGAGCTGTTCGGCTGGCGCGAGACGCCGCGGATCGCCGGTGGGCGCGTTCCGCTGGTCATTCACCTGTTAGGTCCCAATTATCGCCCTCAGCAGGTGACGTCGGACCTGGCGAGCTTCTGGCAAAACACGTATCCCCAGGTCCGCAAAGAGCTCAAGCGTCGTTATCCAAAACATGCCTGGCCGGACGATCCTGCTGCGGCTGAGGCGACGCGTTCGGGATTGAAACGCAAGGCAAGGCCGGCCGAATGACCTTGCTGGGCGTCCCGGCCCCGTTCTCCTAGGAATGAATCGAGAAATCGGTGAAGGAAGCTGCAGTATTACTACGGCTGTGGTACACTGAACGCCCTATTGCGTCAGGTCTTCACTACGAGTGCCCTCGACCATGGCCATCGACTCCTACGCCAAAGACAACATTCTGACGATCCGCATTCTCGACGAGCGGCTCGTCGACCCCGAGCAAGTCAAACGCGTCAGCGACGACATTTTGGCGATGCTCGGAAAAACAGACGAGCAGCAGGTTGTGCTGGACTTCGGGGCGGTCAAGTTTATGGCGTCGGCCATGCTCGGCAAGCTCGTCGCACTTCAAAAGAAGTGCGTCGAGTACAAGGCCAAGCTTAAGCTTGCGAGCATCGCGCCGGAGATTCTTGAAGTGTTCAAGATCACCAAGCTGCATAAGGTCTTCGACATTCAGGCGGACGAAGAAACGGCTCGCAAATCATTCAGCAAGCGCGGGTTCTTCGGCTAAGGCGGCTTCGGGTCGAAGTTGCGCGCTGCGTATCTAACGACGACCAAGTGAGGTTTTCTGCGCGCTTCTGCAAACAACGGCGGTCCGGATCCGCAAACTTTGCGGCGTTGCAGACGAATTGGCGTCGATTCGTGGTTTCTCTTGCAGGACGCTCGTGCTAATTTAACTTCGTGCGGACGGCGACGCCGCGCGATTGCACCTTGTCTTTGCCGCGCCGCGCTCGGCGTGGCGGCACTCGATCCTTTTCTTTCGCACGAGGCGAAACGATCATGAGTGATTTGCCGCGCCCCAAGGGAGCGAATTATCGCTGGATTATCTGCGCGCTGTTGTTCTTCGCCACGACGATCAACTACGTTGATCGCGCGGTGCTGGGCGTGCTGGAACCGACGTTGCGCGAAGAAATCGGCTGGAGCGCCACCGAATATGGGGACATCAATGCGGCGTTCACCCTGGCGTACGCGATCGGCTTTCTGTTTGCCGGCTGGTTGATGGATAAGCTCGGCACGCGCGTCGGCTATAGTCTCGCTCTATTTTTGTGGTCGCTGGCGGCTGCCGGGCATGCGTTTGCGCGCACGACGACGCAGTTCGCCATTGCACGGTTCGCGCTTGGCCTGGGCGAGTCGGGCAATTTTCCTGCCGCCATCAAAACGGTGGCCGAATGGTTCCCGCGGAAGGAGCGCGCCTTGGCCACGGGAATTTTCAACGGCGGCTCGAATATCGGCGCCGTGCTCGCGCCGGCGATCGTGCCGCTGCTGGTGCTGCAGTGGGGTTGGGAGGCGGCGTTCATTGCCACGGGTTTGTCGGGGCTCATCTGGCTGGCGTTCTGGTGGCCGCTCTATCGCCGGCCGCAGGAACATCCGCGACTTTCGGAGCAGGAGCTGGCCTATATCGAGAGCGATCCGCCTGATCCCGTCGCGAAGATTCCCTGGGCCCAATTGCTGCCGTTCCGTCAGACCTGGGCGTTCGCGGCGGGAAAGTTCCTAACCGACTCGATTTGGTGGTTTTATCTGTTTTGGTTCGCGCCCTTTCTCAAAGACGAGTTCGGCGTGGACATCAAGACCATTGGCCCGCCGATGATCTTTGTGTATCTCCTGGCCGACGTCGGTTCGATCGCTGGCGGCTGGCAAAGTTCACGGCTGATCGCCCGCGGGTGGACGGCCAATGCCGCGCGCAAGACGGCGATGCTGACATGCGCCCTGTGCATCGTGCCGGTCGTCGCTGCGCCGCTGGTCGAGCATCAATGGGCTGCCGTCGTGCTGGTGGGGATCGCCGCGGCGGCGCACCAGGGGTTTTCGGCCAATTTGTTTACGTTGACGTCCGATATGTTTCCGCGGCACGCCGTGGGGTCGGTCGTCGGCATCGGCGGCTTTGCCGGCGCGATGGGCGGATTTCTGATGAACCTCGGCGCCGGGAGGCTCAAAGACTACACCGGCAACTACATCACGATGTTCGCCATGGCGGGCAGCGCTTATTTGATCGCGGTGTTAGTGATTCACATGCTGGTCCCGCGGCTCGAGCCGGTGATCATCGAGCAAGGCGACGCCCCGCCGTAGGCCGGTTTCGCATCAGGCGCTACGCTGTTCGTCCGCGGAGGGCTCGTTCAGGGCGGCGAGGATCTGACGGATGGCGCCGAGGTGATAGGCCGTGTGGGCGGCGCTCGACAGGGCGCCCGCGGCGGGCATATCGTCCCATTCGGTGCGGTTTGCGACAGCGCGGCGCCATGCTTCAGATTCCTTCCGCAGGGCGGCGCGCAGGTCGCGCCACTGGTCGTCGTCGACCGTGCCGCGCTTCCAACTCGCTTCCCAATCGGCCGTGGCAAAGGGGTTTTCTTCACCTGCCGCCCAGCGGTTCATCAACGTGAATCCGTAGTGCACGTGGTCGACATGGTTGGCAATGGTGGTCTTGCCGGGCATCGGCCGGGTCGAAGCCGCGCGGGCGTCGATTTGATCGAGCTGTTTCAGCAGGCCGGGTTCGCCGGGGTTAAGGAGGTACGCCTCGCCGCCCGGCGGGCCGTCGAAGATCTCGTCGAGCAGTTTCAACAGGGCCCGTTGAAGAACGGAGTCGACGGCGTTCATGGCTCCTCCTTTGCTTGGGCGGATGGTGAACTAGCAGTCGCTTGCAGTGCGCGGAGTTGCTTCCAAGACACGACTTCGACGCCGCTGGCCCGCACGGCGGCGATAAATTCGGGATCCATGAATACGCGGCGATCGGTGTCACGCAACTTGTTGCTGGAGGTGATCGCCTGCAACTCGGCGTCGTCGTAGCCACAATGGATGATCAGGTATTGGACGCCCGGGGGGCTGTCGACAATCGCTTGCAAGTATTGGGCCTTTTTCTCCTCGAACGCGCCGTTCGTGTAGAGCTGCGTCATGCTGTCGAGCACGGGGAGCTTGCGGTGGTCGAGCTGTTCCATGAGCAGCGCCCCGCGGGCGCGGATGGCTTCGTCGGGCAACTCGGCGCCGAGGTTCCGCAGGAAGAACACGGGGACGTCGAACTCCAGCCCCAGCTTCACGTACACCTCGACGAGGTCGGGCCGACTTACGACGGCGCCCATGTGCGTGTCGAGATGCGAGACCTGCACGCCGAAATCGAGGGCCCGCTGCACCTGGGCCCGTAGCTCGGTTTCCACGTCGGCGGCCGTGGCGGCGAGGGCGACCTGCGGAACGCTGTCCCACAGGTAGCCTTCGGCGTCGACGAGGCTGGGGACGGCCTGCTTGCCGGCGACGGGGCCCCAGCGGTAGTTGTCCCACTCGCTGTTGAGGGTGAGATGAATGCCGAAGTCGCGCTCGGGATGCGACTTGGCGTAGGCCGCGATTTCCTTGAACCAGGGGCACGGGACCATGATGCTGGCCGAGGAGACGATGCCCTGCTCCATCGCGGCGATGGTGGCGCGGTTGACGGAGTGGGACATGCCGGCGTCGTCGGCGTGGATGATGACGTAGCGCTTGGCCGGGCTATCGGCGGGGGCGGAATCGGCGGGCTCGGCGGCGCGGGTCATGGAAGCGAAGACGGCAAGCATCACGCCTGTCGTCAGGGTCGCGAGGCGGAGAAGCGTCATGATCGAATCTCGGCGAACTGCATTGTAAGATCCAAAGGCGATCAAAAGTCGTGTCACCCACAACAGGGGCGTTTTCCGGGGATTGGCGTTCCAAGGCGCTTCAAAGGTTCGGCGAGGCAGCCGTTGGAACGGGGAATGGGAAGGCGGACTGATGATGATGCGTGCTGGACACTTCGGGCGTTTTGCGCGCGCGTTGTGGACAGGACAAGTGGACACGTGCGTTCGAAAATCAAGCAGGGAAAGAGGTTGGGCGATCTGGCGTTGGTTTGGGAGGTCCACTTTATCCACTTGGGGTGCGCACGGCGGTCAAGGGGGCAAGCGTGGTGCGTGAAAGGGCGAGGGGACGCCCTCGGATTTCGCGGACGGCAACGATCGTAAGCGACCAGATGCAAGCCGACCGCTCGGCGTCCTCCGGGACCGGTTTTGAACACATGTTCATATACCAGAAATGGCGGCCGATTTCTAGCTGCTCGGGCGAGGGAACCATGTATTTTCGATTTCCTAGGGAGGAGCCTGCGAGCCATGCGAATGCGGCATGCCCAAGTCTTCGCGGGCGCAGTTGGCGCGGCGAGGGATCGCCCTTACACACCACGCCCAGCGGCGGACCTTGGGCGCGCCACTCGAGAATCGTCGCGGGAGATTGCACTCGGCGCCCAGGACGATTGGGCAGATCGCGGTAGAACGACCAGAAAAACAATTCCAATTGCAGGTGACGTGGCTACACTGATGGCTCGTCTCGCGGCCTTGCGTCGCGACGCGAAGCACCTGGGACGTAGCAACTTAAGCGGAGGTCAGCTAATGAATCGCACCACGAGGGTGGAGTGCGCCGCTGTGGCGGCGCTGGTTGTGTGCTGGGGCGCATCGCGCGCCCTGGCCGCCGACGTCGAACCGAACGACACGCTGGCGGCCGCGCAGGTCGTCGTTGGGAACGCGACCGGGGAAACGCTGATTGCCGGCGAGCTGATCGAGGTGCCCTTCACGTTTCCGGACGGGGCGACGATCTCGGCACACACGCTGGCGGCGGGGCAGGTGAATTCTCACGACATCGCGGGCCTGTCTGGAGGAGCGGCCGTCGTCGTGTTTCTGGACAACGCCGTGGGATTTGTGGAGCCAGATACGATGATGCGAGCGCTCGACGAGTTCGGATTCGAGGTCGTCTTCGACGATGACAGCAGTTTCCTCGGCAACGGTCTGGCCTCGGCGTTCTTGACGACGGTGAACGCCGACGGGTCGCTGCATCTCGAAGTCACCGGGTATGCCGACTACGACTTCGACGGCGTCGACGATTTCGACGGCACGCCGCACGTGGAGTTCGGCAATTACGAACTGGGCTATCAACTTGGACCGTTTGGCGACGTCGACTTCTTTCGGCTCACGGGTCTCTTGCCCGGCACGAAATGGGTCGCCGAGACGCGGGCTGCGATTGGCGAGGACCCGCTCGACACCGTGCTCACAGTGTATGACGCGAGCGGCACGCCGATCGATCAGAACGACGACATCGATCTCGCCGCGGGCAACCTGCTGTCGCGGTTGACGGGAACGGTGACGGCCGAGGGTGAAGTGCTGTTAGCGGTCACGTCGTTTCCGGATTACACAAACGTGGGTTCGCACGTGACGATCGGCAATTACGGGCTGCTGCTGAGTTATGAAGCCGTTCCTGAGCCGAGCGGTTTATCGCTGGCGATCGTGGGTGCGCTGGCGGCGTGGCTTCGCCCCGGATTCCGCCGCCGCGCAGGCCGGGATTAAAGGGGAAAGTGTTTGGCCGAGATCATCGCCGCGCCTTATATTCGGGGCATGAAGCCGAATCCGATTGACGAGATGTGGCTGCGGCACTCCGGCGCGGTGCTCTTTGGGGCCGGAGCCTGGTCGTTTTTTGTCTTTTCATGGGTTGGCCTCACGCTGTTGTTGGGCAGAGTTCATGTGAACGACCAACTGATAACGCGGCAGGACAATCCCGGGACGTACTGGGCGGTGATCTGCGGCGCCACGGCTGGCGGTATGCTCGTCGTCGCCTACGGATTATGGAATCGCAAGCGAGCGAGGGCGCGGATGCGCCCCGAGGAATGACTGTCGCCACGCTCAGCAGCGCCTCTGGCCAGAGGGACGCCGATTGCGGCGTTCGCGCTTATGGCCCGCCTGTCAATGTTGCGAGATAGGCCAGCAAGTCGGCCGCGTCCTGGGCGGTGACGTCGCGGAGGACGAGCTCCGGCATCATCGAGCGGTCGGTGGCTTCGAGGCGTTCCACTTCGTTAGCCGGCACGCGGATGAGTTGGCCCTCGGCGTCCTTGAGGACGACGCGGCGGTCGTTCTGCCTCACGAGGAAGCCGGCATGGATCAGGCCGGCGGTGGTTTCGAGCGTGTAGACGCGGTACTCCGGGGCGATCGCGCGGCTGGGCTCGAGAATGGTTTCCAGGAGGGCGGCTCGCTCGTACTTCTTGCCGATCGCGCTAAGGTCGGGGCCGATCGTGCCGCCCTGGCCGGCGACGGCATGGCAGGCGTTGCACTGGGCGGCGGTGCTGCGGGCGAAGATCTGGGTGCCGCGGGCGGCGTCGCCGGCCAGCGCGAGGATGTCGGCCGCCTGGATGGCTTCGCCGAGCCGTTGTGGGCGGTCGGCGGCGGGGATGCGCCGCTCGAACAGGGCGCGGACGTTAGCGTCGGGGTGGGCGGCGGCTTGCGCGATCGCGGCGGCGGCGAGCGATTCGGGAAGCTGGCCGTCGTCGATGAATTTCAGCAAGAGCAGAGCGCCGGCGGCATGCTGCATGAGGCGATCGACAATCTGGCGGCGCGTGGGTTCGGGCAGAGCGTCGCCGAGCACGGAATCACGGATGGCGGCGACGTCGCCGAGGTCGACCAGCGCTGACATGGCCGCGGTTCGCACGGACTGGTCGGCGTCGTCGAGCAGCGTGCGCAGGTCGTCGGTCACGCCGTCGACGTGGAGCGCGGCCAACGTCTCGATCGCGGCGGTGCGAACATCGGCCGGCGTTTGGCGCGCGGCGTCCTGGGCGAGCTGCCACACCGGCGGGGCGAGCGCGGCGAGCCGGCGCTCGCGGATCAGCCGCAGCACATCGCGCTGCGTGCGGGGATCGTTCAGGGTGCGCCGGAGCGCGGCGGCGAACTCGGGCCGGTCGGCGAGCTCCGCCCAGGGGCCGCCGAGATTGACGGCGAGGCTGTCGATGAGCGAGCGCACCAGGTCCGCGTCGGCGCCCGGGGCGTCGAGTAAGCTCACCAAGGCGAGTCCGCCGTTGGGGCCGTCGAGCCGGTTGGCCGCCGCGAGCAGGGCGAGGCGGGTGCGGGCGTCGATGGCGGGGTCGGCGAGCGCGGCGTCGAGCCACGCGGCGGCCTTCTGGGCATTGAACAGATGATACAGTGCGAACCGCGCGACCGTGGGCGGGGCATCTTGCACGAGGCGGTCGTAGAGTTGTGGTCCGCGATCGCCGGCGGCAAGGTGGATCGCTTCGAGCAAATACCGGTCGCTGCCGTCGTAGCGGCGGGCGAGCGCGAGCACGGCGGCGTCGGCCGCGGTGCCGCGGATGCGCTGCAGGGCGATCAGCACCTCGCGCACGACTTCCAGCGACGTGTCGCCCGCCAGCGCGAGGATTTCATCGGCGTAGGCGAGCTGGCCGTCGGCGGCTGCGTGCTCGCGGAGGACGCGCACGGCGACGGCCCGCAGCGCCGCGTCTTCGGAGCGGAGCCGGGCGAGCACCTCGTCGCGGCCGGCGCCGCCGATGCGGTCGAGCACCCACAGGGCGCGGGCGACGTTGTTGGGTTCGTCGTCGGCCAGCAGGGCCTTGAGCGCCGGGATGCTTGCGGCGCCGTCGGTCAGTAGCTTCTCGCGGGCCAGGAACTGTGTGGCGAGATTCGGACTCGCCAAGGCGCGGATCGCGTCGGCGGTCGTCGCGTAGGGGCCGGGCTGGTGATCTGCAATCAGGCTCTCGGCGTCGCCGCCCTTCGGCGTGAGCCGGTAGATGCGGCCGCGCGTCGGATCGTTGTACGCGTGGCCGCCGACGCCGCCATCGTACCAGTCGGCGACGTAGAGCGAACCATCGGGTGCCGCACAGATGTCGTCGGGCCGGAAGTAATCGTCGCCCTCGACGGTGAGCAGCTCGTGGCTCGCGGCCTGCATGCCGGCGCCGTGCGGCTCGTGGCGGTAGGCGCGGACGACGCGGGGACCGGGGTCGCAGTGCAGCGCGACGTTTTTGTATTTGGGTCCGAAGGCATCGCCCTCGTAAAAGCACATGCCGCTGGGCGAGCCGAAGCCGGTCACCAGCGTCGCCGGCACGAAGCCGGGCGTGTGGCCGCGGAAGTGCCAGTGCTCGCTGAAGGGAACGCCGGCGGGGACGCCGCCGTGCGGTCCCGGCGGGCTGCCGAACCAGCCGTAGTTGCCGCCGCGCAGAATCCAGCAGATGCGCGTGCTGAAGTTGCCGTCGTTGTCGTTGTCGCTGACGAACGACTCGCCGAAGCTGCTGGTGCAGATTTCGTAGGGATTGCGAAAGTTGACGGCGAGACTTTCGAGCCGCGTGCCGTCGAGCTCGCCGCGGAGCATGCCGCCCCACTGAAACTTAATGTGCGAACCGTCGGGGCCGGTGACGTCGTAGCCGCCGTCGCCGTGCGACATCCGCCACTTGTGGTCGGGCCCCAGCACCAGGCTGTGGGCGCCGTGATCGTGGTTGTGGCCGCCGAAGCCGGTGAGCAGCTTCACGGGCGGGCCGTCGGCCACGAGGTCGCCGTCCTTGTCCTCGAACACCCACAGGTCGGGGCTGGTGGCGACGTACACCTTGTCGCCCGCGACGCAGATGCTCATCGGCTGGAACAGGCCCTCGGCGAAGACGGTGGCCTTGTCGGCGCGGCCGTCGCCGTCGGTGTCTTCAAGCACCTTGATGCGATCGCCTGTCTCTGGGCGCGGGACGAAACGGTAGTATTCGATCTCGGCGACCCAGACGCGGCCGTGCGAATCGACGTCGATCGCGGCGGGGTTGGTCACCAGCGGTTCGCTGGCGAAGAGGTCGACGTTGAACTCGGGGGCGGGTTTGAGATGCCTAAGCGATTCCTCGGGCGCGTGTTGCGCGACGGCCGCGGGAAGAACCACGATGAAGAAGATCGTCGCCAATGCCGTGCGGCAGCGGGCATTGCCGTAGTCGAAAAAGAGGAAAGACGCCATTTGCATGAGAACTTAGGGCGGGTGCCATCGTGACAAGAACCAGGGCGACATCGGCGCCCCGAGGGGGGCCGGAAAGTGCCAGGGTATCGCGCGAGGGGTCGACGATCCAGGATTCGCCTCCTGTTCGGTAGGGAGAACGGCAAAGTCGCCCCTATGCGGACGCACGTCGAAGCGAGCTGCTTCGGCTAGATGGTCGAAGCGGCTCGCTTCGGCAGCCTCCGGAATCCGTCCCCCCATCAGGGGGTAACGCTTGCAATGCCTATCCGTTCTGTTTATTTTATCGACACTGCATATCCGGTGCAGTTGGTATCGTCTGCGCCGGCGCTCTTCACAGCAAGCTTCTATTGGACGCTCGACACCAATTGAAAGGGAGGGTCTTGTGAGAATCAGATCGACAACTTTGTCTCTTGTGTTTTTGCTTATGTCAGCTCCTGCATACGCCCAGTTGGCGTTTCAGATCGGAACGGTGGGTACGGCTGCGACCGTGAACAACTGGCCCGCGGCTGAATTGCCCGCTTCCGCCATCGACGGCGTGAATCAAAAATATTTGAACTTCGCCGAGTTCAATACCGGCGTGGCCGTCTCGCCCGCGGCCGGCGCCGCGGCGCCGACGTCCATTCAAGTCTGGACGGCCAACGACGCGGTGGAACGCGATCCCATCAGCTATGCCATCTACGGAACGAACGCTGCAGCGAGCGGCGCGCCGGGCGACAGCATCGGCGGCCTGAACTTGATTGCCAGCGGCGCTCTGGCGCTGCCGGCAGGTCGTAACGCGCCTGGTGGGGCGACGCCGCTGAACGACGAACTTTCTGCCTCCGTGAGCTTCACGAACCTCACGTCGTACCCGACCTATGTTGTCGTGTTTCCGACCGTGAATAATCCGGACGCGGCGAACAGCATGCAGATTGCGGAGGTCCAGCTCTTTAATGCGGCTGGCGGCGGGATCTTCGCTCCGGATAACGCGATCGTGGGCGGACAACTCATCATTCCTGAGCCCTCGACGGCGATCCTGGGAGGTCTCGGCTTGGCGCTGGCGGCCCTGGGCCTGCGTCGCCGCAGCTAGGATGAACTTAGAGCGCGATCGTTGATCGGGCTCCTTCTCGAGTCAGCACGACAGGAGCCCCGGCGCCGAAAGCGCCGGGGCTTTTGCATGCGCCCGCCACGCCGCTCCGAATCGGAGGCAGCCGCGTCGGTTGTTAGAATCTAGCATCGCGCCGCTGTGACGCCACGCCCGAGCAAGGCGGGTTTTAACGCGATGGCGCGAGCGGATACCCCTGCCACAGGTACTCCAGCGCCGCGGGCAGCGTTTGCCGCTTCACCGCGCCGTCGCAGTGCGTGGAGTTGCGCGAGAAGACGAACTGGTAGTCGTAGCCCTTGTCGGCGAGGACCTTGGCCATGCGCTCGTTGGCCTCAACCCAGTCGTGCATGTCGTCGCGCATTACATTGGGGTTGAGCAGGTCGCGGTCGCTGACGTGCATCCAGATGCGGATGGGCTTCGGCTCGCTATTGGGAATAATCGAGTTGTGAAACTCCCACGCGCCGCCGGGCGTTTCCGGGTTGTACGGCCACTGCTGGTTCACATAGGTGCCTGAATAGCTGAGCACTCGCGAGTAGAGGTCGGGCCGGTACCAGGCCATGATCATCGCGCACGCGGCGCCGGAACTGCAGCCCATCGTGGCGCGGCCGTCCGGGTCCTTCGTGATCTTCACGCCCGCTTTCTCTTCGACCAGCGGCAGCACTTCGGTCTCGACGAACTGGGCATACTGGCCGTTCATCGTGTCGTATTCGAGGCCGCGCTGGCTGCCCTGGGCGTCGCCGCTGCCGTTGGCGATCGAGACGGCGACCATCGGCGGTACGCGTTTTTGAGCGATGAGGTTGTCGAGCACGGTGAACAGCAGCCGATCGGGGCCGTCGGCGCCGACGAGCAGCGGGGCCTCGGTTCCCGGTTCGTAGCCGTGCGGCACGTAGACCGCAACGAGTCGCGTGTAGGGCGCGGGGCGGCTCGTGGTGACGACGAGCTTCGCGGGGTTGTCGGGATCGGGCGTGCCGAACGTGCCCGCGTCGCGGGCGATGCCCGGGTAAAGCTTGCTGTCGGACGAGGCCATCGTGAACTCGACGATGCGGCCCCGCGGCACGCCGTCTTGCTCGTCCGACTCCGGCGCGGGTGGGTGCGTGGGGCCGATGATAAAGTTGCCGTTCGCATCGACGGGCGGCGCTTCGCCGTCGGGCAGCTCCGTCGCTTCGACGTAGCCGGGCGTGTGCGGATCGCGGGCCGGCGGCGCCTGGCGGCGCCGGCCCTGAGCGAGCGCCGCGTCTGATGGAACGGTTGCAAAGGTGATAAGCGCGAGAACGAGGAGCTTGGAATTCATGGGACTTCGTTCGAGGTGTTTTGGAAAAGAAGCAGCCGCTTGACGAGATGCAATCCGGGCGGGCGAGCCTGCGAACTTTCCGTTCGTTCCGGGCGGAACTTATGATACCACCATGAGCCGGTCCATACCCGCCATCTTCGATGGCAGCGTGTTCAAGCCGCTTGTGCCGGTCGACCTAGCCGAGGGGACTCCCGTGGAGGTCGGGCGCCAGAGCCGACGGCTGTAGAGAACGGCGAATACTCCGTGGCGTCCATGAGGGCGTTTCTGGAAGAGATGGAATCCCTGCCCGATAACTCGCCGAACGATGGTTTCTCTAATCGAGACCATGACCGTCTGATCAGCCCGGCTTCAAGCAAACCCACGTCGGGGCTGCCTTTCAGCAAGAGATCAGCCTGGGAAATAACCGATTCCGACGCGTGTTGGGCACGGTGCGCGTCGAAGAAGCGGGGAACGCACCGACGATCAGAATCCAGGTAAGCGAGTACCGAAAGGGATGATCGCTTGAAGCGCAGCTTGAGGCTGGCTTCCCACGTTGATGCTTACCAGGTCGACGATTGCCTCAACATCCATCCCAGCGCCACGCCGTCTTTTCGCGATTCCGTCGCCCCGTGGCGGCAGGCTGCGCCTCAAGCATCGGCTTGCTTCCGTTTGGATCCGCGGCCACGTCCGTGGGCTCGTCGGGCCGCCGTGGCCGACTGCGGCGCGCTCAGCTTTCTGACGGCCCCTCCTCAGTCTGAACGGCCGAGCGCCGGGCGGCAGACGTTCCGGCGCGGTCAATGTGCGGAAAATCGTGAATCTTCGGAGAATTCACTTGGCAGGGCCCGCTTTCATTACTACCTTCGTAAGCATCCCAATCTCCATATTTTATCTGGCAGCCGAGTCGCATGGACGCCAGTGGAAGGGATGGGGGGCGCGGCGTCGATGCATCCTGTCGAGCGTCGCCGCGCGACGTTTTGTGTTAACTAGGAGTCGACCTCATGAGATGGCGTGTTTTTGCTGGATTGCTGGGCCTGCTTCTCTTGATTTCTGGGAAGGCGTCGGCGGCGCAGATCGGCGTTTGGCAGTTTGATAACAATCTCGACAACGCCGTGGCTGGCGGAACGGCGTTGAGCGCCTTCGGAGGTTGGACGCCGACCTACTCGGCCGCCACGATTGGGGGCAATCCCGCGACGGCGCTGTCGTTTCCTGCTTTGACCAATGCCCAGTCGCTACAGATGACGAACCAGGCGCCTCCCAGCGGCGGCGCGCTAACCAATGCCTGGTCCATCGTGATGGACGTGAACTTCCCGACGATTGGCGGGTTCATTGGCCTCTGGCAGACGGACCAGAATATCGCCGGCAGCGACGGCGATTTCTTCATTCGCGGCGACGGCGCCCTCGGCATTAGCGGCAACTACCATGGAGTGGTCCCGGCGGACACTTGGACGCGCATTGCCGTCACGATTCAGCCGGTGGGGACGGACTTCCAGCTCGACAAGTACGTCAATGGCGTGTTGGCCGGCACGACGACCACCGGCGGCGCCCCGGATGGCCGCCACGCAGTGGGCCAGTTCCTGAATCTCTTCACCGACGAAGACGGGGAAACCGCCGCCGGGCTCGTCAACAGCCTGGCCTATTACAACCACGTGCTCAGCGCCGCCGAGATCGCGGCGCTGGGCGGCGCGACGGCGGGCGGGGTCGCGGTCATTCCCGAGCCGACGGCGCTTGCCCTGGCGGCCGGCAGTTTGGCCGGATTGCTGATGGCGCATCGCCGCCGTCGGTAGTACGACGATTCCCGGGCGAGTGGGCGATGAACGACCGGCCGTTGAGGCGGTCGGCGGCCCGTCTCGCGTTCGAGAGTAGCGAGGAAGGAATCGCGAAGGCGCCCCGCCAGACCCTCTTCGCCCCGGAAGAAGGCGAACCTAGCCAAGCCCTAGTTCTTCTTTGACCGAGGCGAGAGATTTGACGCCGTTGCTTTGTGCACGGATGTCGAGAAGCTCCATGAGCTTGCCATTCTGACGGGTGCGCGCGAGTTCCTGATCGAATTCGTCGACCATCGAGAGGAGAAACTCGGAACCGTCGGCGGTCTGCACGAGAATGTCCTCGACGCGAGCCTGGTCGAGAAGCGCGTTCAGATCTGCGCCCTGGAGCGGAACGGTCACCGACTTCATAGGTCAAACTCCTCTCCGCGTAGGATCAGTTTGTCGCCTTGCTTCTCGCCAACCGCCTTGACGGTGACGACGGCCTCTGTGGCTTCGACATCGTAGAACACGCGAAAGTCCCCGACGCGCAACTCCCATTGCGAAAGCTCATTGGGACGAAGTGGTTTGCGATTTCGTGACGGCGTCGTCGCTTGTGTGGGAAGTTGCGATTCGATGGCTCTGACGATTCGCTCCTGGTCAAAGCGGCGAAACGATTTCAGATCCTCAATGGCTTCGTGCGTGAAGTCGATCTGAAACACGGAAGTGCACGCCAGGATTTTGCCTTCGACTCCAATTATAGCAAACGCCAAAAGGTGTTATTGGCGCCGCTTCCATAACCCCATCGCCGGGTCGCGGACGAAGAACACGCGCTCGCCGCTGGGCAGGTCGTTCCAGCCGTCGCGGAGCTTCGCAACGTCGTATCGCCGACCGTACTCGGCGAGGTCGCCGTACTGGTAATTGGCGGCCAGAATCTCTTCGCGCGACAGCCCGCCGGGGCACCAGGTGATGCGGAAGCGGCCTTCGCTCGAGCCGTGGATGAGGTGGGCCGGCGCCGAGAGGTTGTCGAGGAGATCCTGGTTGTTGGCGACGGCGTCCATGATTTCGGGCGTCGTGCCGTAGCCGTACTTGCGGATGATGCGGTCGATCTCGGGGTCTTCGCCAAACGTGCTGACGCCTGGCGCCAGGATGACGAGCTCGCCGTCGTCGGCCATGGCCATCCGCGTGCGGTAGATCGCCTTGTTGCCGATCCAGGTGCTGTGGAACTTGTCGGGGTGCAAGTACACGACGCACTTCTGGAACGGCTCGTCGACGACGGTGATGTTTACCGCGGAGGCAAGCTCCGCGGCTCGCCAGAAGCAGTCGTGGTCGTCGCCGATGAACAGGCCGCGGCAGACCGACTGGCCGTGCTCGTCGGGGCCGATCACGGTGAGCACATACAGCAGCGGCAGGTGACCGCAGAAGTGGTCCTGGGCGTAGTTGAGGATCCTCCGCAGCGGCGTGTCGGCGACGCCCATCGTGCGCTCGGCGCCCCAGATGGCGCTGATGTAGTGGCTTTCGTTGATGCCCCGCACGCCGCCGGCGCCGACGAAGATGTTCTTGTTGTAGTTGGCCATGCCGATCACCTCGTGGGGCACGACCTGGCCGATCGACAGGATGAGGTCGTGGCCGCCGCGCGAGATGAGCCGGTTGGTCTGGGCCGGCCAGGGTTCGCGGTAGATGCCTTCGGTGACGTCGGCACAAAATTCGCCGGGGACTTCGCCGAGCGTTTCGATGTCGGTCCGCCAGTTGTGGTAGCGGAACAGGGCCTCCGGGATCGTTGGGAACATCTCGGTGCGATGTTTCTCGGAGAGCTTCGCGTGCGTCCCCAGGGCTGGCAGCAGGTCGACGAGCCGATTGCCGTAGTAGTCGTGGGCCATGCAGGTGAGCGGCCCGGCGAGGCTGGCGGCCCGGGTGTGGTCGGGCGGCACGGCCAGGACGCGCTGGCGGGGCGTCAGGCGATCGAGCACGCCGACGAGGGCGGCTCGCATGTCGTTGAGCGACAAGACGGTGGTCGGCGAGCCGACGGCAAGGTGCAGGGCCACGGGCAAGCTACGAGTTGGAATAAAGTGGTCAAGCCGCGAACGAGCGCGGGTATGCAGCCCTTAGCTTAGCGGAGGGAGCGAGTCGGTGCAGGCCTGCCGCCGGGGGCGTCGGGACGCCATCCAGTGTAGACGTCTCACTCCGCGAGACGAGAAATCCTCTCGCGGAGCGAGAGGGCTACACTTTCGAGGGTTTCGATTGTCGCTTGGCCGCGGCGGCAGAATAATGGAGCCTATGGCGATCGTCGACGAAATTTCGCGCGCCGCGGCTCCGCCCACGCACTTGGGCGACGACGCCTCGCCGCCGCTCTTTCGCTTCGGTCTGCGGAGGATGTTTCTGTTCGTCTCGGGCCTGGCGGCGCTGGGCGGCGTGATGGCGATGGTGCGGGGCGGCTGGGCCGTGGGCATCGGGTTCGGCGCGGCGATGGCGGCGGCGCATGTGCTGGCCACGTCGATCGGTACGCGCTTGCGCGACCGGACCTCGCGCGCCAACTTGCGGCGGGCGGCCAAACAGGGAGCGGCCCACGCTCCGATGCGAAGACTCACTCGCGAGGAGCTCGCGGCCCTCACGGCGACGCCCCTGGCGCGGCACGGACACGCGCCGTTTCGCACGCTGTTGTCCGCGGCGGGCGGGGCGACGGCGGGCGGGTTCTTCGGCGCGGCGGCGGCGCCGATTCTGGCCGGACCGAGTACGACTGGCGCTGAATTGGCGCTCGGCGCCGCGAGTTGTGCGGTGATGGGCGCCTGGATGGCCCTGCTGGCGGCGCACTTCTGGTCGGTGATGCGCCGCACATGGCGCGACGCCAACGGCGGCGACCAGACGGGCGCCTCGCAGCCGCGACGGAAGCGGATGTTTCGCCGGGTGTGAACCGATGACGATGATCCAACGGCGCTTGCACATCGTCAGACGTTTCATTCCGCCGGGCCGCCACGCGGTCCGGGAGAGCGCCGCGGACCCGGAGGGCGTGGCCCTCCGGCTGGCGTTGGCCCTCCGGCCGGCGTCAACGTGCTTGAGCGCATGTTGAGGAGGTCACGCGTCGTTTCATTGCCCCGCGAGCAGGCGTCGCAGTAGCACGGGTTCGACGCGGCCGCGGAAGCGCACCTTGCCGTCGATCTCCACGACCGGCACGCACTCGTTGAACTTTTCGCGCAGCGCGGGGTCGTCGTCGATGTCGACGAGCGTTGGTTCGAGCCCGTGAGACGTCAGAACATCATGTGCGTCATCGCACAGATGGCAGCCGCGGCGCGTGTAAAGCGTCACGTTCATGGATCGAAATAGCTCGCGTCGGGTGACTTTTCGCAACGCCCCAAATCCCCGCGAAACCCCCCACAAGAGGGGTTCGGGCGGATGGCCGAAGTCCGGGGCGGGCAAGGTCTTGCGCCTTCTGTTTGCCGCCCCTTTTGACGGCAGCCTACGATGGAATTGTCCGTTTGGGGCGTCCGCAGGCCAACCGCCTTGGCCCGCGCCACGCCCGCCGCCGCCTTGCGTCAGAAAGCCTCGCTCCGCTTCCCACGGTGTGCGACCGCCTCGCATTAAGTGTTTTGATTCTTAAAGGTTACGTCTGCCATGTCAACGCAACATCGTCTGCACAAGTCTGCCGTTCGCCAGAGTCGTGGTCGCGCTGGCACAGCGCCGCGCTGGTCGCCGCGCGCGCGGCGACCGCAGTTGGGAACGCAGAACGTGTGCGCGCCGTTCTCGCCGCCTGAAGATTGGCATGAACCGACTAACCGGACCAGCGGTTATCGCATCGTCGTTCAAGAGCCGGGTGAGGGTTATCGGCATGTGGTGACTCCGCAACAAGTACGGAAGCGTCTGGCCGAGGTGCCTCAACGGTTTCTTAACGGACTGGAAGTTGTGCAATTCAGCCGCATGACGCGCAAGAAGCAGAGTTTTCCGTGCTATGGCATGCAGTGGGGTTCGACGCTGTACTTGTACCCGCTGGAGGAGACGCTCGAGGAGTGGTTCACCGGCCCGCCGCGGCCGGAGGTTGTGAACGAAGCCCGCATGTACGGCGGCCGCTGGGATAAGCCGGCGCCGGACCAGTGGCGGTTATCGTGGACCCAGGCGGCGATCGAGGATTTCTATCTCAATAACATCCTGATCCATGAGCTGGGCCACCTGGTGGACGATCGCAACAGCGGCTACGCGGACCGCGAACGCTACGCCGAGTGGTTCGCCATTCAGTACGGCTATCGGGCCACGGGCGGCCAAGCAGCGCGGCGCACGCAGAAGGTGCGGCGGCGGCATCACGCGAAGTGACGGGCAACGGTTGGACAGTTTCTCCGAAACTGCCGAATCCGAGTCTCGGAGAGACTCGGCAGGGGGTCACCAGAACTTCGCGTATAGCGCGCCCAGGGTCATCAGCAGCGCGGTGATCAGGATCGTCGTTGATGGCGAAACCTTGAACATCGAGCGATCGATCTCGAACGCCTTGGGGTTCTCCTTCGGCCCGAACAGACTGATGGCGACCATCGCCAGTACGGTGAAGGCAAAGGCCCAACCCATGCAAATCAAGTAGGGGATTTCCTTAACCGGCTCGCCGTCTTTCAGCGTTTCATAAACGGTGTAGAGCGGCGTCTCGTCATAGCCGAGACGGGGGGCGACGTCGTTGAAGAAGATCGAAAGCAAAAAGCCGAACAAGACGCCGGCGATGGCCGCGGCGCCGGTGGTTCGCTTCCAAAACATGCCAAGCATAAACACGGCGAAGATGCCAGGGCTAACGTAGCCGGTGTATTTCTGGATGAAGTCGAAGCCCCCTTTCTTGATGTCGAACAGATCGCTCCAACTGCACCCGACGGCCACGGCGATTGACGCGATGATGAACAGCCGGCCAATCCAAATCTGTTTTCCCTGCGAAGCGTCGGGGTTCAGATACTTCTTGTGAATGTCGAGCGTGTAGATCGTGGCGATGCTGTTGGCCTTCCCGGCCAGCGAGGCGACGATCGCGGCCGTGAGTGCCGCGACGGCCAGGCCGCGGAGGCCGACGGGCAGGAAGCCGAGAACCGCCGAGTAGGCGTTGTCGCTGGCGAACTCGCCTCCCGGAGCCATTTGCTCTTGCAGCAAGCCGTCCCGATACAGCACGTAGGCGGCGATGCCCGGCAACATCACGATCACCGGCATCAGCAGCTTCAGGAATCCGGCGAAGAGCAACCCTTTGCGCGCCGTTTCCAGGTTGGCGCCGAGCGCCCGCTGGGTGATGTACTGGTTGCACCCCCAATAGTTGAGATTGGCGATCCACTGGCCGGCGAAATACATCGCCGCGGGGACGGCCACGTACTTGCTGACGTAGTCCGGCGAAGCGTCGGGCCCGGGCTGCCACACCATCAGGTGGAAATGGTCGGGGGCCTCGGTCAGCAGTCTCTTGAATCCGGCCAGCGCGTCGGCCCCCAGGCCGAAGTGCGTGCTTACCTGTTCCAGCGCGATGTAGGTGGTGGTCAGTCCGCCGATCAGCAGCACGACAACCTGGATCACGTCGGTGTAGCCGATCACCTTCATGCCGCCGAGGGTGATGATGGCGGCGAAAATCGCCAGTGCCAGCAACACGCCGTGAAACGAATCGGGCCCCAGCAGGGCGCCGATGGCCTGGGCGCCGAGGAACAGAATGGACGTCAGGTTCACAAAGACGTACAGAAACAGCCAAAAAATGGCCATAATCAGCGCGACGGTCGGGTTGTAGCGCTGCTCAAGAAACTGCGGCATCGTGTAGATGCGGTTTTTGAGATAGATCGGCATGAAGAACACGCCGACGAGAATCAGCGAAATCGCGGCGATCCACTCGAACGCCGCAATGGCTACCCCGACGCGAAAGCCCGAGCCCGACATGCCGATGAACTGCTCGGCCGAGATATTCGAGGCGATCAGCGAGGCGCCGATGGCCCACCAGGTGAGCGATCCTTCGGCGAGGAAGAAGTCGGTGGTCGACGCTTCCGCGCGCCGCTTACGGCGGTAGATCCAGATGCCGTAGGCGGCGACGATGACGAAGTAAACGAGGAAGACTGCGTAATCGATCGTCGTGAGCTTGTTCATCGAGCCGCCGGGTGAAGTGCGAAATAACCGCCCCAAAAAGGGACGCGCGAGGAGGAGAATTTGCCGCCCAAGGCCCGCCGCGGTGCAAGATCGCCGTTGCCGGGGCGACTTAACTCTTGCCGCCCCCTACGGAGCGGCGCCCGCGCGGCGGCGAGCCGGAATGTATCAAACCCGTGCTAACGGGCCAAGATACGGCGGCCGGGGTTCAATCAAGGTGACGGCGGCGCGGCAACGCGCGGCGCCCTACAATGCGTGACGCTCAATCGCAAAACCCCAGGAGATCTGTCGCAATGCAGGTTCCACGGCGCGGCGCATTTACCTTGGTGGAGCTTTTGGTGGTCATCGCCATCATCGGCGTGCTGATCGCGCTGTTGTTGCCGGCCGTGCAGTCGGCCCGGGAAGCGGCCCGCCGCACGCAGTGCAAGAGCAATCTGCGGCAAATTGGGCTGGCGATGACGCAGTACCTCGACCAGCAGGGCGAACGCGGCAAGTTTCCTGTCGCTTGCAAGATGCCGCGGACGGACAATCCGCTCAAGCTGCCGGGGATCAACGAGGTGCTGGCCCCGTTCAGCGAGAACAGCGTCGCGATGTGGCGCTGCCCCAGCGACCACTACGAACCGAAGAAGGAAACGGATTCCCAAGTCGAGACCTACTTCGACAAGGAAGGATTGAGCTACGAGTATCCGTCGACGCGGCTCGCCGGGCGCACGCGACAGGAGTTGCTTGATAGCCCGCTGGCCTACCGCGGCAGCTCGTCGATCTGGATCGTGTTCGACTTCGATTCGTTTCACGGGGCCCCCGCGGAGGACGGCTCGCGGAATTTTGCGTATCTCGACGGGCACGTTGATGCCGTGATTGTTCCGGAATGACACGAGGTGCCCAGTCGTCGCTGGAGAGAAGGATAAATCGCCATGAATCGAAACGTGATCGTCGGTTCCGTCACGCTCCTCGTCCTGATGGCGCTGGCCGCGTGGAACTGGGGCTGGTTCGAACGCGAGCCGGAGATTGTCGCGGAGCTCCGCACGCTGGCCGAGCAGCCGCAGACCAAGGAAAACGAAGGGGCGCTCCGCGACGCAATGCGAAAGCAGTTCGAGAACGTGCCGGAAGACCAACGGATGGCCGTGTTCGAGCAGCTCGCTCCGGTGTTCATCCCGATGATGATGGCCCGCTTCGAAACCGAGTACGACAAGTTCGCGGCCATGTCGCCCGAGGAGCAGAACCGCGAGCTTGATCGGCGCATCGACGAAATGCGAAAGCGAGGCGGATCCCGCGGCCCGGGCAGCCCGGGGGGAGGCGGCGGCACGGGCAGCGGCCGACCGCAAATGGACCCCAAGAAGATGGATGCCTTTCAGAAGAAAATGCTGGCGTGGACGACGCCCGAGCAGCGCGCGAAGTTCGACAACGGCGTGCAGATGTTCCGCAACCGCATGGAACAACGCGGCATGTCGCCGCCGCCGATGCCGGGCGGCGGATTCTTTTGAGCGACGCCGCGCGTCGGCGACCTCCCGCTATTTCGCCGCGAACCGTGTCAGTTCTTCACTTGGCACGAGCTGCTGGAAGCTGCCGCTGCGGAAGCCTTCGAGGTCGATCGTCACGTAGCGGAAGCCCAGCTCCCGCAAGCGGGCGACGATTGCCGGGCGCACCGTTTCGTCGCACAGCCGCAGCAGCGCCGCAAGCGGAACTTCCAGCCGGGCGAGTTCATTCTCGTGCAATCGCACGCGGACGGATCCCAGGTCGAAGGACCGCAGCAGTTGCTCGGCGGCGTCGATCCGCGCGAGCCGTTCGGGCGTGACGCTGACGCCGTAGGCGATGCGGCTCGACAGGCAGGGCGTGGCGGGCTTGTCCCACGCATCGATGTTCCAGTAGCGGGCCAGCTCGCGGACGTCCGTCTTGGCGAGGCCGCACGCAGCCAAGGGGCTGTGCACCGCGAAGTTTCCCGCGGCTTGCATCCCCGGGCGGAAGTCGCCCAGGTCGTCGGCATTGGCGCCGTTGACGATCGCCGCGACCCCGCGACGGCCCGCTTCGGTGCGCAGCTTATCGTACAGCTCAGTCTTGCAGTGGAAGCAGCGGTCCGGGGCGTTGCGCAGGTAGTCGGCGTGCGTGAGTTCGTCCGTGGCGAGCGTCTCGTGGCGAATGCCGATCGCGCCGGCGACGCGCTGGGCTGCTTCGAGCTCGCCCTCGGCCAGGCTCGCACTGACGCCGGTGATGGCAATCGCGCGGTCGCCCAGCGCTAGATGGGCGGCCTTGGCGGCGACGGCGCTATCGACGCCGCCGGAGTACGCGACAAGGCAGCTCTCCAGCGGCGCGATCGCCGCGACGAGCTGTTGGGCCAAGTTGGCGAGGCGGTCGTCCATGTCAGCCGTTTCCTCGTTAAACGAGGGCGCCCTCCGGGTCTTGGAGTCATGTTCAAAGACTCGCATGGCGCTTATTCGGGAATCATAGGCCCGGCGTTCACGCCGGGTTCCGCAGAGTGATGTGCTTGCCTTGGCCGAGCGCGCGGTCGTGATTCCGCCGGCGGCCGATCGAGGCCGAAATAAACCGCGGCGGAATACGGCCGCGGCTGACCGCCGATGGATTCCCGGGACGTCCGCGCGGCCGGTTCTGGATGCGACCCGGAGAACCCGGCGTGAACGCCGGGCCTATTATAACCGCATCGCAGCACCGCTGGCATGCTCCCAAGCTGCCGCTCAAGCTGCTCAATCGTGCCGGTCGGTCACGTCGCGGTGCAAGGGCTCCATCACCTTGGTATTGCGCTCCACCGCGAGAATCGTGGTGCGTTGCTCCACGCCGTCGTAGGAGCTGGCGACAATGGGAATCACCTGCCGACGATCCGGCAGGCTCAGCCGCACCGCGAACGTACCGTCGCCGCGGAGCTGCACCGGTTCGCCTTGCAGGGTCACGTGGGCGTCGCGATTGGCAGCGCCGTAGATGATGATCTCTGCGTCGACGGCAAACTGAAACGATTCTCCCTCGCGTTGGACGGCGGCGCCGCTGCCGAAGCGAGTCTTCATCGGCGAGCCTAAGGGACGTCGCAGCCGCTCCTCGAGCAGCTCCTGCAGCTCGCGGCTGGCGCCCTGGGGCGAGTACCCGCCGCTCATGGCGAAAATACGATCGGCGTTCTCGGCCACGTCGGTCCAGTTTTCGTCGACCGCGTCGCTCGTGCCCGCGGGCGGCGTCGACACTTCGTTGCTGCGCGCCAGGCAGTAAAAGTAACCGTCGTCGGCCAGGTAGCCGATTTCCAGGCGATAGTCGGCCGGCGGATCCTGGACGTCGACGTACCAGTTGTTGACCCCGCCGTGGATGGCGATGTCCCGCTCGTGCGTCGCGGTTGCGTCGCCGTGGCAGTGCAGGACGCGCAGCACGGGGCGTGCGCCGTGCCAGCGCTGCCCCATGGCGGCCTGGGCGCGGTCGATGCTTCGTTGCGCCAGTTCCCAATACGCGTGCAGCCAGTAGGGATCGCGCACCATGACGACCAGCCGGTCCTGCCGCACGTCTTCGCCGCCGGCGGCGGGGCGCGACGCGATATTGCGAATCGCGGCGAGCTTGGTCTGCAACTGCGAGATTTTTCGCCGCACCAGAGCGTCGCTGGCGGAAATGGCCGAGCCGTTGGTCTTGCCTGAAGCATGCGGCTCATCGGTGCGGCCATGTTGGCCTGTTCGTCGGCTGGACCGACGCTGGGCGACTCGCACCAAGGCGCGGATCAGCTCCTCTTTGCGCATCGAATGCCAGCCGGCCACGCCATGCTCGCGCGCCATCTGGGCGAGGTCCTTGGCCGTGTAAGATCGCAACTTAGTCGCGGTCATTGGTCGCAATGATCCCTGCAGGACTGCTGGTGTATGGTGAGCGTCCCTGAACCGTGGCATGAAACCACGGTCCGCCGACACCGCAGGGCGGAGACCCGGGCGACCCTCCTGGCGCCGCCGCCTACTGAGGAAGCCACCTTGTTCGGGTGACGCCTCACGCGGCGGTTTCCGCTGCCCCAACGCCGCTGGGCACAATCGCTTGTACGCCGAGCAAGCGCGGGTTGGGTGGTGAGTACAGGGAACGGGGGACGTCAACCGGCGGTTGACCATCGGTTGGGCAAAACACGCGCCACCATCGCCTTCCTCACAGCCCATAGTACCGGAAAGTCCGGAATGATGCAAGTGTCGACCTGCTTTTGTCTGACGTAAAGTCAATTGCAACAACATGTTGCGTCTTCTTTGTGCCCGACCCGGCGGGCCAATCCCTTCGTGGTCGCAACGTTAGCTTCGGAAGCCGTCGTACGGCCTTGAAACTGTCTCTAAGTGGTTAAAAGAAAGCCACTTACGAATTGTTTATTAGACATTGTGAAAAAAAGCACAATTTCCCCTCTTAGCCCGTTGACAGCCTGTCGGGGCAGAAATAAATTGTGCCGGCATACGGCGTTACGCTGTTTGGCAGGGGCGTCTCCCGCCTGGTCGGAACGATTTGAGCCCGGCTGAGGCGCACTGCGGCCGGTGGAATTCTGTCCGAAAGTTCAGGATTTTCCGCGTGGGGCGTCTCGTGGATCCGTCCGGTCGTCCAGGCCGGCAGGAACGCAATGGCGGAGCCTGTTCACCCGATGGCGGTCGCCATGCAGTGGGTGTCGCGCGTGTTCGCGGCCTCGCTGATGATGGTGGGGCCGGGGTTGGGGGGCCAGTGGCTCGATCGCCGGTGGGGGACCTCGCTGCTGGGGCCTCTGGGGTTTGGCGTGGGACTCGTTGCGGGGGTGGTCTACCTCATCGCCGTGACCCGCCAGGCCGAAGTCGCCCGCCGGCGGAAAGCGGGCGAGCGCGACAAGGACGGTCGTGCCAGTCGCGTCGACGGCACGTAGCGAAGCCGACTTCGCGGGAAACTGATTTCAACAGTGGCCAAAGCTGCCAAATACATCCTGGTGCTCGCAGTGGCCCTGGCGGTCGTCAGCGCGGCAGCCGGGGGCGTCGCGGCGCGGACGTATGGGAATGGCGCCTACGCCGCGAGCGCAGTCGCCGCGTTTCTCAACTGGCTGGCGGGCAGTATCGCACTGGTCACCGTCGTTGCTTTACGAAATACGACCGCTCGCACACAGAGCGTGCTCTTGGCCATGGGCGTGCGAATGGCGTTGCCGCTTGCGGCGCTTGTGTTTTTTTCACGCACACAGCATCCGCTCGTCGCCGCGGGCGTGGGCGGCTTGATCGTGATTCACTATTTGGCGGGTCTCGCCATTGAAACGTTGATGAGTGTGCGGCTCGTGGCAGGCGAAGGTTCGCACGCGCGCGGCGCCGGCTTTGGTCCAGGCGTTACCGTCGCCGATCCATTGGCATGACAGACCGCCAGGCGCGCCTGGCCGATGAAATCGACAGATGGCTTCCGCAATTCTCCACATCAAGGACGCGTACTACTTCGAAGTGCCGCGCGCCTTGTGGCCGTCCGATCGCCAGGCGATCGGTGATTTCCCCGAACATTTCATCCGCCTCGATCCGGATTACCAGGATTGGGAAGCGCGGCGGCTCTATGACGGACTGCGCAGCAGCGGCGCGGTTCAGGACATGCCGGCTTACGACGGGCTGCTCGCCGAATACCACACGTGGCGGCACGAGCACTACGCGAGTCCGTTCGACCGGTTTTTAGAGGAGGCGCCCAGCCAGGCGTGGTTCCAGAGGCAACTCGGATTGGGCCGGTTCGCAAAACGCCAAGAGGGTGAAACCGACGCGGGTTACGCGGCTCGGCTCGAAAAGTCGGCCGTGCTCCGCGAAAAATGGGACACCATCCAGGACCAGGCGGAGCGACTCGACCAATACATCGCCTTCGCCAAGGAGTGGCCGGAGGAGAAGGTCGAGTCGTACAACCGCATGCTCGACGGCAAGATTCTCATTCCCCAGCCGTTCGGCAAGCTGCGCAACAACTACCAGCCGGAATCGGGCTTCACGATTTCGAAGTTCATGATCCTGCAGGCGCTCGTCGCCTTGCTGTTGATTGTGTTGTTCAAGAGCCTGGCCAGCCGCTTGAAGGACGGGCGGGTTCCCAAGGGTCGGCTGTGGAACATGTTCGAAGCGTTCCTGAGCTTCATCAAGAACGACATTGCCGAGCCCGCGATCGGCCATCACGACGCGCATAGGTTTGTGCCGCTGTTGTGGACGATCTTCATGTTCGTGTTGACGTGCAACTTGCTTGGGATGATCCCCTGGGTGGGCGCCCCGACGGGCAGCTTCAGCGTGACGCTGGGGTTGGCGCTGGTGACGTTCGCCACGGTGATTGTGGCCGGGTCAATTCGCTTCGGCGTGGTGGGGTTCTGGAAGAATCAGGTGCCGAGTATGGGCCTGCCGCTGGTGCTGGCGATTCCCATTGTCCCGATGCTGTTCTTAATCGAGGTGCTGGGGCTGTTCATCAAGCACGCGGTGCTTGGCGTGCGTCTCTTGGCGAACATGGTGGCAGGGCATCTGGTGTTGCTGGCGATCATGGGTCTGGCGGTCGCGGCGGCGTCGAGCAACCTGTGGCCGGTGACGGCGTCGATCTCGGTCGTGGGCTCGGCGCTGTTTAGCCTCTTGGAGTTGTTCGTGGCCTTTTTGCAGGCCTACGTGTTTACGTTTTTGTCGGCGTTGTTCATTGGGGCGGCGGTGCATCACCACTAACAACCAAACAAACCCTCCGGTTCCCTCCCCCTGGCGGGGAGGGCTGGGGAGGGGGGCGAGGCGGGTACCCGCTGCATCACCCCTCCCCCAACCCCTCCCAATAGAGGGGGGAGCGGAGCAGATTTTGATTTTTTCTTCGCGTGCATAAGGAGTCAGGTTTCGTGATCAAAGCAGCAAAGTTGGTAGCACTGGCATTGTTCTCGGTGATGGTCCTGGCGACCCCCGCCATGGCTCAACAGGCGGGCGCTGACGGCTCGGCGGTGAGCTTTTCGGGCGCGTTCGGCGCCGGCCTCGTCACCATTGGCGCCGCCTACGGCATCGGCAAGCTGGCCAGCGCAGCCCTCGAGAGCATGGCCCGCCAGCCGGAAGTCGCCGGCAGCATCCAGACGGCGATGATCATCGCGGCGGCCCTTATCGAAGGCTTTACGTTCTTCGCGTTGTACATCTGCATGACGCAGAACCCGTGGTCTGCTGCCGGCTAGTCGTGCACCTGTCCGTTAATTCGCTGCAGCGATTTTGGAGTTGGCTATGCGCTGTTTGGCATTGCTTACCTTGGCTTGGTGTGTCGTAGGCTTGCCCCTGGCGCCTCTTGGTTTTGCTCAAGAGAGTGCGACCGAAGGCGCCGAGGAGCACGCCGGCGGCGAGGAGCACGCCAGCGGCCACGGGCATGACGACATCGGTCGCGGCAATGCCACCGCAGAGCTGGAAAGCCCGGCGGAGTTTCGCACCGACTTGGCGATCTACACCTTCGTGGTGTTCCTGCTCCTGCTGGCCATCCTGTCGGCCGGAGCGTGGCCCAAGATCAGCCACGCCTTGGAGGAACGCGAAAAGCGGATCGAGGGCGCCATTGCCGACGCCCAGGCGAAGCACGAGGAGGCCAAGCGGCTGCTGGCCGAACACGAGGCACGGCTGGCCGGCGCCGCGGCCGAGGTGAAGGCCATGCTCGACGAAGCGCGGCGCGACGCCGAGGCGACCAAGGCGGAGATCGTCGCCGAAGCCCGCGAGGCGGCCAAGGCGGAGTACATGCGAGCACAGCGCGACATCGAGGTGGCGCTCGACGCGGCGACCAAGCACCTGGGCGAAACGAGTGCGAACCTGGCGGTCGAACTGGCCGGCAAGGTGATTCGCGAGACGATCAACCCGGCGAAGTCGCAGGAGCTCGTGCGCGAAGCGCTTGCCAAGCTCAGCGCCACGGCCCCCAGCAGGAATTGAGCGTCCGATGGGCGAGTTCATCCACACCCCGCATCAGCACGAAACGGTGTTCGACGTGAGCGCCGAACGCCTGGCGCGCGTCTATGCCGAGGCGGCGCTCAACGCGGCCGGCGACCAGGCGCAGCAGGATGCACTGATGGAGGAGTTGGAGGACCTGCGGGACAACGTGTTGAAGCGCGAGCCTCGCGTGCAGGAACTCTTGGCTTCGGAGCTGATTTCAGAGGACGACAAGGCGGCGATGCTCGACCGGGTATTCACGGGCCGCGTGTCGCCGCTGCTGTCCAACTTCCTCAATGTGCTCAACAAGCACGGTCGGCTGGGAATGCTGCGGGACGTGATCGCGGCGATGCGGAAGCTGTGGGAGACGCGGTCCGGTCGTCAGCCGGTGCTCCTGGAAACGGCGAACCCGCTGTCGCCGGAGCTGGAGCAGGAGCTGCTCGCGTCGCTGGAACGCGTCTTGGGCGCCGATCCAATCGTCTCGGCCAGCGTGAATCCCGACCTCATCGCCGGATTTGTCATCCGCGTGGGCGACCGCGTGTACGACGGCTCGGTCCGCACGCGGCTCGAAGCGATGCGCAAGGACATGGTCGCCCGGGCGACCGAGGCGATTCAAACGAATCCGCACCGGTTCTTCGATCGAGAAGCACAAGCAAGTTAGTTGAAGTCAAAGAACATTTAGCCGCGGAGCTCGCTCCGCGCACACCGGCGATACATAGCATCGCGGCTAGCCATTAACAAACAAATTGTCGAAACGATGAAATTCAATAGCGACGAAATCGCCTCGGTCATCCAGAAGGAAATCGAGCACTACGCGGCCCAGATCGACGTGCGCGACGTCGGCCGGGTGCTGGAAGTGGGCGACGGCATCGCCCAGGTCTACGGCCTCAGCGGCGTGATGGCGGGCGAGATGGTCGAGTTCGCCAGCGGGCCGACGGGCCTGGCGTTTAATCTGGAAGAGAATTCCGTCGGCATCATCATTTTGGGCGACTACCTGTCGATCAACGAAGGCGACGAGGTGCGTTCGACCGGCCGGTTGCTGAGCGTGCCGGTGGGCGACGAACTGTTGGGCCGCGTGGTCGACCCGCTGGGCAACCCGATGGACGGCAAGGGCCCGATCGTCACGCACAAGCGGCGCGACGTGGAGGTGATTGCCACCGGCGTGTCCGAGCGGCAGCCGGTGCGAGAGCCGTTGCAGACGGGCATCAAGGCCATCGACGCGATGACGCCCATCGGCCGCGGTCAGCGCGAGTTGATCATCGGCGACCGCAAGACGGGCAAGACCGCGGTGGCGATCGACACGATCATCAATCAACGCAACAGCGGCGTGAAGTGCTTTTACGTCGCGGTCGGCCAGAAGGAATCGACGATCGCCGGCGTCATCGAGAAGCTCCGCGAGACGGGCGCGATGGACTACACGACGGTGATTGTCGCCGGCGCGAGCGCCCCTGCCCCGCTGCAGTACGTGGCGCCGTACGCGGGTACGGCGATGGCCGAGCACTACATGTTTGGCGGCGGGCACGCCCTCATTGTGTACGACGATTTGAGCAAGCAGGCCGTCGCGTACCGGCAACTCTCGCTGCTGATGCGGCGTCCGCCGGGGCGCGAGGCGTTCCCCGGCGACGTGTTTTACTGCCACAGCCGGCTGCTGGAACGTTCGGCCAAGCTGAGCGATGCCCTGGGCGGCGGTTCGCTCACGTCGCTGCCGATCATCGAGACGCTCGAAGGCGAAGTGTCGGCCTACATTCCGACCAACGTGATTTCGATTACCGACGGGCAGATTTACCTGCAGCCCGACTTGTTTTTCGCGGGCATCAAGCCGGCCATGAACGTCGGCATTTCGGTGTCGCGCGTGGGCGGCGCCGCTCAGATCAAGGCGATGAAGAAGGTGGCCGGCGGTCTGCGGCTGGACCTCGCTGCATTCCGCGAACTGGAAGCGTTCGCCCAACTCGGCACGGAACTCGACGCGGCCACGCAGGCCCGGCTCGACCGCGGCTATCGGATGGTCGAGCTCTTGAAGCAGGGCGTGTACAACCCGCTGGACGTGGTGGACGAGGTGCTGGTGATTTACGCGGGCACGCGCGGGCACCTGGACCGCGTGCCGGTCAATCGCGTGGCGGAGTGGGAGAAGGCGTTCCTACAGTTCATGAAGGATCAGAAGCCCGAGGTGCGCAACGCGCTGCGGGATCAGAAGGATCTCACCGACAGCATCGCGCAGATGATCGAAACGTCGCTCAAGGAGTTCGCGACCCAGCACAAGTTCGCGATGAGCGAAGAGGAAGAACTGGCTCGCGTGTGAGTTGTGACGAAGTGCATCGAACAATCGTTGCGTGCGAGCGCACGATGCCGATAGCCGAGACGCTATGCGTTGCAGGTGCGGTGCGATTGAGATCTTGCGAAATTGAAAAACGAAACCGGCGCTCCTGCGAGCCGTAGGCTCGCGGCTATTTTTTTCTGAGTCTCCAGCCTACAGCCTGCCCCCGATGGCCAATCCTCGTGCCCTTGATAAACGCCGCAAGTCCATCCGCAACATTCGCAAGATCACGCGGACGATGGAGCTGATCGCGACTGCGCGGTTCAAGAAGGCGATGGATCGGGCCTCGGCGGCCACGTCGTACACGCAGCGGATCACGCAGTTGGTGAGCGATCTCACCAAGACGGGCCTCGAAGTGAGTCACCCGCTGCTGGAGAAACGCGAGACGACGAAGAAGGCGACGCTGCTGGTGCTCACGGCCAATCGTGGGCTGTGCGGCGGGTTCAACGGCAACCTCGTGCGGGCGGGGCTCGCCCGGTGGCGCGAGCTCGCTCAGGAAGCGCCGGAATGCCGGCTGGAGATCGCAGGGAAGCGCGGCATCGCGGCGTTCAAGTTCCGCGGCAACCCGGCCGAGACGGCGTTCACGCACTTCGAGGACAAGCCCGCGTTCGACGAGGTCGACGAGATCGCCACGCGATATCTCGAAGAGTACCAATCCGGGCAGCTCGATCGGCTGGACGTCGTCTACATGAAGTTTATCAGCATCGCCCGGCAGCAAGTGGCGGTCGAGACGCTGCTGCCGCTGGGATCTCTGGGCGGCGACGAGCAGGCGAAGGCGGCAAGCGGGGGGCAGACTCAGTATGAATTCCTGCCTTCGCCGGCGAGCATCCTGGAAGAAGTGGTGCCCACCAGTTTCAAGGTGCGGCTGTTCAAGGCGTTTCTCGACTCGGCGGTGAGCGAGCAGATCGCGCGCATGGTCGCGATGAAGAGCGCCACCGAGAACGCCGGCGAGCTGATCAAGCAATTGAGCATGCAATACAACCGCGCCCGCCAGGGCCGCATCACGTCCGAACTGATGGACCTCATCGGCGGCGTCGAGGCGCTGGCTTAGGAATGTGTGATGTGAGATGTGAGATTGATGATGTCAGAAGCAGCGGACGTCACTCGTTCTGACATCATCAATTGCACATCATACATCTAACATCAAACCACAATTCGTTCCCAACTTCAGATCACCATGGCAACTGCAACCGTCAATGCCGGCAAGAACGTCGGCCATATCACCCAGGTCATCGGTTCGACGTTCGACGTCGAATTTGCCGAGGACGCCCTGCCCTCGATCTACAACGCCGTCAAGGTGGAGAGCGAGCACAAGGGCATCAAGATCAATCTCACCGGCGAGGTGCAGCAGCAGCTCGGCGGCGGGCGCGTGCGGTGCGTCGCGCTGGGCAGCACCGACGGACTGATCCGCGGCCAGGAGTGCATCGACACGGGTGGCCCGGTGACGGTGCCGGTCGGCGAGGCGACGCTCGGCCGCGTGTTCAACGTGATCGGCGAGACCGTCGACGGCCGTGGGCCGATCAACGCGACCGAACGCTGGCCAATCCACCGCAACCCGCCCGAGCTGTCGAAGCTGTCGACCAAGACGGAGCTGTTCGAGACGGGCATCAAAGTGATCGACCTGCTGACGCCATTCGTCCGCGGCGGCAAGGCCGGCCTGTTCGGCGGCGCCGGGCTGGGCAAGACGGTCATCCTCACCGAGCTGATCGCCCGCATCGCCAGCGCCCACGGCGGTTACTCGGTATTCGCGGGCGTTGGCGAGCGGACCCGCGAGGGCACCGACCTGTGGCTGGAAATGCAGGAAGCGAAGATCGGCGATACCGGCCGCAGCGTCATCGACCAGACGTGCATGGTGTTCGGCCAGATGAACGAGCCGCCGGGATCGCGGCTCCGCGTGGCGCTGTCCGCGCTGACGATGGCCGAGTACTTCCGCGACAAGACGGGCGCCGATACGCTGCTGTTCGTCGACAACATTTTCCGCTTCTCGCAAGCGGGTAGCGAGGTGTCGGCCCTGCTGGGCCGC
>CAYSFP010000032.1:31609-39263 GCA_964430075.1 uncultured Planctomycetaceae bacterium | reverse complement strand
CCGGAATCAAACCTCCGCCGAAAGCAATGGCCGCGAATTTGATGGGAGTGCTCATGGTGTTTGAAGTTTAGAAAACGTCCAGGTCGCAATTGCCGGAATCTGGCAGGGGTTCGGCAACAATTTTGAATCGTCCCGAGCATCGCCGGCACACGCACTTGCGGGTCCGTGAGCCGTCGCCGTTTTGCTCCGTCCGCACGTTCACCCAAGAGCCGCCGCCGCAGTCCGGACACGTCGGCAACACCACGAACACGCACGGGGCGTCGGCCCACGACTCAGCCATCGCCGGGGTCCTCCGCATCATCTGTGAACAGCGGTGGAACGCCATTGAAGTCGTTGCTGGACCGACCGCTTTCGAGCAATCCGATCGCGATGGGCGGCCCGCCGATCTCGGAGTAATACTCGGTGTCGCCATGCATCGCATCGCGGCAGCGCTTCGCCTCGCGGACGTAGACGCCCACGAGATCGTCGCGCAGCGCCGCAACAGGCCCAATGGCCTCAGCAGCGGCGTCGGTCAGCAACACGTCGGCGGAAGGGCCGTAGAATGTCCAGCCGTAGATATCACTGCGGCTCACGAGCACGCGGTCCGCTAACAGTGGTGCGAACATCCATTGCAGCAGGCCGAACTCTCGGCCCCAGGCGGTCCCCGTCAACAGTTGCTCGGGAACGTAGACGCTGTCGCCGGAGCGGAGCACGTCGCCGCGTTCCATGGCGGCCTGAAGGCGGCTGATTGCCTCCAGCAGCTCCTCCATGGTGAACGGCCAGCACCACGAGCGAGCCAGTCGTTTGCCGTCTGGCGTCAGTTCGTTTGAAGAGTCAACCAGCCCCGCTTCGCGCAGTTCTGCCATCTGGCGGGAGTGCCGCTGCCGCTCGGCGCCACTGCCGCCGCCAATGCCGCATGACACCTGCCCGTCCCGGCGAGCCGTGATCGCCGGGCACGCCTGCCAATGCTGCCGGATCGGAGCCCAGGGTGCCTGAAATGCCGCGAGAAGGCGGACCAGCAGGGTCGCGGCAGGTTCGCTTAGATTACCCACATTACCTCCCTTGTAACGGTATGAGTGAGTCCGTGTCTGTTGCTGTTCCGCAAGGTCCTATCCGAGAGCGATCGTTTTGGAGCCCCATGGCTTTTTTCTGCCCTGGTCGTTTTGCGACCACCCCCGATGGGCTCGGGTCCTCCGCCGCTTGCTCCCCGGCGGGGCCGCAGGCAATCGGCCGCAAGGTACGATTAGTCCGTCCTGTGTTATCGTCGGGTCCTCTGCTGCCGTCTGTCGGCTGCCTACACCATGGAGATGGGGGACGCCCAGGTAGAGATAAGGCAGTAAGGGCCGTGGCTTCGCCCTGAGAGTGTTTGCAGCCTTGCAGCCTTCGCAGGGCTCGCACGAAGACTGCAAATTGAATAAGTAAAAAACCCCTATAAATATCGAAGACTGCAATATCTCTCTCTCTTAGGAGAGTTGCAGACTTCGGTTTGCAGCCTTCGTTGCAGCCTTCGTCAAAACTCATCGTGGAAGACCCCGTTTGCAGGCATCGTGAGGAGCCAATTCCCGGCGAACTCCGTCTTCTCGGCACGGACCCCCAATGCCTTGCGGGCCGTCCAATAGGTGCGTTCGCTCAACCCAGCATCGACGCACGCCTGGAGCACTTCGTTGGACCCACGGGGGCCGGCGGCCAGGATGTCCTGGATGATGTCCTTGGCTTGCTCCACCTTCTGACCGCCGCCGCTGCCGCCGCGTTGGCCTTGAGGGGCGCCGAGCACGTCAGCGGCCGACAACTCCGTCTGACCGCCCCAGGCGATGCGAGAGACGCCCTCAGCCGGTTCGATGCGGTAGGTGAGGCTCGGGGGCTTGGGGCCAAGGTTGTGCTTGACCGCCGCGAACACTTTTTCGCTCGGGTCGTCGGGGTTCGGCCCGACTGCGAACGCGGCCCGGGCGGCGCCGATGATGGCCACGCTCCCGCCCGCTCGGTACATGCCGCGGCTGTTCTCTTTCTTGTTCATGTGGGCCAGCAGAATCACGCTCACCTGCGTTCGCTCAGCCATTCCCGACAAGACGGAGAGGCACGCCCGCATGTCGCTGTCGGCGTTCTGGTTCAGCCCCTCGGCAATGAACGCGGAGAACACGTCGACCACCATGTAGCGGCAGCGATGCTGGACGATGATGTTCTCCAGCAGCGGAACGTCGGTCGGGATCTGCACGAGCCGCGGCGTGGCGCTGTTCCACGGGGTCACCTCGCGAAGATGGTGAATCCGCTTAGGGTCGCCGCCCGCGGCCAGCACGCGGGGAAGCGTCGTGCGTTCGAGGTCGTCTTCAGCGGAAAGCAGTAACGATGATGCGGGAGCCGCCCCGGTCGGCAGGTCATGCGGCGGCATCGACGCCCCACGCGAGTCGCGGGCGATGATGTCGATGGCCAGCGTGCTCTTGCCTTCGTTCGGGTCGCCTATCAGCAGCGTGATGGCGCCCGCCGGGATGCGCTGGTCCCATGCCCAATGAACCGGCTTCGGCGTCACTGCCGATAGGCAGGTGATGTTGGGCGTGGCCAGTTGCTCGGGTTGCGGCCGTTCACGCTCCGCCGTCGCCGCGTTGATGATCGCCTCATCGAGCCAGCCATGGGCGTCGTCGTCGAGGCTGAACTTGTTCACCACGGCTTCGCGGAACCGTCGCCGATGGTAGTCGCTCAACGGATCGAACTTGTCGAGGTGCTGGCGACTGCCCAGCGTGGCCACGACGGCTTGCTTGCCGTCGCGGTCTGGAGGTCCGCATTGGACCTCAATTCCTTCGCTCATCGGCCAGCCCTCCGCCGCTCGAACTGGAGGATGCTGCTGGCCTTCTGCTGATTCTTCGCGGCCCGATGCCGTTCCGCGAAGTCGTGAAGAATGTCCATCGCCTGCCGGTGGCGATTGCCGGGCAGCAGTTGGTGGAGGGCCACGAGCTTGCACAACGCCTGCGGCTGTCCGGTGAAGTCGGCCAGCATGTCGCCGAAGACTTGCACGTCGAACTTGAGGCCCGGGTACGCGTCGAAGTCGTTGCGAGGCAGCCCGCGACGGGCAAGGGCGATTTCTTCTTTGAGGTCGTTGACTAGGCCGGCGTCGAAAACTTCGGCGAGGTCTGCCGCTGCCTGGTCCAGGTCGGGGATGGTACAATCCACTGCAGGTTCCTTTCGTTTTGCCCGGTACGCGGTCGCGAGCCGCTGCCGGGCATTTTCATGCGCGGCGTGCCCCGGGCGGGGATGATGGTCAGCGCACGACGGTCGCGTGCGTTTCGAGATACGCCAATAAATCGCGGCCAAATACCCACGATTTCCTGCCCGATCGCCTCACGGTCAAACCGCGGCGGCGGGCAGTGCGAAGGGCTTGAGTGCCCCAGCCCTTTTCCTTCAGGGCCGCCAAGTCATATATGGCATCGGAGCGAATCTCGATGCCCTTGGGGTCGTTCATTTCAGATGCTCCGTTAGCGGTTCCAACTGGCTTACGACCAGTTGCGTATTGCTAACGGGCATACTAGCGACAGAAGTGTCTCCGCGAAGATGGAAAAAAGACCTTGCGGGTTAGTTTCGCCTTTGCTCGGTTTTTTTTGTCTTTCGTGCACCGGCTTGCGGCTTTCTTGCGGCTTCCATGTCGAGCACTCTCTGGCATTTTTCTTTGATTGCGGAGTCTGACGACTTCACTGCCTCTTTCGCGATTCGGATAAATTGCGCATGGGTAAACCGGAAATCGCTTCGATGCGACGGCGGCTTGGGGACTCGCGCTGCCTCGCGGTATTTCGTCAGGGTCCTATCCTTGAACCCCAGCAGCTTGCAGACTTCTTTCGGCAAGTAGCCAAATTCGCCGGCTATCGGAGTGGCCACTGGCGTGCACGGCGAATCGCCTCCCACGACAGTGGTGATGCATGGCACGTCGACCGCCGGCGTCGCCGGGTAAATGTCGAGCACGGACGGGTGCTTGCCCCATTGCGGGATGATGATCTTGCCCATCGAGAATCCTCCAGTGTGCCAACCCGCCCGCCACGGCCGACTCTGGAGGTCGCCGGCCATGGCGAACGACGGCGGGAGCTACCCGCCTGATTGGCTGAACGTGTTAGGTACAGTTGGAAAACTGTACCCAGAATCAGCTAGCACGCTGCCATTATCGCACTGAACCGCCGTATACGTCAAACCGCTGGAACACGGGTTCGGAGCGTGTCCGCAACTTGTCCGCACTGCGTCTAATCCCTCCGAAGCCGAAGGTTAGAGGTTCGAGCCCTCTCGCGGATACTCTTTTCATGTTGCCCCGCTTTCTTTTGAGCCGCTTCTGGCGGCTGGGGCGCCTTTCTTGGGTCGGGGGGACAGGGGGGCCAGCGGTCAGGCGTCAGGCGAGACGGTGAACTGGACACTTCGGGGCGTTTCGTTTTGCGTTGTGGACAGGACAAGTGGACAGGCTCGTTGGAAATGCATGGCAGGAACGGAGTTGGGCAGTTCAGGGTCTTCGCAACGCGTCCACTTTGTCCACTTGGGGTGCGCGCGGCGGTCAAGGGATTGGGGAGCGAGGAGTGGGAAGCGGGCGGTGGGCAGTGAGGGCGGAAATGGGGGACACCACGGATTTCACAGCCCGGCCGTTGGCCGGACCCACACGGTGAGAGCTCAGCCTCAGGACTCGACAAACAACAGTAACGAAGCCTTCGCGGCGTACGGTGCAGGGGGACGATTTACCGCAGAGGCACAGAGGACACAGAGATCGGGAAAGGAAGGAGGAATTTGGGAGCGACGACCTGAGGGCTCTGTGGTCAATCCGTTCCCTGCGAAATCTTCGCGGCGTGCGAAGAAGTTGACGGATAAGAATACGGATGACACGGATGGAGCCGCATCGCGATCACCGAGCTGCGGGCGATGCATGCGCCGGCGTCATTCAGACGGCGTCCGTTTCGCATGGTAGACAGGTGTACTCTATCACAACGCGCGGCCTAAAATCTAGCCCCGCTTTTTGCCAGAACCGGAAGCCTGGCGGAGTCGCGTGCCGGGGCGCCGAACTGGCGAGTCAGCTCGCGATCTTGAGCGCGGGGGGTGCCGGGCGCGGTTGGACGTCGAAATGGCCGTGGATTCGGCAAATCGTTTGACCATCGACGGCGCCTGGGGGGGGAAATCGCACCCTGCCTTGGTTCTTCTCCCCCCGCCGTTGGCCTGCGGGCCGGCGGCCCCACGCAATGAACGTGGGCAACGCCCATCGAGACAGAAGCCAGATTCTTCGGCGGAACCAGCTCGGCTTTTGCACTTTTAAACCACGAAACATACGAAAGACGCGAAAGGAGCTAGAGGACTTCTCAATCAAGGCACGCTCAACCACCCTCGAGAAAGCAGGAACGACCGAGAAGGCATGGCACGTCGTCGTCTCGTTTTGTGCGCTTCGTGTGTTTCGTGGTTATTCAAAAGTGAAAAACTCGAACTCAGCAGTGACGGGCGCTCTCGCGACTTTGCATTTCTCCTGGCTGGAATCACTGGATTCTCTGCCCGAAGCGTGCGAAACTGTACTTTGCACCTCTGCTCACTGCGCCGGCACTTTTCTCGCCTGGTTCCATGCGAAATCTGGCAGCGATCGCTTGTTTGAGCGGCGCCTTGGTAGGCCTTGCGATCGCCTTGCCAAAGCTGCGGGGGATTGTCAGGGCCGACGCTGCGTCTTCGGAGTCGGCGCTCGCCGATGCGTTCCGGCCTGGTCGAGCCATCGCACCCGATGCGCCCCGTGCAGAGCTTCCCGCTGGTAACGAAGGGGCCCCGCGTCCCGCAACGATCGAGGGGATGGTCGTACGACACGATCTGCCCACGGAGCAATTTGACGTAGAACAACTGCACCGTGAAAGCCAAGCAAACAAGTGCGACGCGCTGCCAGCAGAGTCGCCAATCAACTTGACAAGTTTCATTCCCTTTGCGCCCGACGAGCATCGAGCTGGCGTGCGTCGACCTGGCATGTTGAGCTCTCGTCGCTCGATTCTGACCATCGGCATGGATATGACGCGACAGGATCGCCGCGACTTGCCAACTCTCTCAGGCGGCGAGATTCTCGATTTCCTTGCGTCGCAGTACGTGGTCATTCAAGTTCGCGTCTTGAAGGACCCCGCAACCGGCGAAGAGTTTCTCGATCACCGTCCCCTGGGGGCCATCGTCAGCTTTTCGCAACCGGCCATGTCGATGGCCCCGCAGCCTGCGTTGACTCACTCACTCCAGCAGTATCGCGGCGTCGGCCTCTTCGTGCCGGACGGCGAGAGTGAAGTTCCCGAAAACTTGCGAACGCTCGTCCTGCTCAACCGAACCGAACGGGCCACCAGCTCGACGGGCGATGAGACATCGCCGCATTACGAGTACGTTTTCGTCCGCGGCAGAATGTCCCACCAACGTCCTGCCGGCGAACTGCAGCTTTACGCATTCGCAACTACGGACGATCGGACTCGACTTCACTTACTGCACAGCCGCGTTTCGCCGCGTCGCCCTCGCGATTGCACGGTGACGACGTTCGTTCGATTTACGAAGTACTCCTATGCGGGCCTGCTGCCCGAAGCCAGCGTCACCCGCGCGGCGCGTTCCGCGGTGAAACGCAGCTATTCGTTGTCTCAGCTCGACGATTACTCTCAACATCGAGGATGGGGCGATTCGGCCTTCGATCGGTTGACCGAGATGCTGGACGCGATCATCGAGGGTGACGTCGACGGTAACATTGCAGACATGCCCACGGAACCGGCGAAGTGACCGACATCGCCCCTCACGTCGACGTGTGGATTGTCGATGCGGACCAATTGATCGACTCCGGATCTGTCGATGAGGGCGATCTGCCTCAAGGGGAGCTGTCACGCTACACGAGAATTCGGCGGGCCGAGGTGCGACGCCGAGCAATTGCTATTCGCTGGGCGTTACGAAATCTTTTGGGCAAGTACATGAGGGTTCATCCGTCTGCGCTGAGAATCGAGGCCGGCAGGCATGGCAAGCCTCAGCTTCCTGCAATAAGCAATCGAGGCGAGCTCCAGTTCAATGTGTCGCATTCCGGATATCTCGGGCTCATCGCCGTCGGCCGGGGCATGTCGATCGGAGTCGACCTCGAGCGGATTTGTTCGCTCGACGTCGACGGGCTGGCATCCACGGCGCTCTCGGCCATGGAGCGGCCGGCTTTCGAATCCCTGTCGCTGAAGGACCAACGCGACCACTTGTTGAGAACGTGGGTGGCGAAGGAGGCCGCCTTGAAGGCGTCAGGGCTGGGATTGTCCCTGTCGCCAGATCGTCTTGCCATTGAGCAGCCCGCCGGCGATGGCGCCGTGTTGCGACTGTGCCGCATCGACGACGAACGCCTGAAATGGACGGCGAGGCGTTTGGTCCCGATGGCCGGCTTTGAAGCGGCGGTCGCTTTTGAAGGCATCATCGATCCGCCCGCTCTCCGAACGATGGCCGTGTCGGAGACGCTCCGATGCCTTGGTCTTGCGACGCGTTGCCGATGACCGTATTTCCTCTGCCGCTCAGTCCGTTCGAAGCCATGATGGTCGAAGAAGACCGACGAGGTTTTCCACAAACGGCCGTCATCGAACTGGATTTCCAAGGGCGCGTCGACGAGCCGTTGTTGAACGATGCCTGGGAGGCGGCCATCGCTCGGCACCCCCTTTCGCACGCGCTGATCGCGGGCCGGGGGCGCGCGGCCCGCTCGACGCGG
>CAYSFP010000032.1:0-31599 GCA_964430075.1 uncultured Planctomycetaceae bacterium | reverse complement strand
GCCCGCTGGATCGCGGGGCGGCCAACGGGCATCCTGTGGACAGACTCGTTCGAAACAGCCGATGGCCTGAGCGACGTCGCACTCGACTTGACCGCTGCCAGCGGCGTCCGCCTGTTGGTCGCCCAATCTCCAGGCGCGGTGCACATGCGGCTTCACGTGCATCACGCCGTCTCCGACGGCGCGGGAGCTTTTCAGCTCTTAGAGGACTTTTTCAGGGCGTACGACAATCTCTCCCAGGGACGTGATGCGGCGTTCGACCTGCGTGAGGTCGATGCGTCTCGCCTGGCTCTCAGGCATTGCTTTGCTTATCGAAGTTCCCTGGGACGGCGACGGATCCACGACATCTACGTGGGGCTTCGCGAGGCGGCGAAGTTTGTGTTCCGATCGCCCGTCCCGCTCGCGCCGTCGCATGCGGCTGCCGCCGTGCCACGTTCGGAAGGGAGCCTGCGCGGAACAGCGAGCGTGGTCTTGACTCGAGAAACGATCTCGGGACTCAGACGAGCCGCGGCGCGGCGCGGCGCAACAGTGCATGACATTCTGGTGCGCGATGCCTTCATCGCCATGCATGCATGGAACGCTGATTTCGGACGCGCTCCTCACGGCGACGACCTGTTGCGTCTCTTGTCGCCGTGCGACCTACGCTGCCGCGGCCACGAAGGCCTACCGGCGGCGAATGTGATGGCCTATGCATTTTACACGCGGCGGGCGAGCCACTGCGAGGACGTCGACGCCTTGACGGAAGGGGTGATCGCGGAATCCAATTACATCAGAAATGAAAATGCGTCGATGTACTTTATACGTTGCTTGGAAGTTGCCCATGCGATGCCCGGCGCGATTCCTCGCCTGTCGAACGCATCTCATTGTTACGCGACGATGGTGTTGAGCAATCTGGGCGACGCCTGGCGCTTCGCTCAACTGCGGCGTCGCGACGGGATGGTTGAAGCCGGGGAATTGCGGCTGCTGTCGGTTCGCCCCTATTCTCCCATTCGAAGCGGCACCCATGCGGCCATTGTCGTGTGTCAATATGGCCAGCAGGCGACGCTGGGGCTGAGTTTCAACGCGTCGCGATGGGATCAGGACGCAGGGCGTGGCTTCTTGCGACTGTACCAGCGACAGCTTGAAATCTCGGCCGGATCGAATTTGAATAGCGGGTGACCCCGCCGTCTCCTCCGCATGCCCTGTGAGCTGCGTCCGTTCAACGCGTACCGATGCCGTGAAGTTCACATCCTCTCGAAACGAGAACGCAGGCGCCGCGAAACATGCGGGTTCCTTTCATTCGATCGTCGAGTTGATCGGAGCCGCGACCGAACGGCATCCGCATGCGACTGCCGTGGAAACCGAAGCGGAACGTCTCTGCTATGCCGACTTGAGCGATGCCTCGTGGCGAATTGCCGAAGGGCTCCTGCAGCAGGGGGTCGGCCCTGAGAGTCGCGTCGCGATTTGTGCGGAGCCCGGCCTCGAATTCGTGATGGGCGTGCTCGGCATTCTGAAGGCCGGAGGCGCCTACGTGTTTCTGGATCCAACGCTTCCCGCGGCGCGGCTGCGGTGGTTGTTCGAGGACTGCGGCGCGTCGCTGATCGTCGCAACCGAGGGCGTACGGCCGATCGCGCGACAACTTTCGGACGGTGGAGGGAGGTTGATCGGGCTTGGTGAGCTGCCGCTCGCGCCCGACGGGACGGCCGTGCGTCAAGCTCGACGAAGCATCGCACCAACCGATTTAGCGTACATCATCTACACCTCGGGATCGGCGGGACAGCCCAAGGGAGTGCTCTTGGAGCATGCCGGACTCGCGGCGATGGCTCGGGCGCACATGACGGAGTTCGAACTCGGCCCTGGACGTCGCGTATTGCAGTTCTCGTCGTTGGCGTTCGACGCATCGGTTCACGAGATTTTCGCCACGCTGGCGTCGGGCGCGACGTTGTGCTTGGCCCGGCGCGATTCCCTCCTGCCCGGCCGACCCCTGTTCGAGACGCTGAAGCAGCGAGAAATCAGTTGCGTCTTGTTACCGCCGTTCGTTTGGGAGACGCTGCCCGACGCGGCTTTGCCGCATCTGAAGACGGCAATCGCCGGCGGAGATCGTTGCACGTCGCACTCCGTGCAGGCGTGGGGACGGGGGCGACAGTTCTTCAATGCCTACGGTCCCACGGAATCGACCGTCACGGCCACTCTCTGGCGTTGCGATCCTGGCGAGAGTGCGGATCCGCCGATCGGAACGGCCCGCGACGGCATTGAGCTCTTCGTGCTGGATGCCGATGGCCAGGACGCAGCGCCCGGACAGCGGGGGGAACTCTTCATCGGCGGGCTCGGCGTTGCACGAGGATACGTCAACCAGCCGCAGCAGACGGCAGAGCGGTTTGTCGAAGTCAAGCGTCCGTCCGGCGCGGCGGTTCGCGCATTTCGCACCGGGGATGCGGTCGTCGTTGGCGCCGACGGCGCGCTGCGGTTCATGGGGCGCTTGGACCGTCAGCTCAAAATCCGCGGCCACCGGATCGAGCCAGCCGAGATCGAAACCCAGTTGCATAGCTGCCCAGCAATTCACGAAGCAGCCGTGGTCGCGTACCGGGCCGAGCGCCTGGCGGCGTTTTGCGCCTTGTCGCCAGGAGCAACGTGGAGCGCTGCGGCGGTTCGCGACTGGCTGGAGGAGAGATTGCCCCGCTTTATGGTCCCGAATCGGATCGAGTTCGTCGCCCACATGCCGCGGACGCCCAACGGGAAAGTGGATTATGAGGCTCTCCGGCATCAGCTCGAGCAGGCCGACCGTGGGGCTGAAGACGTCGCTTGCGCGATCAACGACCGCGAGGAGCCGCGTTCGCAGGAAGCCGCACTCTTGGACTTGTGGAAGACGGTTTTGGGCGCGCGTGAAGTGGCCCGGACCGACCATTTCGTCGAGCTGGGAGGCGACTCGCTTTGTGCCGCGCAGATTGCCGGCCGCGCTGAGAGCCTGGGAATCTCGTTCACCGCTGGCGAGTTGCTGGCTCACCCCACCGTGGCCAGCCTGCTGGCCTACATTCACGAGAATCGCGAAGCCGGGACGCCCAGTGGAACGTGACGAGGATGGCTGCTTGGCGATCGCACGAGAGCGGCCGCCGGATATGGGTAATCCCTACCCGTGGCATGCGCCGCGGCTGTGGCATGGCATGCGACTGGGCGACCTCTTGCGCTTGGCGGCGGAGAACAGATTTCGCGTTGCGCTGAACAAGCTTCCCTTGGCTTTGCCGCTGCTGGCGATTGCGCCGGCGAATTCTCTGCTCGCGCGGCTGCAAACGCTCATCTACGGGCGAAAGATCGCCGCGGCGGCGTGCCGTCATCCGCCGCTGTTCATTATCGGACACTTTCGATCTGGCACGACGCTGCTTTACGAGCTCCTCGCACGAGACCCGAACCTGGCGGCGCCGACGGCTTACGACTGCTTTGCCGCGAGCCATTTTGTGCTCACGCGAACGTGGCTGAAGGGCCCTTTGACGCGTCTCGCGCCGCGCGTGAGGCCGATGGACCGGATGCCGTTTGGACTCGATCGACCGCAGGAAGACGAGTTCGCTCTGTTGGCGCTGGGAGCGCCGACGATTTACCGGCGGCTGGGGTTCCCGCTTGAACCCCTTCCCGATGTCAAAGCAGTCGACGATGAACTCGAGGCCGACCAAGCGCGAACGTTGCGCGCCGCGCTGACGTACTTCTACCGCGCCTTGTCGCTGGTGAATGGGCCGCGGCGGCTGTTGGTGAAGTCGCCCATCCACACGGGGCGCATCCGACTCCTGACGCAATTGTTCCCGGGAGCGAAGTTTGTCCATCTTGTGCGACATCCGACGGCCATGTTTCGTTCGCTCCAACATTCGTGGCGCGTGTTGGAGGTCACACAAGGTCTTCAATCACCTGCGCGCGAGCGCGATCGAGACGAGATGATACTTGACGTCATGGACCGGATGTACCATGGATTCTTTCGCGACGTTGGGCGGCTGAATTCGAATCAATTGTGTCACGTTCGCTACGAGGATCTTGTCCTCTCGCCCCGTGAGCAGCTTCAACGGATTTATCGTACCTTGGAGATTGGCGACGTCGACGAAGCCATGCCTCTTATGTCGCAGTATTTAGCGACGCTACGCGATTATCGCGCCAACGCGTTCCCGGTCGAGGCCGAGGCGGCGGCAGCCGTCGAACGCAGGTGGAGTTGGTATCTGCGCGAATTTGGATACGCGAAAGAATGACACAGCCCGGCCGTTGGCCGGAGCCCACGGTGAGGGTCAGGATTCGACAAACAACTCACGGTACGAAATCTGCGCGGCTCTGGGGAGTAGAATCACCGCAGAGGCGCAGAGGACGCGGAGAAGATTTCGAACCGCTAATCTACGCTAATGGGGAGAGGGAATTCACGGTTTTCCCTTATTCGCGGCGATTAGCGTTCATCAGCGGTTCCTTATCTTCTCCGACTCCTGCGTCCTCCGCGCTCTCTGCGGTACGGCGCCCGCCCTCAGTCCGGCGCCGGCGCCGGCTAACCAGATCAGGAGAAAGCCGAAATCGTGCGGCATCCACAACGTGGCCATTGCCAGCATGGCCCCGACGATCGCGCCGGCCGCCGCCGCTGCGTAGAGCGAGCTGCGATCCCGCGCAATCGCGTGGCGGGCCCAATCTACGATGCTCGTCGCAAAAAAAGCGACAAAGGCCGCCAAACCGAGGTAGCCGAAACGAAGTGTAATGAGCACATAAATGTCGTCGATGTAGGGGACCGCGTTGAGAAGAGCCAAATTCTGGGGCCCCATGGGAACGTTCACCGGAAAGTCTGCGACGGCCGTCGTGCCAAAGCCCAAAAACCCGGCTCGTCGTAGCGCGTCGCCGTATACGTCGAACAGATAAATGCGCGTCGTGGTGCCGCTGACGCCGACGACGCGTCCATCGGCTCCAAAAACGCCGTTGCGCGCCCGCACTTGGTTGTCGCCCGCCCACCGCTCCATCGTTTCTAAGAAGGCGGTGAAGTTCATCGCGACGACGACGATGAGGCACACGCCAAGTCCAACGATCGGCCAGCGCGTCACCGGGGCCTTGAGGTACACGACGCAGCACAGGGCCAACGCCGCGCCGACGATCGGCGCCCGCGAAGCGGTCGCGGCGATCCCTAACCCCATCACGAGCGGCGTTAGCCCCCACCACACGGGCGCCTGACGACGCCAGGCGAGCGCTGCCGCGTGCAACGTCCATGGCAGGAACAGGAGAAACAGCATTCCCAGGAAAATTGTATTCCGCGTTGGGCCGCACGCTCGCAGGATGCCCCAGCGAACAGTCGCGGGCCCCATATAATCCAATGGTCGCGGCCCGTAGGCGATCTCAAACGGATTGATGCCCGTCAGCGACTCGAAGACGGCGATCGAGGTAAGAATCCCAAGAACGCTCAGGACGACGGGGAGGAGATTGCGTAGATCGTCCGCGGACTGAATTGCAATTCGGCCTGCGAGGTAGGGCAATCCCCATTCACCCCAGGCGCGGAGCAGGGGACCAGCCCCAACGCCCTGAGCGCGCCAGTCGGCGATGACGTGTACGGCCATGAGCAGAACGAGCGCGAGATCGACGGCCGTCACGCGCGGCGAGAGCTTGCCACGCGGCCGCACGAGGCAGGCAAGCACGCCGACGAATGCGATGGCCACGCGCATATCCACTTCTTCGCCGGTCATCTGCACCGCCCCGCCTGCCGATTGGTAGCCCAAGTGCGCCCAAGTCGGAACCAGGAGCGAGACGAAGACGGCCGCGCCCAACGCTCGTCGCAACCCGACGCGCCGCGCCTGCCAGGCAAAGAAGGCTGCAATAACGAGGAACGTCCAGCCCCACATGACGCGTTAACCCCGCACGGAAACGCCGCCGTCGACAACCAGCGTCTGCCCTTGGACGAGATCGCTCAGAGGGCTCGCGAGAAACAGGACGGCGTCAGCAACGTCCACGGGTTTCAACGGGCGCGGTCCCGTCAGCATGCGATCCTGGACCGCGGCAAACATGGCGGCAGCGTCCGGCAGCCTGTTGGTGGAGTCCGTTTCCACGAGGCCGGCCAGGACCGCATTGAAGTTGATTCCCTCGCCGCCGTGTTCGTAAGCCAATTGGCGCACGACGGACTCCAACGCAGCTTTCGACGCTCCAATGGCCCCGTAGGCCGGCAGGGCGAGTCGCGATCCGTGACTCGACAAACCGATGACCTTGGAGCGGGCTTCGCCCTTCTTCAGCAAGGGGAGTCCCGCCTGAGCGAGCCAAACGAGGGGCAGCACGTTTACATGCATGGCCGCGTCGAAATGCTGAATCTGTACCTCGCCGAGCGATCGGAAGCCGCCGGAGGCCGCATTGCTTACGATGATGTCCAGACGCCCGAAGTGCGTGCCGACGAAATCGACCATCGCAACGACGTCGTCCCGCTCGCTCACATCGGCCTTAATCGTTGCGGCCCGTCGACCGCATCGCTGCACTTCGTTGGCGACCTCCACGGCGGCGGACTGCGAGGTGAGAAAATTAATGGCAACGTCGGCGCCGGCCTCGGCCAGGCGCAGCGCGATCGCCCGACCAATGCCTCGAGAGGCGCCGGTGACAAGCGCCGTTTGTCCGGACAAGTCGATCATGACTGCGATGCCGTGGGCCGCGTATCAAGGCGAAACTTGCAAAACCATGCGCGGGGCGCTTCAGTTGCTCGGGAGCCACACAATCCGATAGTCGGCGACGTCAACCAAAACGTCGCCATTGACGCCGTAAAGGGTAAAGTCGAAACACGCGCGGCCCTGCTCGCGGCGATTGAGGCGGGTGTGAACGAGGCAACTCTCGCCCGCGCGGGGGGGCCGCCCCAAGGTGAGTGAAGCGATGCTCTCCGGCAGCGCAGTTCCAGGTTCGATCGTGAACCAGGCCAGGATTCCCGTCGCAAACAGGCACGCATCAATGGCCGCGGAAGGGACAATCCAGCCGTCGACAGGTCGAAGCGGTCCGGTGAGTTCAACCGCGGCGGGGGCCGCCAGCCGCCCCCAGGATTCGCCATCGCCGACATGAATCTTTCTCAGGCATTGGAGCGCTGGCCCGAGGTAGAACGGTGAGCCCTTGGCCGGATAGACGACCGATTGCCAGCCTGATCGGGGCGGGCGCGCTGAAAGACCGCGCTGACTCAATGCGCCGTTCTGCTCGCAGTGAACGGTCCCCGTTAGATACACGCGACGGGCCTCGACGAGCGCACCGGTTCGAGTGCGCAAATCGGCCGAGAGCACACAGTGCACTCCATTTGTCATCCGCTCCGTTGCCACATCGACTTGCTGCGCTGAGTCGGTGGGAAACTTCAGGCCGTTCACCGCGCGGACGTCTGTCAGCCAGCTGACAACGTCGCTTCCCAGGCTCCGTGCACCGGCTTCGGCGAGCAATTCGAGGCCGACCACAATGGGCAGCAGGGGTCGATCGTTAAGTCGATGTTGGGCCAGAAAGGGATCTTGGACCGGATCCAAGGAGAGCGTGGACCGTTCGCGCCGATCCGGGGCTCGAACTGTCGAACCCCTGTCAAGGAGCGGAAATCGTGCCGGACCGTCGTCCGGCGACGCAGCCCCCCGGCCCTGCGTCGCCGCCAGAGTTTCGGAAGGATAAAACAAGCGGTAGTAGCGATCGTCCGTGATCAAAATCTCGCCTTCCGGCGCGCCGGCCTGGAGTTCGGCCATGAGATGGTCGATGCCTTCTTGCGCCGGCATGAACTGCATGTTAATCATTTCGAGCGCCAAGCGCGTCTCCGGCTTGGCGGCCATGCCGATGTCGCCCCAGGCATGCCAATGAAATGTGACCGCCGCCACTTCCGGCCGCTGCGTGCGGTAGGCGTCCACCACCTTGGCCAGCATATCGTTGGCCGATGAGTAGTCCGTGTGGCCATTGGCTCCGAAGCGTCCGCTAATCGATCCAAAGGCCGCAAAGTGTTCGATGGGATCGTTTGCGGTCAGTTCGATCAGCGCCAGGGCCCCCGTGACCTTGGCATCGAAGCATTGTTGAACGCGACGTGGCTCTTTGTGCTCGAACCGTGCGTCTTTCCCGACCCCGGCGCCATGAATCACCCCGTGAATGGGGCCGGACGCACGCCGGACTTCCTGCAGAGTGCGTTCCAGAGCATCGCGGTCAGACACGTCGCACGAGTAGTAACGCACGTCGATGCCGGCCTCCCGGAATCGGCGCAGCGTCGCATCGATCTCCAACGCCTTCTCGGCTCGTTCCCACGCCTTGATGGGGTTCTCGCCCGCTTCCCGAGCCGCCGCCATAATCTCGATCTTCAATTGGCGAGGATCGTCTTGTCGAAGTTGGCGCCACCGCAGAGAGACGTGCGGATAGGGCGAACAGCCGATCAGGGCGGCGCGCAGCCCAAACCGTGCGGAAAGTCGCTCGGCAACGTGAGCCGTAATTCCGCGCGCCCCCCCCGTAAAGATCCAGTTTCCGCCGGTCTGAATGGGGCGGGAGCTGGGTGATTCGATGGGCATTTCCTCGGCGCGAATGACATGCCGTTGTCCGCCCGCCCAAGCCACTTCCATGTCGTAACTTGGCGCCGCGAGCTCCGACAACACCGCATCCACGATGGCCGCGGCAGGCTCGTCGCCGGGGCAATCAATCACTTTGACAGGCAGCGTGCGATAGCCATTCGTCCAATTTTCGATGACGATGGCCTTCAGCAGCCCGGCCAGCGCTCCTCCTTCGAGCGCCTCGATGCGACCGGACAGTCCGAAATCGCCGCCCAGCGACGTCACGGCAACCAGCGATCCTTCGTCCATGAGCCCTGCTTCGACCATGCGGGCGACCCAATGCTGGCATAGCCAGTACGGAAGGTCGAGCCCGCGCAGGCGCCTCGCCTGCCACCGTGAATACTCCAGCCCGATGCGAGAGGTCGATTCTCTCCCCGTAAGCAGGAACAAGTGGGGCATCGGCGCCTGTTTCCAAAGATCTTCAAACCGCGCGAGGGCGACCTCGAGATCGCCCTGCTCGTCGAGCACGCAAGCGGTTTGCCCCAGCGACGCGATGCGAGAGGCCAGCTCATCGGCGATCTCGCCGCGGCCGACAATCAGCGCCGGACCGGACAGCTCGGGAATTGTCGGCGTATTTGGCAGGTGAGGAGCTGGCCGGAGTCGCAGTACGCGCCGGGTTGTTACTCGGCCCGCTGTGGTCGGCTCCGAGACGTTCGCCAACGCCGCGTTCTCCTGCGCCTCATCGGGCGAGGCGTCTGCCACCGAATCTAAACGTGGATCACCCTTATCAATCCCAAGCCACGGCAATGGCTCAAAGAGCGGCGACTGGCGCGACACGCTGTGATAGGCGGCGAGGCATGCTAACGGAACTTCCGCGCCGGCAGCCAATCCGTTAAGCACCTGCCGATCGTACTGGCCTAACGCTTCCCACTCTCGACGGGCGGAACGCGGCGAGTGTTCAGGAGCGGCGCCATCGACCAAATCCGTGATTTGTTTCGCAATCTGCTGTGCACAGCGATGCCCCAAGGCCCGCGCTGCCTCGAACGCGGCGCCGCGGCTTTCGGCGGCGGAAAGCGGCAGATCGCCAACGTCGCTCTCGAGCGGGCCTGCGCCGGAAGCGAGGTCTGCCTCGCTCGATTGTCGGCGGCGAGTCGCAAGTTCCTGGACAGGGGCCGCCAATGCTAACGGCTCCTGACGGCGATCGATCGACGCCTGCGCGACCGTTGCGTGTTTCAGGAAATCCATAACATGGCGCAACGTCGCGAAGTCGCTCAGCGCGAGGCGATCCGACGCGTCGATTTGCAAGGCGAAATACTCGCGCAGCTCGCCGAAAAGCTGAGCTTTTTTGATGCTGTCGATGCCCAAGTCGGCCTCGAATTCGGCATCGAGATCGATGATTTCCGGCGGATAACCTGTCTGTTCGACGACGTAGTCGATGAGAAACTGCTCAAGGACAGAATCGCTCGTCGGCGATGGAATCGCTGCGATATCCCGAGGCGTTGCCGCCGCCATGCGCACTTCAGAATGACTCGACGAAATCAAAGTCGGGGAGGGGCTTTCGAAATCGCTCGCGGCGGTGGGACTGTCGACAAGCCATTCGTGCTTGCCTCCGCTTTGGGCAAGCAGATCGAGGACGTTGCGAAGCGTACGGAACTGATCGAGCGCGAAGCGCGAGCGGGCGTCGGCCGAAAGCGAATTTTCGATGTCGAAGAGCTCCCGCAACTCGCCGAATAATTGCGCCTTCTTGATGCTGTCGATCCCCAAGTCGGCTTCCATGTCCCAGTCCAGATCGATGATCTCGGCCGGATACCCGGTTTGATCCACGATAAAATCGATCAGGAACTGCTCGAGTTGCGATGGCCCTGTCGCTGCGACCGCCGGTACGAGGGCCCCGGTGGTTTTGCCTTGTGCGCGTCCGCCCTCCCAGGTCGTCGCGGCGTCGCCTGCGCCGTTGAGCGAGGCTGGCGCCGCAGAAGCAGTACGGTTTATTTCACGCCGCTTGAGCGTGCCGTCGTAGTGTGGGGGCGGTGCGAGGAGTTGCTGGCTTCCCGCGGCCGGCGGAGGAACGCTTGCCCGCTGACGCATCTGTCCGCGGCGATGTGCGGTCGCGTCAAAATGCGCCGGGGCCCCCTCCCCTTGTGTTGGAACCGTTTTCACTTTTGAAGTCGTCGACGGGCCAGACGCCAGCAAGCCCAAGCATTCACCCTGAGCTTGCAGGTGAAGTCGGTGAAATGCCGGGTCGCGTCCCCGTACGTCTGCGGTCAGCAGCGCGACGGCGCGGCCGACGAGGATCTCCTTATGGAACCGGGTCAACGTCTGCTGCGGACCCGCTTCAACCAGGACGTTACATCCCTCGGCAACAAGCCGCTCGATGAGCCCCACGTAGTCGACGGGCGTGACAAGTTGCTCGACGAGCCCGGATCGAATTTCTTGAGGATCGGCGACGTAGCGATTCCCGATGGCGGATAAGAAGGGAATTCTCGGCGGCGCCACCGCCGCGTGCTGGAGCGCCCGACCAAATTCTAATTGAGACGGCGCGAGCAGCGGCGTGTGGAAAGGAAAGGGAACCGGGATTTCGAATGCGGTGATCCCTCGAGCGGCGGCGAACTCGCAAAACGAGGCGAGCACATCGCGCCGTCCGCCGACGACGGTTTGATCTGGACTGTTGATGTGAGTGACGTAGAGCGGACTTCCAAACTCGCGGAGCAGTTCGTCCACCACGGCCCTGGGAGCGCGTAGCGACGCCAGGCCTCCCGAATCCTTGGACCACTTTTGGAGAGATTCGGTTCGTGCGCTCGTGATGCCGAGCGCTTCGGCTGCGCTCATGGCGCCGGAAGCGACCAGGGCGGCGAACTCGCCGTAACTATGGCCGGCCACGACGTCGGGTTGCAGGCCCATCTCTCCGAGCCAAGCGGCGGTCGCCACATTGGCCGCCAGCATCGAGGCTTGGATCGTCCAGGCATCGTCCCGAAGATTCGTGCCGCCGACCAACTCTGCAAATCGATGACCTCCCAACTCGACAAGCGCGGTGTCGCACTCGTCGAGAGCACATCGCGCAGCGTTCGAAATCTTCGCAATCTCGAGCGACATTCCCAGGTACTGCGAGCCTTGGCCCGGAAACAGAAATGCAATCCGCGGCGAGCGAAGCGGACGGGCGACGAAAATACCCTGGGACGACAAGGCGTCGGCGGCTTGAGATTGGGACCCCGCCGCGGAGTATAGCGACGCCTTCTTGGCCAATTCCGCCGAGTTGACCGCGATGATCGCGCAGCGCACCTCGTCGGCGGCAGAGAATTGGCGCCGCGATGCTTCGCCGCATTGCTGGGAGTCGGCGTTCGCGACGGCGGCCGCCTGGGCAACGACCCCGTCCATTGTGGGCGCAGCAAACCGGTAGAGTGTCGCCCCTGGCGTTGTTGCACGCATTGTTACCGTCGATGCGGCGGCGACATTCGTATGGCCCGCTGTTTCCTGGGACGGTTGATTCACGCTTCCGTTGGTTGTCAATTTCACCTGGTAGGAGAGTCCCGTGGGGGCGTGAATGGTCACTCGTTGAACGTGCTTGCCGTCCGCGCTGGGTCGATCCGCGTCACGCGTCGTCCGATGAACGATCGTGGCCATTCCGTGAGCGGCAAGAGTATGACCAATCACGGGGAGGAGCTCGTCATCCTGGAGCATGCCACACTCCCCGGGACCGCCTTGCGACGACTGAATCGGCGCATCGCAGCCCGTCACAGGGGCGACAGCGCCGACAGGTGATTTGGCCGTCCCAGCGGGGTGGAACGATGCTTCGACTTCGTGAATCAGGCCGAATACGGGATTGCCGTCCCGGCGGGCGTCGTCCAGCCGTTTCAGCACCAGTGCGACAACGCCTTCGCCGGGCACGAAGCCTGCCTTGGGGTTATCGGAATTCGATCCCAGCAAGCGTCTTTGCAGCGTTAAGACTTCATAGTTCGCCAAGTCCATGGACCGCTGGGCGGCAGCACAGATCGCGTGCGAGATCCGTCCGCTGCGGAGGAGCTGACAAGCCAGGTCGATCGCCGCCAACGAGGCGCACTCGCCGGCGTCGACGGCAAAGGCTCCGCCAGACAGACGCAACTCCTTGGTAATGCGCGAGGCGAGCGTGCTGCTGGTAAAACTCCCCGTCTCATCATTCAGCGCCGGCTTGGCCCTCAGCAGCGCTGCTTCGAAGCCCGTGACAACTTTTTCGATGGCGTCCGGGGGCCACCCTCGCGAGCTCAACAGCGGACGCAATCGATCCTGGATCAAGGGCCAGCGCAGCCCAATCACGAGGTCATGGGCAAATTCGCCGCCGAAGATTGTCCCCACGATAACCGCGGTCGACTCGCGATCGAATGCCAGCTCCGAGCAACGCGCTTCGGCGAGCGCGCTCCGGGCGGCGTCGATCAGCATGAACTGAAGCGGATTGGCTTGTGCGATTTGTTTGGGAGGAACGCGATGAGTTCTCCAATCGAACTCATAGCCCGAGATGTAGCCTCCCAGGTTCGTTGTGCAATGCCACGGTCCATGCAGTGCGCTGCGCACCCCCTGCGCATCGGCCCAACGTCCTGCGGGCGGCGGGCCGACGGCGACTCGTCCGTTGACGATTCGTTCCGTGAGGTCACGAGGCGACATGGCGCCGGGCAGGACGAGCCCCCGCCCGACAATCGCAATCGGCTGCTCGCCCCGGGCGTGGGTTCGCACCGAGGGCGCGACGCTGCCTGCTCGACGCGTCGGCTGGTCGTTGGCCGCCGGGGAGGCCGCCGCGTGCGACTCGACGACGACGTGCACATTCAGCCCGCCGATGCCAAACGCGTTCACGCCGGCCCGACGAGGTTGCCCAGTCGACGGCGCCGGCCAGGGCGTTGCCTGGGTGGGGAGGTCGATCGGGAGCTTTTCCCAGGCGATTGTTCGATTCGGCGTGCGAAGTCCGGCGGACGGCGGGATGATGCCGCGCTGCATGGAAAGCACGGTCTTGATGAGACCGGCCAGGCCGGCTGTTTCCAGCGTGTGACCAATGTTCGATTTGACGCTGCCGACGAGCAAGCGACGATTTTCCAGGGAGGCCGAGAAGTGCCTGGCGATGGCTTCGATTTCCGTCGCATCGCCAAGTTGCGTGCTCGTCGCATGGGCTTCGAGATATTGGACCTCTTTCTCAGCCGCTGAGGCGCCGTAAGCACGCTGCATGGCGAGCATCTGGCCCTCGTGCCGGGGCGCCCAGAGGCTCCGGCCACGCCCATCGGCGGACATGCCGATGCCGCGGATGACGGCGTGGACGCGGTGGCCGTCGGCAAGGGCTCGCTCCAACGACTTCACGACCACCGCGACGTAACCTTCCGCGCCGATGAGACCGTCCGCATCGTCGTCAAACGGACGAGTGCCCGTGGAGCTGCAAGACTGGGCATGTGAGAAGAGGATGAGACTGTCTGCCTTGGCAAACGACGCCCCCCCGGCGACGGCGAATTCGACCTGGCCGCTCTCGACGGCCTCCACGGCGGCGAGCAAGGCCACAAGCGAGGAGGCGCAGGCCGCCTCGATGGCCAACGAAGGCCCGGTGACGCGAAGAGCCCTCGAGATCAAATGTGCGGCAGCGTTTGCATCAAGAGCCGGTCCGCCGTCCGCCCGGCGACGAGGCGCGTCGCGACGTAACGCCGCCTTCAGCTCCTGGACGATCGCGTCTTGCTCCGAACCGGGCAGGTTGGAAAACTGCGGTACGTCGCACAACCGCTGAGCGACCTCGCCGGCGAGCGTTCCCAGGACGAGCTCGCCGCCTAACGAACTGCCGCCGGAATGGCCAATGTACACGCCGCCGCGCTGCCCTTGGGCTACGCCCTGTGGAAACGATGCATCTCGCATCGCGCGGCAGGCGACTTCGCACATGTTAAGATGACAAGGATCCCAATGGTCCGCTTCTGCCGGGTCGATTCCGCACAGGGCGAGGTCGAGAGGCCGATCCTCGATCAAGCCCGCTAAATCGGAATACGTCTTGCCGCGCTCGCCCTTGCGCGGGTCGAAATAGAGGCGTCGATCGAGCCGACTCTCGGGGAATCTGCTAATGGCCTGCCGACCCGATGCCAAGAGGTCCCAAAACTCGTCCAGCCCATCGGCGCCGGGGAGTCGGCAGGCCATCCCGATAATGGCAACCGGCTGCTGCAGCGAAGTGATGGCACTTGAACTCATGTCGTTCACGATCGGGAGCGACGCCCGCTGGTTCGCTCTTCGGATTTGGAAGGCCTAGGTGTGTGAAAGCGACCGCGGGCGTGAAGGGGCCGCCTGCTGCGCGGCGAGCCAGTCGATCACGGGCGGCAAGCAGGAGCGAAGAATGTGCCCCGGTTGTTTTCCGAACGCCGCCACGCGGCACGCATCAAGGGCCTCGTCGAGTCGGAGTCTCCCCGTAGCCAGATCGATCAACGTCGGCGCGGAAATGACGATTCGCGGCGCTACGGCCATGGCTGCTCGCTCTCCTAGCAGCCCGTCGTCTCCGCCCACGGCGAATCGCCACGTGCCGCCCCCGGTGCCAGTGACCTCAAGAGCGACATCGGCTTCCCCGACCAACGGCGCCAGCCGGTCGGAGAACAAGCCAGCAAGGTCCCATTCCGGCGCCCGCGCCCGAGGTACGCGCCAGAAAAAGTCATGCTCGATCGCATGCGACCAGAGTCGCACGAGTGCTTGATGGGTTAAGGCGGGGCATGGCTCGACGCCCCATGCGCGCCCGATGTTCTGAGCATCGAACCGGGGATCATCGCGTAAATACTCACGATAGACCTGCATGTGGTTGCGAAAGCCGGGGGCGTCGACGAGCGATTCGGGAATTCCCGAACTCCTGGCGGGGGATTCACGAAGGCACAGGAGCACCGCCTCGATCATTGACTCTGCGAGTTGTGAAATACTGACCGGCTGCCCGTGCGTCAGGTGATAGGCGGCCACGCCTTGCGCGGGAGACCGCACCGCGGCGATGATAGCGCGTGAAACCCAGTCGGCAGGAACGAGGTTTTTGCACTCGCTGCCGGACAAGCCCATGTTTTCGATAAACTGCCTGCTGACGATGTCGCGAACGAGCGATTCGTCCAACGCCCAGCCTTCGCGCAACTTGGCCAAGAGGTGCAGATAGCCCAAGCGGAGCGGCGTGTAGATGCCGTGGAAGGCGGGCGCGAAGCCGGTTCGGCTTTCGCCAACGATGATCGACGGACGAACGATCGTGGCGCTTTGCAAGAACGTCGCCGAACGAACGTGCTGCTCGGCAATGGCCTTGGTTCGTTCATAGTCATTATTGAACCCGGCCTCGCCGACGGGATCGTTTTCGAGGATCAAGCCGCTGCGCCGTCCCGCCACATAGGCGGTGGAGACATGAATGAATCGGCGAATTTCCATCTTCTGGCACAGATTAAGCAGCCGCAGGACGCCGCCGACGTTCGTATGCTCCGGCTCGCCAGCTTCCTCGTCGATGCCAAAGCTCACGCGCGCAGCGCAGTGGAGCACGGTATCGCAATGACGCGACAGCCATTGGCCGTCGTCGCGGCTGAGCCCCATGTCGGGCAAGTCGAGGTTGCCTTCCAGGATTACGGGGCGCGGCAGGGATCGTCCCAGTTGGCGTTCCCAGAATTGAACCAGGTCCTCAACTCGTTCAGCCCCGGACCGGCGCCCCTGCGATCGCACGACCGCCGCGACGTTACAGCGAGCGGCCAAGGCATCGCGAAGGAGAAAACTGCCGAGGAATCCGGTGCATCCTGTGAGAAGTATGTGGCTCATGCGGACGACACCGACGACCTGGACGCATGATCATGGAAAGATGTGATCTCCGCATCCGGCATTCCCTACGCCGCTAAGCGATCGTCACAACTGTGCGCGAAATAACACTCACCGACCTATGGTAAATGCTGATGTGCGAAGTTACTACTGTTTAGATTCAGGGCAGTATCCAATTCGGGGAGGGCACGCCAAAGCCAGGCTGCTGAGAAGAATTCATGACCGGACGAGTTATTGCGATTGGCGACATCCATGGGTGCGCGGAGGCTCTTGAGCGGATCTTGGCGGCCATCGAGCCCCGGGCACACGATCACCTCGTCACGCTCGGGGACGTCGTGGATCGCGGGCCTGACGTGCGGCGGGCCATCGATCTCCTGCTCGATGTCGCCACAAAATGTCGTCTGACGCCGATTCTGGGAAATCATGAGGAAATGATGCTCGCCGCACTCAAGGGGCAGTGTGATCCGGAATTTTGGTTGGCCCACGGCGGCGGCGCCACGTTAAGATCTTATGGTTTCGCGGGGCGATTGGACGCTGTCCCGAGGGACCATCAAGATTTTATCGCGTCAGGCGTGGATTTCGTCGAGACGTCGACGCATTTCCTTGTCCATGCAAATTACTTGCCGGGCACGACGCTCGGCGAGCAGCCGGGAGCAATTCTCCGTTGGACCAGGTTGGATGAGCAACTGCCGTCGCAGCACGACAACGGAAAGGTCGCGATCGTCGGGCACACCGCAGAGGAATCTGGCGAGATTCTCTCCTTGCCGCACCTAAAGTGCATCGACACCTTCTGTTATGGCGGCAAGTGGCTAACGGCCCTTGATGTGGGCAGCGGTCAGTTGTGGCAAGCCGATTACCAGGGTCGCCTTCGAAAAAGAACAAATGAGACCGCCCGGGGCTCGTCGCCAATGCGTGCCTGCGAATTCTGACAACGCCCGCGGCCGCGTAAAATGGCTTTTCGCCACACGGTGAATCGGGCCGTGGTGCATTCAGAAAACCGAAACGCCTTGGAACGGCACAAGCTGTTTGACGTCCGCGGCGCGTCGTAGCTACACTAGTGCGATGCGTGAAAGTGCTTGGCCATGATTTTAGACGTCGCTACTTGCTAACTATGATATCCGCTACGGTTGTAAGGCTTTCGTGGCCCCGCTAAGCGCCGCGCAAGCCAAATGCGACGCGTCAACTTAGTACGCACTCCTGGGAGCGAAAAATGCCGTCGGAGCGAGATACCGCATCTGGACGCGTGCCCCTTGTCGAAGGCCCTGAGATGGCGTTCGGTAGCGTCGGCCACGACCAACGCTCATTCGACATTCTCAAGTCGGCACTGAGTCATCCCTGGACCATCGCAGCGTGCACCCTCCTCTGTTGGTGTCTCGCGGGTCTCTATTATGTTCTTGCAGCGCCAGTTTACGAATCAGAGTCCCAATTGCTGGTAATGCAGAAGGATCCAACGCTCGCCACAAGCGGGGGACGACTCGGGCAGGACGCCCAGGCGGCAGTGACCGAAGATTTGCTCGCCACGCAGATGCAGTTGCTGCAGAGCCGGCGGATCGTCTCCGAAGCGCTCGCCGCCCACGGGTTGGACGATTTGGAGTCAATTCGGACGAAACTGAGTGAAGATAAGGCGCCAGAAGACTATGTGATTGGCAATCTCGATGTGACGCGGGGCGGCGATGGGCAGGCTGCGACGGCACGGGTCTTGAACGTGGCGTTTCGCCATTCGTCGCCCGAAGAAGCGAAGACGATCCTGGACGCCGTGATCGCGCGTTATCAAGCGTTCGTCAATGAAACGTTTCGAGACGTCGGCAAAGAAGCGGCGCAGTTGATCGAGAAAGCTCGCACCGACCTCAGCGAACAGCTCACGTCCGCAGAGGCTGCCTATCGCGACTACCGCGAGCATGCGCCGATTCTTTGGGCCGGCGACGAAAGCTCCAATGTTCACCGGCAACGATACGAGAATCTGCAGGTCGAACTCTCCGAATTGGATCTGGAAATCAACGAGGCGGCCGCGCGACTGGAAGTCGTGCATGGCGTCGTCGCCGAACAGGATGAAGATGGCGCAACGGACCTGGAACGGCTTGCCGTGATTGACGAACGCCATGCCCAACGCATCGGCCTGCTCGTGGCGGTGCGGCAGGGCGCGGTCGAAACGCCCGAGTTTCAGGCCTCAATGCCCATCCGTGCGGCGAGCGCCCAGGGGGAGTACGCGTCGATTATGCAACTCAAGTTACGGGAACGCGAGCTGGTCGAGGAGTTTGGCCCGCAGCATCCGGAATTGATTGCGGTTCGCAATCAATTGGAGGAGGCGTCGAAATTCATCGCCGAAAAGACGACCCATCTCGGCGTCAGCGAAGGGCTCAATCTCGATTCCGTGTTGCTCCAAAAAGCCTATGTGAAGCTTCTCGAGCGCGACTTGGAGTCGCACCGGAAGCGCCGCAATGAATTGGTTGCGCTTGCCGCCCAAGAAGAGGCGGAAGCGAAGACGCTTGTCAAGTACGAACTCGAAGGCGAAGTGCTCCGCAAGACGATGGATCGCCAGCAAGAACTGTACGATGCCGTGGTCGATCGGCTGCGCGACCTGAATATGGCCACCAGCTACGGCGGGCAGATCAATGAAGTGATCGCGCCGGCGAAGATTGGCAAGAACGTGTGGCCGAGTTTGTTCGTTTGCCTGTCGTTGGGAACGGTGGCCGGCCTGCTGCTGGGCGGCGGCGTTGCGATGGCGCAGGAGCATCGCGATCAGTCATTCAAAACGCCGGAGGACATCCGGCAGGCGCTGGACGCCCCGCTTCTGTCGCACGTGCCTACGTTCGAAGTGAAGAAGGACGGTCGACTGGCTGCCGCGATGGATGCGAGTCAATCCCAGGCCTCGCCCGACGTTGTCGCACATCACTTGCCCCGGTCGCTGGAGGCGGAAGTCTTCCGAGGATTACGGACGTCTCTTTTCTTCCGCGCTGCCACGGGCGACTTGCGGACGTTTGCCTTCACGAGCCCGCAAATGGGTGACGGCAAAACGACTGTCATTGTGAACTTAGCCGTCAGCATGGCCCAGTCGGGTCGTAGCGTTCTGCTCGTCGACGCAGACTTGCGCCGCCCAAGCGTTGCGAGGATATTGGGATTGAAAGGCGTCGACGGATTGCCAAAACTCCTTGCCGATGGGACGGATCCTTGGGATCTCGTCATGTCGTCCGAAACCGAGAACTTGAGCGTGTTGCCTTGCGGCGCACCTCCTGAGAATCCGGCTGAGTTGCTGACGAGTCCGCGGTTTGCCGAATTCCTGCGATTGGCGCAAGAGCGGTACGATTATGTCCTGATTGACTGCCCGCCCATCCTGGCGGTTGCCGATCCGTGCATCATTGCCGGCGTGACCGACGCCGTCGTGTTAGTCGTTCGCATCGCCCGCAGCGGTCGCACGGAGGCGCGACACGTCAAGGAGCTGCTCGAAGACGCAGGCGCAAATCTGATTGGTGCGATCGTGAATTGTTTCGACGACGGGAGCACGCGTCGCACGGGCGGGTACCAGTATCGCTATCAGTATACGAGTGGATATAGCACAGAATTCCCCAAGGACGGGGTTAAGGTTGTCGAGAGCAGCTCATCGTAGAATTGGGCGGCTCGCCAACGATCTGGAGGCGAGCCTCCCAACCTCAACCGCTCTTCAGGCGTGGTCGATGACGCAAGACTGCGCTCTCAGTCGCCAAAACCCTGGGGTGCAAATCCCACGCTCCAATTGAACCAGTTTAACACCGTATTGGTGAAGCCTTGCCCAGGCGTGAACTGCATCATCACAAAATCGTTGGGAAGAATCCGAATTCGCTCGCTGGAGTCATTCAGCGCCTTACGCAGGTCGACGCGAATTCTTACCTGTCGGCCGTCGGCCAGCTTCCGCAGGATGATCGCGCGGCCCGGCGGCACGAGAATGTTGCCGGGGCCGGCGCCCGATCGAATGGGCTGTGTTTCCGTGCCCGTGGCGCTGCTGGCGACGCCGCCTGTGGCAATCGCGATCGCTTCTAAGATATCGACGTCGTGATCGCGGGGCAGAGGAAACGAGCCGGCGGGCAAGAGGCCGCCGGTGTAGAACACGTCCGCAATGCGCGGCTCCACGTAGAGGACGTCGCCTTCGTAAAGGAGAACGTCCTTCGGACCGAACGGCAGCGTCTCGCAAGGATTGGTGCGGAGGGGAATGTAAGTGCGCGTGAATTCGGTGGGGCAACTTGCGAGAATGACTTCCGGATCTTGTCCGGCGGCCAGTTGATTTTGGGTGAGGAGCGAGTCGGCGCACGCATTGCGACCGCGCAGCACCCACACGCAATTGTGGGCGTCGACCCCGGGGAGGCCGCCCGTGGCGGTCAGCGCGTGCAGCACGTCGTTCTCATAGGCAGGGAGGTCAACTAAGGTGCCCGACCCTTGCTTCGTCAAGGTATATTGCGTCCGCGAAATAAGCGTGGGGGATCCCGGCGTATCTTGCCGGATGACCAGCACCCGATAATAACGGGCCTTGATCAACGCGACGTGAATCTGCTCGCGATTCGGCTGGATGATTCCGCGCGCCCGATAGACTTCCGCAATTTTGTCCGCGACCTGCTGAATCGTCATCCCAGCGACGTTCAGCGGCTCGATCAGCGGCAGGCGTAGCATGCCGTCGGATTGAACGTCGAACGGCACGCCCAAGGTCGGGGTTCTTGCCAAGCCGCCAGGCGGATAGTACTGCGTGTTCTGAAAACGGTCCGTCACAATGAGCGGAGTCTCTTCGGTCGTCGCGGGAACGACGCCGCGCACGAGGACGCCTAACGTATCGCCTGGCCCCAGTTTGTATTCTTTCGGCGGGGCTTGGCCGAGCGAAGCGAAATTGATTTCGTGCAGCGCCGTCCTGGATTCGCCGCGCAACGAATCTGGAAGGCGGGCCGCGGGGATCGTCTGATTGGCGACCGTCATGCAGCCGGTCTGGGCTGCCACCAGCATCAGAAGGACCATGCCACAGGGGCTGTACTTCTTCATTTCCATCCGTGGAATCCTCAGTATGTTCGCCAGCCGCCATCCAGGGCGCGGGCAGATCAAGCGTCAGCCGGCAAACTCAATCAATCAACGGATATGCAATTCGGATTGACCCTCGGGAACGCGGGCGACGCGGGCCGGCGTTGACTCGGCGCGCGGTTCCGCGGTTCGCTTCACGTGTTCCGCGTCCGGCGCAATGCACACGTCACAGGGCACGTTTTGATCGGTTGCGAGTCGAGGGCCGGTTGCTGCCGCGTCAACGATCTCAAGTTGGGTGCCGGCGGGCGGCGCGGTCGTTGGCAGCGGCCAGGCGACAGGAGTCGGAAACGAAGTATTAAACATCGAGACAACTCGCACGACCGCGGACTTGGATGAGTAGGGCGCCGGGGCCGCATCCTGTGGCAACGGCTCGTGAACCTCGCTCAGCCGCTCCAGCACAGGCGGAGGTAGGGGAATCGGGCTCCCATGATCCGCGGCAGCCCATAGACCTTCCTCGGCGGGATTCGTTGGCGCCGCCAGCGGCAACGTCACGGCGTCTTGCGGCGCGCGATCCGCGTAGGGCATCGCCTCCGCGACAATCGTTGGCGCCGGCTCGCGTTGGACTTCGTCGGGAGGAGCGGCGGGGATCCATTCCATCAACCTCTGCGCGGCCGGATTCGCCGCCACGACCGGTTCCGACGGTCCGAGGTCAGCGACAGGAGGCTCCGCGCGGCGGCTCTCAAGGGGCGACTCCTCCACCGGCGGCAGCGCCACAAGAGCCTCCCCGATCCCGTCGTTCAAAGTCAGGGAATCGGAAGCACCGTTCGGGATGCTCGGCGCGATCGGATGGGACGGCCTAGTGGCGTCGTTGATCGGTAATTTCGTCGCGAGTGGAGGACCTGCGATGGGCGCGGGCGTCGCCGCTGGCTGCGCAGATTCGGTCACGCCATGCCTGACGATCGCGTCGAGCCCTGCACCCGCTGGGACTTTCAGAGCATCTGCTCCCTTGGCCTCCGGCGATCCCCCGGAATCGGGGACGTTCATGTCGGGGAGAGGAACGACTTCTTCCTGCGGGACTTCCGACTCGATTGACGGCGGTTCGGCCGCATCGGGTTCAGTCGGAGTGAGGCCCTCCCTCCCCTCCATGACCGGGGGAAGAGGATGAGCGGTCGTCGAGTCGCCCCACGTTGAGTAGTAGGTTGGCGAATCGAGGCACGCCATGCGGTCCGGCAGCACGGCCGTCGGCGAAGCGGGAATGGTCCGGCAATACCAAGCGCCCAGGGCGCGCGCCGCTTGAACGCCGTCACGGTAGCCATTGAACCACGTGCAGACGCAAAGTTGCCCCTCCGGCTGCTGGTATTTGCAGTGCCAATATTTCTCCGGAGGTACAGCCGGGACGCAGCCGCTCTCTCCGCGAGCCACGTCAAAATAGCCGGTTTTCCATCCGTCCTTATAGTCGTGGATGCACGGGCCGTTGTAGGCGTTTGCCAAGGTCGTCTGCCAGGCCTTGTGGGCCTGGTGCTTATAGGCGAGGTGCTGCGTGAAGTCTGTCCACCCCGCGCACCCTGTTGCGCTGAGCAACACGACGACGGCAACGTGCAGCGTGAATCTGTCGAGCTGCATCATCAGAAGTACCTGAGTAGCGATGCTAGCACCGCTCCGAAACTGGGAGTTGCTTGGTCACCATCGTATCGACCGCTCTTTCGGCCTATTGCATCCTGACGATCGTTGCCCGCATAGAAGTTACGACCCGCACATGCTGACTCTTGGGACGGCCGTTGTTGGATCGCGACCCAGCAAGCACACGCCGCAGCACTGGCGAAAGCTCGCCGCGCCGGACGTGCGGCGCCGTTCGATCACGGCTGCAGCAGACCATGGGAGGACGTCGAAGGTCGCCTCCGAGTCTCAACCGCCCGACGAGATAATGCTTGTTCTTTGCCTGGGGGCGACCTATTCTAGGCGCTTCCGGCCCAGCTCTTCCTCCCTGCGGCGAGACGCTGGGCGCTTCCTTCAGCGACGTCCTTTTGCCCTTGGAGTTTTCGAGACGTGCAAACGTCCGCGCCCGAAACTCCCGATGCCCCGCTACGCTGCCTGTTGATTCAGCCGCAGTTTTCGGATCAAAATTTCTGGAACTATCGCATCGTCGCCGATTTCCTCGGGGCCAAGACGCCCGCCGCTCCCCTGGGGCTGCTCACGGTGGCTGCACTGCTGCCTCCGTCCTGGCAGATCGCCTTCGTCGATCTTAACGTTCGCGCTCTCCGTGACGACGAGTGGGACGACGCCGATCTGGTGTGCGTCGGGGGGATGTTGCCCCAGCAAGGCGGGATTCTTTCGGTCGTCAACCGTGCTCGACATGACGGAAAATACGTCGTCGTCGGAGGCGCCGATCCGTCAAGTCAACCCGAAATCTATGCGAACGCCGACGCCGTTGTCGTCGGAGAGGGCGAAGCGTCGATTCCATCCTGGCTCGAGGCATGGCGCGGCGGGCATCCGTATGGGAAGTTCGAAGCGAAAGACCGTCCTTCGGTGGAAACGACGCCTCTCCCGCGATTCGATCTCATTGACTTTCGCGACTACGTCCATGTCGGCCTTCAGTTTTCTCGCGGGTGTCCCTTCAACTGCGAGTTCTGCGACATCATCGAGCTCTATGGTCGCGTGCCCAGATCCAAGTCCGTCCGTCAGTTCATTCAGGAGTTGGACCACCTCTACGAGAGCGGCTACCGCGGTTGGGTCGACATCGTCGACGACAACTTCATTGGCAACAAGCGTTTGGTTAAGCCGATGCTTCGCGCCGTCGCGGATTGGTCAACACGTCGCCGGCATCCGTTCTTTTTCTCGACGGAAGCGACGATGAATCTCGCCGACGACGCCGAATTGCTCGAGCTCATGAGGGACGTCGACTTCCGCTTTATCTTCATGGGCATCGAGACGCCGGATCCCGACACGCTTGCTCAAACTCAGAAGCGCGTCAATGCGATGGCGCCCATTGCCGAGCGAGTCAAAAGAATCCACTCTTACGGCATCGCGGTTACGGCCGGTTTCATCTTGGGATTCGACGAGGAAAAGTCCGGCGCCGACGAGGCCATGGTCCAATGCATTGAGGAATCGGGAATTCTCGTTGCCATGGTCGGCTTGCTCGTGGCCTTGCCGAATACTCAACTTACACGCAGGCTGCAGAGAGAGGGCCGGCTGCTTTCGACCAATCTGCAAGTGGCCGAGTGCGACAGTGCGATACCCTATCGCCTGCAAACTGCTGGCACGTACGCCGAAGGCACTGATCAATCCGGCGGCCTCAATTTCGTCACGCGACGAGATCGTGTGGAAATCTATCGCGAGTACCAGCGAGTTCTTCAACGCATCTATGAACCGCGACGATTCATGGCTCGCGTTGTGCAAACAGCGCAGAAGATGAAGTTCGCGAGGCGGCACAAATCGAGCTTCTTCGAAGCACGGCGCGATGTGCGAGCGCTCTTACGGCTCGCGTGGCGCATGACGAAGACTCCCGAGTTTCGGGCCTCGTATTGGCGCAACTCGATGGCGAGTGCGCTGCTTGGCATGCAATGTTTTGACTACGTCCAGTCCATGATGATGATGTATCTGCATCTTGCGTCCATGGCAGAGCGCACCATTGAGGCAGTTGATGAACATATCGCTTATGCGGAAACCGCCGCGGCCTATCCGCGACGGCAATCGCAGCCGGCAGCCCGTTTACCGACGCCGCTGACCAACGCTCAATAGAGAAAGGGAGGCCAGGCTTCCTCGGCGTGGAGCGCCATGGGGGGCCCGTGCAGCGGGGGCGCCGTGTCCCCTCTTCGCACTTCTGGCAAGCCCGCCGCGGCACACGCGATTGCCGGGGGCTCTCACGCCCGCGGGTGGAAGACTTGGTGCACGCGCTTCAGCCGCGTGTGGTCGACGTGCGTGTAGATCTGCGTCGTGGCGATACTCGCGTGGCCGAGCATTTCCTGGACATGGCGGATGTCGGCGCCGCCGGCGAGTAGGTGCGTGGCGAAGCTATGGCGCAGCGAGTGGGGGCTGATCTCCGGCGGGGCGCCCGTGCGGGCGGCGTAGCGCTTGATCAGCTCCCAAATCCGCTCGCGGCTGAGCCGCCCGCCGCGGGCGGAGAGGAACAGCCACTCAGGCGCCGGCGTGCGACGCGCGGCGAGCGGGCCGCGCTCCTCGCGCAGGTAGGTTTCGACGGCGGCGACGGCCCGCTCGCCCAGGGGGACGACGCGCTGCTTGTCGCCCTTGCCGCGGCAGCGAGCCATACGCTCGGCAAGATGCAGGTCCCGTAGCGGCAAGTGCGAGATTTCCGACACGCGGCAGCCCGTCGCGTAGAGCATCTCGAGCAGCGCCCGGTCCCGCCGCCAGTGCGGGTCGCTACGGCGAGGCGCCGCGATGAGCCGATCGACCTGCTCGGCCGACAGCACCTGCGGCACGCGTTGCCAGAGTTTCTGCGCGGTGAGCAGCTCGGCCTGGTTATCGACGAGATGCCCTTCGAGCTGCAGGTAGCGGAAGAACACCTTCAGCGACGCGACGTGTCGGGTGACGCTTTTGGGAGCGAGCCCCTGTTCAGCAAGCCACGCCGAGTAGCCGGCGAGCTCGCTCACCGAGAGCTGCCCCAACCGCCGTCCGGCGAGCCACGTGAACAGCCGCTTGAGGTCGCGGCCATAGGCGGCCACGGTGTTGTCCGCCAGGTGGCATTCGGTGCGGAGGTAGTGGAGGAAGCCCTCGCCCAGGCGCGTAGCGTCCGCGGCGACGGATTCGCGGCGCGGGCGCAGTTGTTTCTTGAGCGGTCTGGTCATGTGGCTTTGCCGGCGGGAACCGTTTGGGGCGCATCGGTTGTATCGACACACGGCGACGTGGGCGGCAAGTCTTCCTGTCGCGTTCCGCCGCTCCACGAAGAAGCCGCCCCGACAACAAATCCTCCGGCTCCCTCCCCTTGGCGGGGAGGGCTGGGGAGGGGGGACGAAGCGGGTACACGGTTGGCCAGAGAGTCGATGCGCCTTCAGCGCTTGTACCCGCCGCATCACCCCTCCCCATCAAGGGGAGGGGAATGGAGGACCATTGGTGGGCCGCACCGTCGCCCTGGGCAGGCGGGCAAATCGTGCGGTATGTTTCATGTGCCGAGCCACTTTGTGCCGGTTGTGAAGGATGTGCCGAGGCCGCGCCCCCCATGCAGAACGTTATCATCGAGGAACCCTACGAGTTCATTCCGCCGGTCTACTCGCGGTTCTGGCCGACGTTCATCCGGCTGTTCCTCATCAAGAGCCACCTCCGCAAAAGCTACGGCGTCCACTCGATCGAAACGCGCGGGGCCGAGCGACTCAAGGCGTCGACCGACGCGGGCAAGGGCGTCATTCTGGCGCCCAACCACTGCCGGATGTCCGACCCGCTCACGTTCGGCGAGCTGTCGCGGTACGTCGGCCGCGACATGCACGCGATGGCCTCCTGGCACCTGTTCAAGCAGAGCCGGGCAAACCGGTTCATGCTGCGGCGGATCGGCGCGTTCAGCGTGTATCGCGAGGGCGTCGATCGGCAGGCGATCAACACGGCGGTGGACATCCTCGTGGACGGCCGGCGGCCGCTGGTGCTGTTCGCCGAGGGCGCCATCTCGCGGCACAACGACCAGATCCAGCCGCTGATGGACGGCGTGTCGTTCATCGCCCGAACGGCGGCAAAGCGGCGCGAGAAGATTGAAGGCGCCGGGGGCGTGGTGATTCATCCCGTGGCAATTCGCTACTTCTACCGCGGCAACTTGGAAGCGGCCGTGCTGCCGGTGCTCGAGGAAATCGAGGGGCACTTTTCCTGGTATCCGCAGAGCGACAAGTCGATCATCCAGCGGCTGCGGCAGATCGCGCAGGCGCTGCTCTCGCTCAAGGAGATCGAATACTTCGGGTTCGCAAGAACGGGCGATTTCTACGAGCGCGTGGACAAGTTGATCGAGGACGTGCTGGAGAAACTGGAAAAACGCTGGAATGTGCGGCCCACGAGCGAGGGCGTGGTCTCGCGCGTGAAAAACCTGCGCGGGGCCATCCTGCCGGGCCTGCTCGACAGGAACGCCACCGCCGACGAACGGGCCGAACGGCGCCGGCAACTCGCGGCGTGCTACTATGTGCAGCAGATGTCGCACTACCCGCGAAACTATGTGCGGCAGTCGGAGAAGAATGTTCCGGAGCACATCCTGGAGACGGCCGAGCGCTTTGAGGAAGACTTCACCGACAGCATCCGCGTCCACGGCCCGCTGCACGCCGTGGTGCAGGTGGGCGAAGCGATTCCCGTGAGCAGCCACCGCGATCGCAGCGCCGAGGTCGACCCCGTGATGGAGCAGATTCGCGTGCAGCTCACCGAGATGCTGACGAACCTATCGGCGGAGTCGCCGCGAATCTGAGGCGCCCCATGGCCAAAGCGCCGCAGTTCCAGTTCTCGGTGGCGGCCCTGCTGATTGTCACGACGATCATCGCACTGGCGCTTGGCGTTGCGTCGTTGCTCGCGATTCCGTTCGCCCATCCGGCGGTGCAGGCGTTTCTTGCGGGGTATTTGATCCTGGTCGGCGTCTGGGCGATCATTCGCGGTCCGGCGGCGCTGCGCAACTTCGCCGAGTTTCAGCGCCGCAAACGCGAGCTCGCGCTCAAGCGGGCGGCGCTGGCCGAGGAGGTGCGGCGGCGCAAAGCCGCGGTCCAAGTTGCGAACGACTCGCGCGCAGCGCAGAATGAACGGCCATGAGCACTATTCAGCGCACGCTAGAGATTGACGAGCCCGCCGCGAAAATCAGCCGGCTGGCCGAGCTGACCAACGGCCAGGAGGCCGATTTCTTCGCCCTCTTCGCCAGCCGCGAGGAGCTGCAGACCAAGCACGGCAAGCCGTACTTCAAGGTGACATTTCGCGACGCGCAGCGCGAGGTGAGTTTTCCCGTCTGGTCGGACTCCCCGTTGGCGAAGGCTTGCCGCAACGAATGGACTCCCGGCGAGTTCTACAAGCTGCGGGCGCTGTACCGCGAGACGGACTTCGGCCCGCAGCTCGAGATTCGCCGCATTCGCGCGGTCGTCGACGGCGATGCGGCCGAGGGGTTCGATCCGGCGATGTGCATGCCGCGTTCGCGGCGCGATCCGGCGGAGATGTTCGAGGAGCTGCGGTCGCTCGCGGCGGGGACGATTGTCGACGACTCGGTGTCGGCGGTGGTGACGACGCTGCTGGACGAGAATCGCGAGCTCCTGCTCAAGATGCCGGCGGCCACGTACAACCATCACGCGTACGCCGGCGGGTTTCTCGAGCACGTGTTGAGCGTCGCGCAGACGTGCGCGTACCTCGCGGACAAATATGCCGGGGCGTGCCCCGAGCTCGATCCGCCGCTGGACGGCGATCTCGTCGTCGCGGGCGGCATCTTGCACGACATCGGCAAGCTGCGCGAGCTGCAGCTCACGCCCAGCGGCGCCGAATATTCCGAGAGCGGCGCCCTGATTGGCCACATCCTCCAGGGCCGCGACATGCTGCGGGAGGCGGCCCCCACGGCGGGGCTCTCCGGGGAAAAACTGTTGCGGCTGGAGCACATCATCGTGGCGCACCAGCGGCTGGCCGAGTGGGGCTCGCCCAAGCCGCCGATGACGCCCGAAGCGCTGCTGGTGCACTACGCCGACGACATGGACGCCAAGCTGCAGATGATGATCGCGGCGCTCATGGCCGATGCGAAGAATGGGCCGCTGACGACGACGCGCAATCCGCTGAAGCAGAAGTTCTATCGCGGCGCTTGCGCGGCGGACAAGGCGATTGCCGATGAACTCCTCCGGTCCCCTCCCCTTGATGGGGAGGGAGCACCGAGCACGGGCGACGTGTAGTCGCCCGTGCGCAGGTGGTACCGTTCGCAAAGCGTTAGGGGTGAGGCAGTTGGTACAAGGCATGCCATTGGTGCGCGTGTACCCTCCGCTTCCCCCCTCCCCAGCCCTCCCCGCCAAGGGGAGGGAGCCGGAGGATTGGATGTTTCCTTCACGACTCGGTCGCGAAGCTCAGCCGGAGCACATCGAGGTCGCCGCCGAGCATTGAGGGACCGCGGTGGGCCGTCACCTGCACGGCGTCGGTCAGGCCGATCGTGTCGCCGTCGTTGATCACCTTGCGGCGGTCGAGCAGGTAGTGGGCCACGTTGTAGACGAAGCCCACGAGCTCGCGCGGGTCGCCGTGGAAGGCTTCCACCTCCAACTCCTCGGCGCCCAGGGCGTCGAGGCCCGTGGTGAACAGCCGCACGCTCGTCCCGTCGCCGGCGGGTTCGACGCGGAAGTCGATCCACAAAAACAGCGGCAAATTGTGCGAACGGGCCGTTTGGGCCTGGTCGACGAATGCCGCGGGGGGGTGCACCAACCGGCCGGGCCCCCAGAACACCCCGACGCTGGGCGCCGCGGCCGCGATGGCTGCCGTGAGTCGCGTCAGTGCGAGCGCCTTTTCCAACGGACGCCCGCCCTCGTCGATGAGCGTGACCAGCAGGTGCGCGGTATGGCCCGCCAGCGCCTCGGCCGCGTCGGGCCAGTACCAGGCCGTGGCCGCCGGGCCCTCGAGTTGCGACGCGGGAATGGGCCGCGGCACGAGCGTGGCGGCGGCTGTGAAGTCGTCGATCGTGAACGTCACGAGGCCGTCGGTCGCTTGGGACGCGACCAGCGGCGCGGCCTCGGGGAACAGGTCACGGTAAGCGGTGGCGATGGCGTCGAACGACGGCAGCTCGGACCGCCCGAGTGCAATGAGCGCCATCCAGCGCAGCGGGTGGGTCATGCCGCCTCCCGTCGCTGGGCCTGCACGACGCGCGGCAAGCCGGCGATATCCTTGAGCGTCGGCTTGAGTTCGAGTGCGGGCGTGCCGCGAACGAGCTGCTCAACGCGCTCGACAATCGTCGGGCTGATCTCCACGAGCAGCCAACCGCCGGGGCGCAGGCGCTGGGCCGCTTGCGGAAGGAGCCGCTCGATGACGGTGGTGCCCTCGACTCCGCCGTCGAGCGCAAGGGCGGGCTCGAACCGGCGGACGTCGTCGGCCAGCTCGGCGAGTTCAGCCGTCTTCACGTAGGGTGGATTGCTGACGACCAGGTCAAACGCCTGCGGCGCCGGTATGCTGGCGAGCACGTCGCCTTCGCTCCACGCGATGCGGTCGGCGACGCCGTGGCGTGTGGCATTTCGCTGGGCGACTTCGAGAGCCTTTTTGCTGAGGTCGATCGCCGTAACGCGGCATGTGGCCAGATGCTTCGCCAGCGTCACGGCCAGGATGCCGCTGCCCGTGCCGATGTCGGCGATCGCCAGTTCGGCGCGGCCCGCGGCCGCGAGTTCTTTGGCGAGATCAAGAGCGCGGACGACGAGCAACTCGGTCTCCGGCCGCGGGATAAGCACGTCGGCCGTCACCTCGAACGGCAGCGAGAAGAACTCTCGCTGACCGACGAGATAGGCAACCGGCTTTCCGCCAGCGCGTTCTTTCACCAGGGCGCGAAACCTGTCCCGCAACTCGTCCGGCGCCACGTCCTCGAAGGCGGTGTACAGCTCGATCCGCTTGCACCCGCGGGCGTGGGCCAGCAGCACCTCGGCGTCCAGGCGCGGATTGTCGGCCCCCTTGTCGCGCAGGAATTCCGTCGTCCAGGTGAGCAATCGGCCGATGGTCCAAGGGGCGTCGGGCATGATGATTGCGGATTTCGGATTTCGGATTTCGGATTGAAGGAGTCGGCCTCGTCTCAATCCGCAATCCGAAATTCGCAATCCGAAATTCCCCTTTCACTCCGCCACCGCAAACGCGTCGCGCAACTGCTGCCGGTCGTAGTCGATCAGCGCGTCGGTCACCGGCTGCAGGTTGCCCGCGATGATCTGGTCGAGCTTGTACAGCGTGAGGCCGATGCGGTGATCGGTCACGCGGTTGTCAGGGAAATTGTACGTGCGAATCCGTGCGCTGCGGTCGCCTGAGCCGACGAGCGTTTTGCGCTCGTCGGACCGTTTCTTGTCCTCTTCGGCCCGCTTGTGTTCGTAGATTCGCGTCTTGAGCACGCGGAGCGCCTTGGCGAGGTTCTTGTGCTGGCTCTTTTCGTCCTGGCACTGGACGACGATGCCGGTTTCGTAGTGGGTGAGCCGCACGGCGCTCTCGGTTTTGTTCACGTGCTGGCCGCCGGGGCCGCTGGCGCAGAACTTGTCGAGCCGGTAGTCGTCCGGCTTGAGCGTCACTTCGACGTCTTCGGGCTCGGGCATCACCGCCACGGTGGCGAGCGAGGTGTGCACACGGCCTTGCGTCTCGGTTTCGGGGACGCGCTGCACGCGGTGGCCGCCGCTTTCGTACTGCAGCTCGCGGTAGACGCCCTCCCCTTCGAGCCCCAGGGAGATTTCCTTGAACCCGCCCAGCTCGGTTGCGTTGTGGTCCAGGATCTCGACCTTCCAGCCCTTCAGCTCGGCGTGGTGCTTGTACATTTCGTACAGGTCGCGGGCGAACAGCGCCGCCT